>NZ_JBXAFS010000018.1:0-79418 GCF_058793355.1 Afipia sp. MLSD5-FHT05B12
GGCCAATGGAGCGCCGGACCAGCGCCCGCCGCGCAATCTGCGCGGCGATCAGCCGCCGCCGCTGAGCCGCGCGCAGCCGCCGGTTCAGCAAGGTTTGCCGGCATCGATGCGTGATGTCCGTGCGCGCGATCAGCGCAGTGACGACACCCGCATGCTGGACGAGTTCACGCAGGATGCGCGCGCCGCCCGCCGTCCGCCGCAGGGTTCGGGCATGCGCGACGTGGTCGCGGATGCCAACGACCTCGGCAGCGCCACCCGCTCGGCACGGCGCAGCCAGGCGCAGGATTTCCCCGATCAGCGCGGCGGTCCCGCACCCTACAGTTACGATGAATCCATCGAGGAAGCCGGGCGCTATCAGCCGAACGGCCGGCCGCGCGCGCGTATCCAGTCCCGCGACGAACCCGAAACGGAGAAGCGTGGCTTTCCGCTGAAGACCGCCATCGCGGTCTGCGTCGCGATCATCGCCATCGGCGGCGCGGTCTGGGGCGGGCCGAAAGCCTATTCGCTGTTCAAGTCGCTCACCAAGCCCGCGCAACAGGTCGACACGACACCCAAGGATGCGTCCGGTACGCGGCCGAAGATCACCGATCGCGTGGGCCAGCCCGGCTCGGCGCAGATCGCGCCGGTGGCGCAGCGCGTGGTGCTCTATGACGAGGACCCCTCGGCGCCGCAGGGCAAGCAGTATGTCGGCTCGGTGATCTGGCGCACCGAAGCGGTCAAGGTGCCCGCGGGTCAGCCGCCGGATATCGGCGTGCGCGCCGACATCGATATTCCCGAGCGCAAGATCAAGATGTCGCTCTCGATCCGCCGCAACACCGATGCGTCGCTGCCCGCGAGCCACACCGCGGAACTGACGTTCGTGCTGCCGCCGGATTTCGGCACCACCATCGCCAACGTGCCCGGTGTGCTGATGAAGTCCAACGAGCAGGCGCGCGGCACCCCGCTGGCCGGTCTCGCGGTGAAGGTCACCGACGGCTTCTTCCTGGTCGGGCTGTCGAATGTCGAGGCCGACAAGGCGCGCAATTTACAGCTTCTGAAGGAACGGTCATGGTTCGATATTCCGCTGGTCTACGCCAACCAGCGCCGTTCCATCATCGCCATCGAGAAGGGCGCGCCGGGCGAGCGCGCATTCAACGAAGCATTCACGGCCTGGGGGCAGTGAGCATGATCCGGAAAAGTGGGAACCGGTTTTCCGATCAGATCATGCTCAGAAAAATACCGGTACGGTGCTCATGAAAATAACTCTCGCTGGCTCGCGCCATTTCGGCGTCGAGACGCTCAACATGATGCGCGGTCATGGCATCGAGGTGATCCGCGTCGTGGTCGCGGACGGCGATGACCGCCTCGCCGCGGCGGCGCGCGCCGCCGGGATCGAGGTCGTGGTGCAGGCCAAGCCGAAGCTCATCGTGGCTTCGGAAATCGCGCCGGGCACCGATCTGATTGTCACCGCGCACAGCCACGCGATGGTCAGCGAGGGCGCGCTGAAAGCCGCGAAGCATGGCGGCATCGGCTATCATCCGTCGCTGCTGCCGCGCCATCGCGGCATCGCGGCGGTGGAATGGACCATCAAGGAGCGCGACGCGATCGCTGGCGGCACGATCTATCATCTGTCGGACCGGCTCGACGCCGGTGCGGTCGCCGCGCAGGACTGGGTGTTCGTGAAGAAGAACGAGACCGCGCGCGAATTGTGGGAGCGGGCGCTGGCGCCGCTCGGCCTCAGGCTGCTGGCGCAGGTGATCGATCAGGCCAAGACCAGCGGCCATCTGCCGTCGATGCCGCAGGACGAGCAGTTCGCGACCAGCGCGCCAAGACTTGATGTGGAAAAACGGCTCGACAAGGACACGCCACACGCCGTGCCTAAGAGCGCGGCGGCATCGGGATCGTAGGTTTTCTGGTATCTTTTGTATCAGCAGGCTGCTGAACTGGCCGCTTCTCCCAGATGTCATTGCCGGGCTTGACCCGGCAATCCATCGTCTTCTCGAAAGTCCGCTCGGGATGGATCACCGGGTCAAGCCCGGTGATGACGGTTGTATGCGTTGCGCGTTCATCGTGTCTCGCTGGCCGGATGTCAGCCCCCCACCCCGACCGGCTTCGCCGGCCGGCCCTCCCGCAAGGGGGAGGGATCAAGGGGGAGGGATGAAGACTCACGCCGCGCGGGTCTCGCCGGCACGCACCGCGCTCGACACCAGATCATTGGCGTCGGTGACGCCGTCGGCGGCGCGGCGCACGATGGTCTGCGCCATCTTCGCCTTGGTCGCGGGCGTGCGGTTCTCCTGCGCGATCTGCTCGACGGCGATGTCGAGAATTCTTCTCAATGTGGCGACGTAATCCGGATCGAATTTTTCACTGAGGGTTCCCTGCGGGCGATTGACCATGCGCTTCTCCTCTTCGGACATTTCAAAACGCGATTGCACCGGGTGATGTCTGTGCGATCGCGCTTTCGGTGAGCGGGCGGACCATGCTTCCGCAATAGGGCAGATGTGAGTCGGAATGGCGAAGTGCAAGCCGCATACCCCGATGTGAAATTGGAAAAGCTCCAGTCACATTTCCTTCAAGGTGATGAAGATTCCGCAACGCACTTTGATGCGTTGTCCCGGGAATCGCACCACATCTTGTGCCAGCGAGTCGACAATTCGCGTGCTGCGATGCATGCTTTCACATCTGCGACGAAATCGTGAACGAGTGGCGCTGCGTCCGGGTTCCCGCCACACAATTCACGCCACCAATTCACGCAACGCACAAGGAGACGTGATGGCCGATACGCCTGCGACACAAGCCGATCCGCATTTTGTTCCGATCGAAGGCACGCTCGACGCGCCGATCATCTTCTTCGAGGTGTGCCCGACATTCGGGAACAACGGCGGCCTGATCAATCTGATGCTGGCGACCGGCCTGATCGACTCCGCGCCGCATGGCAAGGTGGCGAGCCGGGTGAAGGCCGTGGCGCATCTGCGCATGACCGCCGCAGCCGCGATCAATCTCCGCGACACGCTCAACAATGCGCTGGCGATGGGTGTGCCGGTTCAGAAGCCCGAAGGCAGGGCGAACTGACGAGCGCAGATGACTCCCATGTAACTTTGTTTATTTTTTGCGAGGATAAAGCGATGCTTTCGGCAGGAATGATGTTTCCGATAACAATGTCCCGGATCGCGTGGCGCGCGCTCGCCTCGCTTGCCGCGATGGCGATGGTGTTGCTGGCGTGGCCGCTCGTGGCCCAGCATGTCACGCCGAGCAAGCCGTTCCTGGAGAAGAACGCGTTCTATCTGCGCTCGGCCGGGTTCCGCATTCAGCTCGCCAATGATGCGGCGGGCCAGCGCGCGCTGAAGGCGCTGCCGCCGCACCGCTTCGTGATTCACAAGGCCGGCGGCACGCCGCGGTATGTCTATGCCGATCCCGGCGTGTGCAACTGCATCTTCAGCGGCACGCTCGACAACTACAAATCCTATCTGGATATCCTGCGCCAGCCGCTTCCCGGCGTGGACGATGTCTCGCCGGACTACAAGACGCAGGCCAGCGCGCTGCTGCTGGATCAGCCGGTCGACTTCGGCATGACGGGCGGCGACGACAGCATGGCGGATTATTTCCGGGATTATCTGTAACCGGGTGGTTCAAAACCTCGCTCTTGTGTCGCCGGTAAGAACGGGGCGATGTGAAAACATCGCCGTCATTCCGGGGCGCGCGAAGCGCGAACCCGGAATCCATCGTCTCGCGCAAGATTCCGGCAAACATGGATTCCGGGCCTGCGCCTCCGGCGTATCCCGGAATGACGAGCCTTGTAGTCCGGATGAAGCGAAGCGAAATCCGGGGCCGCCGCTCGCGATATCGCGATGTTGATTTTGATGGAAACTGCGTCGGGCTGGTCAAAGCGCGAACTATGATCGGTTACGCCATTCCCGGATTGCGCTTCGCTTCATCCGGGCTACGGTTGCTGTTCCTTAATCCGGAGAGTTGAATGAGAAGGGATGTTTTACGCTTTTTCAAACGCTGCGCTGAATTTCTTGAACAAGATAAGATTGCCGGTCTTCCGCGCGGTTTGCGCGGCATTTATGTGCTCTATAATAAGCAAGAGAGCAAAAGGAGGAGACATGTCTACGACTTGAAATATGTCGGCATGTCTAGCTCTGGAATTGCAGGACGTTTGCGATCTCATAGACGATCCAAACGCAAAACCGGCGAGTGGTCTCATTTCTCTGTTTTTGAGGTTTGGGACAACGTTACAAATCAGGAAATTGCAGAACTCGAAGGATTAGCTCGTCATCTCTACAGGTTTGATCCTACAGCGAATACTTTGAACATTCAGCGCGGTTACAAGCGGTTGCGCAAAGTGCGTAACAATAATGTAGAAAACTGGACCAAGGAATAAATTCCTTGACAATCTCCCCGCCCTGACGCATCCTCGCGCCATCCCGCCTCACTTGAGGGGCGTTGTCCGGGACGCTTGAGAGCGCGGGGCGGGATGCGGCGCCTGCGCGCGTGGGAGAGACGGTCTCTCGCGCGTCCGGGAGGCTTCGGGTGATCATCCGGGCCAACTACGTGGCTCTGCCTTCAGTGGCTGGACGCGGACAGGATGAAGGCAGGCGAAAGCCCGCCGGATCGGGGCGTGAAAGCGTCCGTCCTGTCCCGGAAGAACGATCCCGTCGCCAAAAATCGCCCATAGCAGTCGTAGACTGCGTAAACTTGTCTACGTGCGGAGCGCCGAAAGGCGATGCGCGGTGCGGAATTTTCCGCGTCGCGGCTCTACCAAGGTGCGCCTTTCGGCGTTCCCTCATGTTTTCGAGGGGATGAGGTGAGGCGAGGCCGCCGTGCGCGATGCGCGCGACAGACGGCGCGTGCGCACTCATCCCATCGCATCCATTCCATCACGCTCATTCCACCATATGCATCAAGGGAGCGTTGCCGATGACGGCGAGATTCCAGCTCGAAGGCCCCTACGGTTTCAGCGGCGCGGAGAATGCGCGCCAGAGCGGCGAGACACGCGTCGCGCACACGGTGCGCGATTACGACTATTGCAGTCTGATTGTTGCGCGCGCGGAAATGGATTTCCTGCGCGCCTGGCGCAACTGTCCCGACGGCGCGTGCCGCCGCACGCGGCGCTGTGCTGGGCCGGAGTTCACGTGCCGCGCCACGGACAACCCGCGCCTGCTCGGATTTCTCGGACACGGCGCCGCGATTGATTTCGCCTATGACGAATTGCAGCGGATGCGGCGGGCGAAGACGAGGAGGACAAGCTGACATGAGTCATTGCCACACGCCGTCATTCAGGATGGCGCGTAGCGCCAGTCCGGAATCCAGCCGGAACCAGACTGGATTCCGGGCTCGCGCGCAAAGCGGCGCGCGCCCCGGAATGACGATATGCGGGTGGCCGAAGTTTATCGCGTGCTTTTTCTTCCCCCTCTCTCCGCAAGCGGGACGAGGGTCAAAACAAAAAAGCCGGCCCGAAGGCCGGCTTTCGCAACTTGCGATGCGCAGGAGACTCTTATCGACGCATGATCCGGTCCGAAAACCGGTTCCCGCTTTTCGGGATCATGCGTCAGTACGCCGCTTCCAGCGCGGCGTGTTCCTGCTTGGCGATGGCGGTCTTCACCGCCGCCTGCACCTTCTCGAATGCGCGGACCTCGATCTGCCGCACGCGCTCGCGCGACACGCCGAATTCGGCGGCGAGGTCTTCCAGCGTCATCGGGTCTTCAGCCAGACGCCGCGCCTCGAAGATGCGGCGCTCGCGGTCGTTGAGTACGCCCATCGCGCCGGTCAGCGCGTTGCGGCGATGATCGAACTCCTCGCTCTCCGCCATGATGGCTTCCTGGTTGGGCGAGGTATCGACCAGCCAGTCCTGCCATTCGCCGGGTTCGCCGTCGTCACGGATCGGCGCGTTGAGCGACGCGTCGCCGCCGAGGCGGCGGTTCATGTCGATCACGTCCTGTTCCGTCACGCCGAGGCGGGTCGCGATCTGCTTCACCTGATCGGGGCGCATATCGCCCTCTTCAAGCGCGGAGATCTTGCTCTTCGCCTTGCGCAGATTGAAGAACAGCTTCTTCTGGTTCGCGGTGGTGCCCATTTTCACGAGCGACCACGAACGCAGGATGTATTCCTGGATCGACGCCTTGATCCACCACATCGCGTAGGTGGCGAGGCGGAAGCCCTTCTCGGGCTCGAAGCGCTTCACCGCCTGCATCAGGCCGACGTTGCCTTCGGAGACGACTTCGGAAATCGGCAGGCCATAGCCGCGATAACCCATGGCAATCTTGGCCACGAGCCGCAGATGGCTGGTGACGAGTTTATGCGCGGCGTCGCGGTCATCATGCTCGCGCCAGCGCTTGGCGAGCATGTATTCCTCCTGCGGTTCCAGCATCGGGAACTTGCGGATTTCAGTCAAATAATGAGCAAGACCGGATTCTCCGTTGAGAACCGGCAAGGTCGCGGCACGGGCCATGGTGCGCCCTCCAGAGTTCACGCCCCCGATAGCGGCGGGCGAGGCAGGCCATCTGCTGTGTCAAAGCCAGAGGCGCTGCAATGTTCCGCGCCGGGACGATCCCAGCGCAGGTGCAACATACTCCAAAACCCGAGGGGGAGGGAAGAACAAAACGAGGTCACGAACCCGTGACACAGGTTAAATGTCTGTAACCATGCGGCTTTTTAGCGCACCACCTTTAGTCTGTGCTACGGAGGGCCGCCTCAAGGAGGACCAAATCCTCCGGAAGTGGCGATTCCCAGTGAAGAATTTCTCCGGTCACCGGGTGCTCCAGCACCAGCAAATAAGCATGGAGGGCCTGCCTGCCAAGGGCCGTGAGCGCCGCCTGGCTTTGCGGGCCGAGCTGGCGGGCCTTGGTCTTGAAACCGGAGCCATAGACGTCGTCGCCGAGCAGCGGGTGGCCGAGATGGGCAAGGTGGACGCGGATCTGGTGGGTGCGTCCGGTCTCGAGCTGGCAGGCCAGCAGCGAGGCGACCGGCTTGCCGTCCCGGCCGGTGAAGCTCTCCACGGTTTCCCAATGGGTAATGGCGTCGCGTCCGCCCTGGCGCACCGCCATCTTGTCCCGCGAATAGGGGTGCCGGTCGATCGGCTGGTCGATGGTGCCGCGGGCCCAGGGCGGCGCTCCCCAGACAAACGCCATGTAGCCGCGGCGCATTTCGCCGGTGCGGCCATGGTCGGCGAATTGCGCCGACAGCGATTGATGGGCGCGGTCGTTCTTGGCGACCACCATCAGGCCGGTGGTGTCCTTGTCGAGCCGATGGACGATGCCGGGCCGCTTCACCCCGCCGATGCCGGAAAGGCTCGGCCCGCAATGGGCAATCAGCGCGTTGACCAGCGTGCCGCTTTCGTGCCCGGCGGCGGGATGCACCACAAGGTTCTTGGGCTTGTCGATGACGATGATGTCGTCGTCCTCGAACACGATATCGAGCGGGATGTCCTCGCCTTCGGGCTCGGCGGGGGCGGCGGGCGGCACGTCGATTGTGATCGTATCGCCTGCTTTGACGTGATAAGCGGGGTCGCGAACAGGGCGAGAGTTGGTACCGGCTTGCCCGACGCTGACCTGGCCCGCGAGGATCAACGCCTTCAGGCGCGAGCGCGACAGGCCGGGGCTGCGCACGGCCAGCACGCGGTCCAGCCGCTGCGATCCTTCATCGCCCTCGACCGTGATCTCGTGATGCGTATTTTTGGAAGACTGCTGCATGACTGAAACTGTTGCGCCCGAACCGACCCCTGAGCAAGCAGCGCTGATCGCGCGGGTGCGCCGGATGATGCTGATTGCCGGCCTGACCACGGCGATCGGGGTCGGGGCTCTGCTGGTCGCTATCGGCTACCGTCTTTTCCGCACCGATGGAAGCGTTCAGATCACCGATGTGACGGCGACCCTGCCGAAGGGTGCGCGGATCGCCTCGACCGCCGCCGTCGGCGAACGGCTGGCGGTGACTGTCGAGATCGGCGGCGCCACTGAAATCCGCACCTTTGATGCGAAGACGCTGAAGCTTCTCGGGCGTCTCAAATTCGCCAATGAGCCTTGATAAAGCCTCGTGACACGAGGTGGCGTTAACGGTTGATGGCTCCATGATCCGCTCCGGCCCCCTTGCGAAGGTCCTTTCTTTTAGGGGCCGGTGAAATTGCCGCGGCGCTCCGCATATTTCCCGCGCTATTCGCCGCCGTTCGTCAGCTTCCAGTCTTGCGGCAGCGCAGTTTCAAGGCTATTCCCTTCCCCGCGCTTGCTCCCTTCGTCTAGCGGTTAGGACGCGGCCCTCTCAAGGCTGAAACAGGGGTTCGATTCCCCTAGGGAGCGCCAATCTGCTACCATTCAGAACAATACTGCGAACCCAGATTATTGCGTGCTCAACGCCAAATAAGTGCGACTTTCTTCAGCATTTTGGAGCGCATCATGCAGGTCTACAATGTCGTCAAGTTCAAGGTGAAGTCCGGCGAACAGGCCGCCTTCCTTGATGCGCACCGGAACGGCAAGGCCAAATGGCCGGGCCTCGAGCGTGGCTTCATCATACAGACCGGCGAGCAAACGTTCTGCCTCATCGGCGCGTGGTCCAGTCAGGACGCACTGGTTGCTGCACGACCCGCGATGATCAAGACACTCGACAGCTTCCGGTCCGTGCTCGAGGATCAGGGCGAAGGCCGCGGCATCACAGATGCCGTTTCGGGGGCCGTGGTTCTCGATCTCTGAGATCCTCGATCTGGACGCCGTTGCGGGTGCTTGCGCGCCGTCGCGCGGTTTCAAAAAATCATCCGCTAATGTCACACCGATTGTGCTTTGCACTGTCGCGCACCGTGCATTGATTGCGCATCGCGCAGATGATTACATCGGCGGCGCTGGGGCGCGGCTTGCCATGCCCATTCGAGAAGGACATCCGACACGCAGACATTGATTTGAAAATGCTGGATTTGAAAATGTTGGCCGATCAACGGCCAATACATCAGGGAGGAGACGACTATGACCGAGTTTACGCCGGATCGACGATCTCTGCTCAAAGGAAGCGCCGCGGCACTGGCTGCGGCGGCGACCATGTCAGCCGACCAGATGCTCGGCTACGCCAAGGCCTGGGCGCAAGCCGCCCCCTGGAAGCCGGAGCCCGGCGCGACCATCAACATGCTCCGCTGGAAACGCTTCGTGGAAGCCGAGGACGTCGCCTTCATGAAAATCGTCGATGCCTTCCAGAAGGCGACCGGCGTGAAGATGAACGTCTCCAATGAATCGTTCGACGACATCCAGCCCAAGGCCTCGGTCGCGGCCAACACCGGGCAGGGTCTCGACATGGTGTGGGGACTTTATTCGCTGCCCTTCCTGTTTCCCGACAAATGCACCGACGTCACCGACGTCGCCGAATATCTCGGCAAAAAATACGGCGGCTGGGCGCCGTCGGGCGAAGCCTATGGCAAGCTCGGGAAAAAATGGATCGGCATTCCGGTCGCTTCCAGCGGCGGCCTCGTGAACTACCGCATCGGCGCGATGCAGAAAGCCGGCTTCAAGGAATTCCCGAAGGACCTCGGCGGATTCCGGGAACTCATCAAGAGCATGAAGGCGAACGGGACGCCGGCCGGCATGGCGCTCGGGCATGCCACGGGTGACGCCAACGGGTGGCTTGCCTGGTCGCTGTGGGCGCACAACGCCTACACGGTCGACAAGAACAACAAGGTCACCATCAATTCGCCGGAGACGGCGAAGGCGCTGCAATACGTCAAATCGCTCTACGATAATTTCATTCCGGGCACAGTGTCCTGGAACGACAGTTCCAATAACAAGGCGTTCCTTGCCGGTCAGCTCCATCTCACCACGAACGGCATCTCCATCTATGTCGCGGCCAAGAAGGAAAATCCCGCGATTGCCCAGGATATGGACCACGCGCATCTGCCGGTCGGGATCAGCGGTCAGGTCCGGGAACAGCATCTTGGCTTTCCGATCCTGATCTTCAAGTTCACCAAGTATCCGCAGGCCTGCAAGGCGTTCACCGCGTTCCTGATGGAAGGGCCGCAGTTCAATCCCTGGATCGAGGCGGCGCAGGGCTACCTGTCGCACTTCCTGCTCGCCTACGACAAGAATCCGATCTGGACGGCCGATCCGAAAAACACGCCATATCGCGACGTCGCCAAACTTGCGACGACACCGGCCGGCATCGGTACCCTGAACGAGAGTGCCGCCGCCGCGATCTCGGATTTCGTCGTGGTCGATATGTTCGCGAACTACTGCACCGGCCGCGAAGACCTCAAGGGTGCGATGGCGTCCGCTGAACGGCAGTTCAAGCGGATCTATCGGACCTGACGCGGTAAACGGTTCCTGCGCGCGGCGATCAAATTGCCGCGCGCGGCAAATATCGTTGTGAGCGGAGCGAGGCAGTCCAGAGCAATGGCTGGATTGCTTCGTCGCCATGCTCCTCGCAATGACGGCGTAGCCGGGCAGTTGCCTATAAAAAAGCCAGCTACATTATCATTTCGACTCATTCATCTGGCACACTAGACTGACCGTCCAGGCAGCCGGCTTGACGCCGGTCCCTGCGCCCCTGTCCGCGCCCGTGTTTGCCGGGAGCGGCCCCGCGGAAAACTCGCAATCGATGAGGACATTGATGCTCACGTCGCAGCAGTTGAAGGAATTGTTCCCCGAGGAAAGCCATTTGAAGGATTGCGGTGTGCCGCCGCCCGTTCATCAGCGCGAGACCCTCGTGAACGGCAAACTGGAGCCGTGGACGGGGCCGGTGGAGACCGTGCGTTCGGCCATCTGCGTGCGCAAGGCTGACGGCTCGCTGGAGCAGGTCGAACTTGGCAGCTGTCCCATTGGTGGCATTCCCGAGGCAAAGGTTGCGCTCGATGCGGCGGTCGCGGCTTACGACAACGGGCGCGGCGAGTGGCCGACGATGACAGTGGCCCAGCGCATCGCCTGCATGCAGGATTTCACCAGGCAGATGGTGGCTCGCCGCGAGCAGATCGTGAATCTCATCATGTGGGAGATCGGAAAAACGCTGCCGGATTCACAGAAGGAGTTCGATCGCACGGTCGAATATATGAAGGCGACCATCGAGGCGCTGAAACATCTCGACAACGACAACTCGCGCTTCACCATCGTGGACGGCACCATCGGTCAGATCCGCCGCACGCCGCTCGGCGTCGTGCTCTGTATGGGACCGTATAACTATCCGCTCAACGAAACCTTCGCGACGCTGATCCCGGCGCTGATCATGGGCAACACCATGGTGTTCAAGCCGCCGAAGTTCGGCGTGTTGCTGTTTCAGCCTCTGCTCGAAGCGTTCCGCAGCGCATTTCCGAAAGGCGTCATCAACACGGTCTACGGCAAGGGCTCGGAGGTCGTGCCGATGCTGCTGGAATCCGGCAAGGTCAATGTGCTGACCCTGATCGGCTCGAGCCGTGTCGCCGACCATCTCAAGAAGATGCATCCGAAGGTCAACCGGCTGCGTGCCATTCTCGGGCTGGATGCCAAGAACGCAGCCATCGTGCTGCCGGATGCGAATGTCGAACTCGCGGTCAAGGAATGTCTGCTCGGCTCGTTGTCCTTCAACGGCCAGCGCTGCACGGCGCTGAAAATGCTGATCGTCCACCGCTCGATCGTTGAGAAATTTCTCGCGCGGTTCACCGAAGAACTCGCCAGGCTGAAGGCCGGCATGCCGTGGGACAACGGCGTCACGCTGACGCCGTTGCCGGAGTTCGGCAAGGTCGAGCACATGACGCGGCTGGTGGCCGACGCTGTGGAGAAGGGCGCCAGGGTCATCAACGAAGGCGGCGGCGCCAGCAGCGGCACGCTGTTCTATCCCGCCGTGGTCTATCCGGTGAAGGAAGGCATGATGCTGTATCGCGAGGAGCAGTTCGGGCCGATCGTTCCGGTGATGGCGTTCGACGACATCGATACCGCGCTCGACTACGTCATCACCTCCGAACACGGCCAGCAGGTTTCGATCTTCAGCGAAGACGCGGAGACGATCGGGCGGCTGGTCGACCCTTTGGTCAATCAGGTCTGCCGGGTGAACATCAATTGCCAGTGCCAGCGCGGGCCGGACGTGTTTCCGTTCACCGGCCGCAAGGATTCGGCGGAAGGCACGCTCTCGGTCACCGATGCGCTGCGTTCGTTCTCGATCCGCTCGATGATCGCGGCGAAGCAGACCGACGACTCGAAACGGCTGCTCGACAGCATCGTGCGCGAGCACAAGTCGAACTTCATAAATACCGGGTTCATTTTGTAGTTGATACAAAACTCGCATCGGCGCGCTAACCGATGTGAGTTCGATATGAACTGACTGTCGGTTTGGGCGCGGTAACGAATTCTCAACCAATTCGTGGTTACCAAATAGTAAATCCATTCGGAGTTAGCGCTCATGACCGACCACACTGCCGACGGCGAGATCAAGGATTCCAGCAATCACAGCGAAGCATCGCTGGTGCCGGAAACCGGCGATATGGTCCGGCACGAGCCGAAGATGGATGCGCCCGAGGACGGCGCTCCGGCGCAGGCCGCCAAGCAGCCTTCCAGGGAAATCACCTTGCAGCGCCTGACGCCGCACAGCTCTTGGGAAGACATTGTCTTCAGCGAAAAGTCCGAAGACGAAGAGCCTGCCGCTGCTCCACAAGCCATCGGCCGCCGTCTGTCGATGACCGCCATCGTGGCCATCGCCGCCGCGGTGGGCGCTATTGGAGGCTCGCTGGCGACAGTGGGCGCCGGTCACTTCTTGACGAGCGATCAGACTGCTTCTGTCGCAGCCATCAGCGCCGCCGAGCAGGCGCGCTCGGTCGAAAGCGCGATTGCAAAGATCAACGCTGATATCGCCGCGCTCAAGAGCAGCAGCGCTGCGCAATCCGCGAAGATCGCCGAGCGCATCGACCGCGTCGAGAAGGCGCAGGCCGAGCCTGCCGCGAAACTGGCGAAGCTGAGCGAGGCCGTTGAAAAGCTGAAGGCGCCGGCGCCTGTACAGGCTGCGAACGCCGCTCCGGAGACCACTGGCTCGATCAAACCTGCCGCAGCGCAGCCCGGCCGGCTTCCCGTCGTCGAAGGCTGGACTCTTCGCGAAGTGTCCGACGGCATCGCGACGGTGATCGGACGGCAGGGAATTTTCGACGTTATTCCGGGCGATCCGTTGCCGGGAATCGGACGGGTCGATGCGATCCGCCGTCAGGACGGCCGCTGGGTCGTTGTCACCAGCCGTGGTCTGATTGTTTCGCGATGAGCGCCCTTTGCGGGGTGCAGACCCCCGCAACGAATGCGACAAACCGCTAAAATTTGAGTGTTCCCCTGAACGGACCGGCATGATCTCGCTGGCATGATGCAGCCTCTGATGAAGAGGGATGAGCATGCCTGCGTACCGAGTGATTCCGCGCCTCCACGTGGTTAATTTTTTCGCCCACGAGGTGATCGACGCGTCCGACGCTGTTCCGTCGGCTGCGAACGATAACAATTGCCCGTATTGCGGCGGCGTACTCGAGCCCGGCGACAAGGCGTCCGACTGCTCCGGATCCGGGGCCGATTCCGGCGCCTGGCCGATGATCCCGTTCCCCAAGGGATGGGGCGCATCCTGCTGAGCGCGTCCTAGAGGCTCATCAAGCGCGCCGCTTATCTATTATTGCCGAGCATGATTGGGTCCGAAAACCGGTTCCCGCTTTTCGGGATCATGCCCTGCGTTCCCCGGCGAGATACAAAATCAATCCAAGCATGGTTAGCGCCGTCTGTACGATGCCGATGGCAAGCGTCGGGCTGGCAATCGATGCGGTCAGCACCACGCCGGCCGCGGCACCGGCCATTTGCAGAAACCCCAGCAGCGCCGAGGCAAGGCCGGCTCGGTCGCCGAACGGCTGCAGTGCCGTGGCCGTTCCCAGCGGAGCGACCATGCCGAAACCGCCAAGGAAGATGGTCACCGGGATGAGATAGCTCCAGATTGTCGGGGTGACCCAATGCGCCAGCAGCAGCAGCAAGGCGCTGCCGACAGCTGCGATGGCAAGCCCGACCACGGTGGCACGAGCATGACCGATCTTCTTCGCCAGCCGCGGTGCCGCCATCCCGGATCCAAAGACAACGAACACGGTGCCTGCGGAGAACAGGCCGAGCTGGACCGGGGAGAAGCCGAGCCCGTCGATCAGGACACGCGGCGTTCCTGAAAACATCGCGAAGAGGGCTCCCATGAACAGCCCGATGGCTCCTGCCGGCGCAATGAACCGGAGATCGGTGAGCAGATCCCAGTACCCGCGCAGGATTGCTGGCAAGTGTATCGACACGTTTGCGTCGGCTCGATGCGTTTCTCCGACATAACGGTAATAGGCGAGCGCGACGATCGCCCCAAATACGGCGACAGCAAAAAATTCCGAGCGCCACCCGAAGGTCGTGTCCAGAAGGCCGCCGATCAGCGGCGAGAAGCCGGGAGCCGCCGACATGGCAACCATGATGAAGGCCAGTGCTCGCGTCAGCGCTTCGCCGCTCAGCAGGTCGCGGGCGATGGCGCGCGAGAGGACCGATGCACAGCAGGCGCCGAGTGCCTGAATCGTGCGTCCGATCAGCAGCATTGGCAGGTCAGTGGCGAACTGGCACCAGATACTTCCAGCCACGAAGATGCTGAGGCCGAACATTACCGGCTTCCACCGGCCATAACGGTCGGACAACGGTCCGACGATCAACTGCCCAATTGCGAAAACCGCGAGATAGATGCTGATGGCCGAGGTTACGGCGGCCGTTGACACGTTGAGCGTCTTTGCGATCGCCGGCAAGGACGGCAGCAGGATGCTGGTTGCGAAAGAACCGGCCGCGGCAAGTGCGGCCAGCGCAATGATATCAGCGGAAATCGATGTCGGCGCGCGAGCGGAGGTCAGTTCGTCTCCAGCGTCGGCATTTTGAACGGTCATCTGTGTACCCTCTTTGATTTCCGTTTATATGATGATTATCATTCAATCAAAGCGAATGTCGCCCTGAGCTCCCCGCTTTCGCCGGGTGACGGTTGCGGCTGGAACATGGCATTCGGATTTCAGGGGAAAGGCGCGTGACGCGCTGCCGCAGGGATACATCTTGAAGGAGGGCTGTTGTTCTCACCATTTATGACGGTGGAGAAAATATCCCCCGCAAAACGCCGGTCAGGAGGAGGAGGAATGAGTTACTTCAAAACTGCGGTTTTGCTTGCCGGGTTGACGGCTCTGTTCATGGGGGTCGGCTATCTGATCGGCGGAGCGGGCGGCGCCGTGGTTGCGCTGGTTATCGCCGCAGTCACCAACATGTTTGCCTACTGGAACTCGGATCGCATGGAGCTGTCGATGCACGGCGCCCAGGAGGTCGATGAGCGCAGTGCGACGGAACTCGTGCGGCTGGTAGCCGAGCTTGCGGGCCGCGCGCAATTGCCGATGCCCAAGGTTTATCTGATGGACAATCCGCAGCCTAACGCATTCGCGACGGGGCGCGATCCCCATCATGCCGCGGTGGCCGTGACGACCGGCTTGCTGCAAATGCTGAACCGTGAAGAACTCGCGGGCGTGATCGCGCACGAACTGGCGCATATCAAGAACCACGACACGCTGATCATGACGATCACCGCGACCATCGCGGGTGCGATTTCGATGATCGCGCAGTTCGGAATGTTCTTCGGCGGCAACCGTGACAATGGCCCGGGTATTGTCGGTTCACTGGCGATGATGATCCTGGCGCCGTTGTCCGCGACCATCGTGCAGATGGCGATCAGCCGGACGCGCGAATATTCAGCCGACAATATGGGTGCGCGGATTTGCGGGCAGCCGATGTCGCTGGCCTCAGCGCTGCTCAAGATCGACAACGCCGCCCATCAGATCCCGAACATGGATGCGGAGCGCGGTCCCGCGACCGCGCACATGTTCATCATCAATCCATTGTCGGGTCAGGGCATGGACAATCTGTTCTCGACCCATCCATCGACCGAGAACCGTGTCCATGAGTTGCAGCGCCTTGCTGGCGAACTCGGGCCGCGCGGGAATTTCGCAACCGCGCCGGCCAGTGCAGGTGGAAGACCGCGTGGCCCTTGGGGTTAATGGAAGGGCTGATCACGCGCCGCAGATGGCAATCAAAGGTCCGATCCAGGTCTTCTGAATCGGACCTTCCTATCAAACCTTGAGATTTTCCGCGGAGGTCTTGCCGCGGTTTGCGACTTCTTCGTACTCGACCGACTGTCCCTCGTTGAGGGTCGAAAGACCTGCCTTCTCAACCGCCGAGATATGAACGAACACGTCCTTGCCGCCGTTGCTGGGCTGAATGAACCCGTAGCCCTTCGTCGGGTTGAACCACTTCACAGTACCTTTAGCCATTCCGTAGTCTCCAGAGGGTAAGACCCATAGTAAGCGTCGAACCCCGCGGATGGGCGTGTCCAACGGCGCGCACGATACGCGGTAAGTGCGAGCCTTGATAGCGAAAAGGGCATTCGTCACGGCCGCTTTCGCTCAAACTTTGCTCGAATCTGACGATTTTACGCTGCTGCAACTGCGAAATCAGCAACCAGATCGGACAGCATTCCGGCTTTTTTGACCGTGTAAACGATCAAGGGCTCGACCCGGCCGCGAATGGGGACCTCGACCTGCGGCAAATTGGTCGCGGGGAGGTTCGCCGTTTTCAGCACGTCCTCGGACAGCACGACCTCGCAGGACAGGGCCTTGGTCATGTCCTGCAGGCGCGCGGCGACGTTCACCGGATCGCCGAGCGCGGTGAAGACGGTATGTTCCTCCGATCCGATGTCGCCGATGATGACCTCGCCGCCATGAATGCCGATCCCGAAGCGCAGCGGTTCCGGCACATCGTTGCCGAGAAATTCATTCAGCGCATCGATATGGACAGCGATCCGCGATGCGGCTTCGATCGCCTGCCGGCAGGCCGTTTGCGGATTGGTGGAGAGGCCGAACAGGGCCAGTTGACCGTCGCCGACGAACTGGTTCGGCTGTCCGCCGCATTCGACGACCGCCTGCGACACCGCCGTCAGGAAGCGGTTGATGATGAAAACGGTGTCGAACGGCAAAAGCTGTTCGGCGAGCTTGGTCGATCCGCGCATGTCCACGAACATGCTGACGACGTAGCGCTCCCGGCCGGGCTGGGCAGGCTTGATGGTCGCTGCCGACGACGCTGTCGTATGTGCGGGAAATATCTGGAAGAACGCGACATCGGTTCGGGGACGTAGCTGACAGGCGAGGCGAATGGCAGGATCGCCGCCGGCGCCGACGCGATCCAGCACGAAGGTTTCGCGGTTCGATGGTTCGGGCAACACGCTGCAATCGCCGATGACGCGGATGCGGCAGGTCGAGCAGCGCGCCCGCCCGCCGCAGACACTCGAATGAGGGATGTTGAAGCGGGTGCTTGCCTCCAGAACGCTCAAGCCGACCGGGATCCGAATCGTCTTGCCGTTGCCATAGGTCAGCCTGACCAGACCGCGGCGGCGCTCTACCAGCGCCCGGATGCCACGGGCGACAAGAGTGAGCCCGATCAGCCCGAAGTATCCATAAAGCACAGTGGAACTGATCAGTTCGAGAGTGACCTGCTCGGCACCGGTTCCGACTTTTTCGCGCGACAGATTGTCTGCCCGCCATTCAGGAGCGGCGCTCGCGCGCTCGACCGTTCGGCCGGCCTGATAGAGGCCAAGCATGGACAATGTCGGGAGGATGACCGCGAGCGCGAGCAGCAGTGACGATATTCTTTTGAAGTAGGGCTTGGTCCGGACCCAGAAGTAAATTCCGATGCAGCCATGGATCCACGACACCAGCAGCACGGCGTACATCGACCATTGCATCTCCGGGCGGTATACCCAGTAGGCAAAAAAGACCTGCGGATAGTCCTTCGCATGACCGAACAGCGGAGCTGCGAGGCGGACGCCGATTATATGGCTGATGATGAAAACCGGAATACTGAGGCCGAACACGAGCTGTGTCAGTTCGATGCCGGTCCAGCGAAATTGCCGGCGTGCATAGAGCGCCCAGATTCCGAGGCCGAGATGTGTCAGCACCGCGCCATAAAACACGATGAGGACAGGCCAGCTCTGCCAGAACATCGCATGATAGTAGAGGGCGTCATCCATCGTGCCGAGCGAGACGTTGCCGAGCGCGTGATTGGCGAAATGGCTGATCAGGTAGGCAAACAGGATAAGGCCGGTAACCAGCCGCACCTGTCGAATTCCGATGCCGCGGATGAATCGGCGAAGGGGTGATGCGGCGGTCTCTGCCATGCTGAAACGGTCCGAAGCCGGTAAATACAACTATACCTCGCCCGGATCGTCCGGAGGCGGTGAATCCTAACGGAGACTTTGGTTCTGCGCCATGGGCAGCCGTGCGGTTGCGCGCGCCTTTTGCCGGCAGGGGCGGTTTGACTTCACCGGCGTGGTCGCGGAAAAGCTGACCGCATGGGGAAGATCACCACCACCTCGACGACAGAATCGGTGCGTCTGACGCCGCGCGCGATGCTTGTCGCGGTCGCAGCCATTGCTGTTCTTGTAACATTGCAGGTGGTCTACGCTGCGACGGCTGATCTGCGCACGGACGAGGCCTATTACTGGACGCTCTCCAGGGAAAACGTGTTGTCCTATCTCGACCATCCGCCGATGATCGCGTGGGTGGTGCGGCTCGGAACGGCGATTTTCGGAGATACCAATTTCGGTGCGCGGTTCGGTGGGCTGCTTGCGATGTGGATCGCGTGGACGTTGCTTGCGGACATCGTCTGGCGGCTGACGCGGGATCGCCGCGCCGTTGTCCTCGCCGTGCTGATGCCGCTCGCCGCTCCCGAGTATGGCCTGTTTGCCTCGCGCATTTTGCCCGACGTCGCGCTGATTCCGTTTTCGCTGGCGATGGTCTGGTCGCTGGTGCGGCTGGCGCAAAGCAATGACGGCCGCTGGTGGCTTGCTGCCGGATTGTTCGGCGGACTGGCGCTGTTGTCGAAATACACCGCGGTGTTCTTCGCGCCAGCTATCGCAGCGTTTCTGTTGGTGCCGCCGTGGCGGACGCGCTGGCTGCGCAGTCCCTATCTGTGGGGCGCAGTGGCCATCGCGTTGCTGATGTTCTCGCCGGTGCTGATCTGGAACTGGCAACACGACTGGGCGTCGTTCAAGTTTCAGTTCATCCGTGCCGGAGCGGATCATGGCATGTCGGCGCGGACCGTCGGCGATTTCCTCGGGCTTCAATTGGCGCTGGTCGGGCCGATCCTGTTTCCGGTCGCGCTCGCAGGAACGGCGATGCTGGCATGGCGTGGATACCGGCAGCAGAATCCGGCATTCATTCTGATCTCGACCTGTGCGCTGGCGCCATTCCTGTATTTTCTATGGAAGTCGCTGTCGCTGCGGATCGGCGACACCTGGCCGATGCTGATCTGGCCGTTCGCCTTTGCCGCCGCCGCCATCAATCTCGCCGAGATCGGCAAGGAACAGCGTTCGGGCTGGATTTTCCGCACCGCTGAATCATGGGCAAGGGCCGCGATCGTCCTTGGCGCCGTGCTGAACGTCGCGATTTTCTATTACTACGCGGTCAGCAGTTTCGCGGTTGCGGCTAAACAAGATCCGATCGCAAAAGAAGCGGGCTATGGCGAGATCGCCAGACAGGCGAAAGCCGCCGCTGATAAGGTTGGCGCGACGTGGATCGCCACGCTCGATTACCGGATTTACGCGGAGTTGCGTTGGCACTTGAAAGACAGCATTCCGGTGGTGCAGGTCAATGAGCGCAGCCGTTTCATCGGCTTCAGGGATTCCGCAAGCGCGGCCATGACATCCGGCATTGGACTGTATGTCGACAGCGCGCCCAACGACGGTAATGTGATCGAGACAAAAACACCCGCTGTGCTGCGTCTCGTTGGACAGGCCGATCGGACATGGCGCGGCGTGGTGATCGAGCCGTTCGCATTCAAGACGATCAGCGGATGGACGCCCGAGCTGTCGCCGCCGCCGGACTCGCGTTTCTATAGATGGCGGCTGCTGAACTGAGTGGCACCAAAAGAAAAACCCCGGCCGCGTGATGCGACCGGGGTTTTCGATTCAGGCGAGGCCCGAGATCAGTAGCAGACGTTCACGGTGCGATAGCGGATGCCGTAGCGGGTGCGAACGCGGCGGGTCTGATAGCAATCATCGTCGGCATAGCCGCCGCTTACGATCACCGGGCTGAAGCCGAAGCCATAGCCGTGGCCCCAGCCGTGACCCCAGTGATGATGGCCGTGCCAGCCGCCAGCGGAAGCGGCGGTGGGGGCGAGGGCGGCTGCACCGAGCGCGGCAGTGGCAGCAACGGCGAGAGCGAGTTTGCGAAACATGGTCGTACTCCTGAGGTGCGCGATCTGCGCGGGTTACTGATATCCACCCCTTGCAGATTGGTCGCGCCGCCCGTGAAACTGGTTCACGGGACTTTTTGGCTTTGAAAAGCCTCGGATTTCATGGGTAATTCCGGATTTGCAATAGGCCGTCATGCCCGGGCTCGTCCCGGGCATCCACGCCTTGGGGGCGGCTCAGTCAGACGTGGATGGCCGGGACAAGCCCGGCCATGACGACAACTTGAAAATGACCGATCAGAATAATTGCCGATGAGCTTCAGCCCTTTTCGCCGTCACCGCCGGCACGGCGCAGCAGGTCCTTGGCGAGGTCAGACAACGCCGGACGCGGCAGCGCCTCAAACGGCAGCGGCCGCGTCACGTCGATGGCGGCGAGGCCGAGCCGTGCGGTGAGCAGGCCGTTGAGCAGGCCCTCGCCGAGCTTGGCCGACAGCTTCGCGGTGATGCCGTGGCCGAGCATCTGCTGGATCAGGCTGTCGCTGGCGGCCATGCCGCCGGTCAGCGCCAGATGGGCCACCACATGCCGCATGAGGCGGATCATACCGAGCGTGCCGGGCCGTCCGCCGTAGAGCAGCGCCAGTTGCCGCACGAGGCGCAGGGCAGCCGCGAACACGAACAGCATGTCGATGACGGCGCCGGGACTGACGGCCGTGACGATGGAGACGCGCTGCGCGGCGCTGGAGACCAGCCGCCGCGCCTCCTGATCGAGCGGGGTCATCAGTTCGCGCTCCGCCAGCCGCACCATGTCGGCGCCGTCGATGATGTCGCGGCCATGCTCTTCCAGTGCGGCGCGGGCGCGGGCGAGCCTCGGATTGTCATGGGCGATCTTGAGCAGATCGCGAACGATCGCGTCGCTTTCCTTGCGGTCGTCGCTCAGCAGCACCGCGTTCGCCCGTGCATGCAGCTTCTCGATGGTTTCCAGCCGTGCCAGACTCAAGGCCTCGCGTGCGATGATGATTGCCAGCGCCACGACGGCCAGGACGGCGAAGACAAGCCCGATGTAGCCGAGGCTGGCGCTGCGGTTGAACAGGTCCTCGACCAGATTGGAAATGCCGAGTCCGAGGCCGAGCACGATCAGGCCGGCGAGCGCGGTCCAGAACACGCCTCCCCAGCCGAAGCCCTTGCGGGCGGGGACAGCCGGTTCGCCGATGGGGACTGGAAGCTGGGCGGGATCGGCTTCCGGGGTGATGCGGACCTTGCCGCGCGCAGGACGCGAGGGATCGTCCTCGGCATCCATCAGGATGACGCGGGGATCGTCGAGCTTGAACGCGGCCGGCTTGCGGTGATGCGGCTTGTCGCTCATTGCAGCTTGTCTCCGATCAGAAACTGAAGCGCACGGTCGAGGCGGATATGGGGCAGGGCGGGCTCTTCACCACCCTCGCGGACCAGCAAGGGTGGACGAAAGCGCAGAAACCGGAAGTCCGTCTGGTCGGACGCGGTGTTGGACAGGCCACGGAATGTGCCGTCGCCGCTGAACAGGTCGTCGAGCCTGGCCGGAAGGTCGCCGGGGAAGGTCGCCACTTCCGTCCCGCCGTCGAAGACTTCGTCGCCGGACATCTCGCCTTCCTCGGGCGTGCCGAGGATGGAGGGCAGTTTCTCGCGGCCCTGCTGCACCATGGCTTCTCTTGTTGCGCGGACGGCGGCGAGCGCGACCACGTCGACGGACGCGCCGGCATACTCGGCGCGCGACGCAGCGCGCTCAACCATGCGTGTCAGGATCGCCTCGAGCCGATCATGACTGGTGTGGTGGAGATGATCGGCCTTGGTGGCGGCGAACAGAATTTTATCAATGCGCGGCCGGAACAGCGAGCTGACGAATGTGCTGCGGCCGATATTGAAGCAGTCGAGAATGCCGGACAACGCGCCTTCGAGATCCTTCAGCGCCTCGGGACCGGCATTGAACGCGGCGAGCGCATCGACCAGCACGATCTGGCGGTCGAGCCGCGTGAAGTGATCGCGGAAGAACGGCCGCACCACCACGTCCTTGTAGGCCTCATAACGCCGCCGCATCATCGCCCACAGCGAGCCGTCCGGCGCGGTGCCATCCTGCGGCACGTCCAGCGGCGCGAAGGTCAGCGCGGGTGAGCCCGCGAGATTGCCGGGCATCAGGAAGCGGCCGGGCGGCAGCAGGCTCATGGCGAAGCGTTCGTCGCGGCAGGTGCGCAGATAATCGGTGAACAGTTTTGCCGCGGTCAGTGTTGCCTGTTCGTCCTCGCGCTCTTTCGGCTCGAGCGTGACGAGATGCGCATGCCACGGCTTTGCCAGCCGTGCGCGCGGTTCGCACCGTGAGAGCGCGAGACTTTCCGCCGACCACTGCTCGTAACTCTTGTTCAGCAACGGTAGGTCGAGCAGCCACTCGCCGGGATAGTCCACGAGGTCAAGTGTCAGCGTGCGCGCCGCCGCGTTCTGCCGCTGGTACTCGATCACAAGGCGCAGTTCGCTGATGTCTGTCGTCGAGTGGGGCCAGCGCCGCTCGTTGATCAGGGTGCGAACATGCCCTTCATAGGCAAAGCGCGGCACGGCGTCATCGGGCTGCGGCTCGAGCCGGGCGCGGGCGATGCGCCCTGTCGCCAGTGACTCGAACACCGGGAAGCGGCCGCCGCGCAAGAGGCCATGAACGAGCGCAGTGATGAAGACGGTCTTGCCGGCGCGTGACAGGCCTGTGACGCCAAGCCGCACGGTGGGATTGAACAGGCTTTCGCCGTAATCGATCAGAGACCGGAGGGAAAGGCGGGTCTCCTCGACGATGTCCGAAAAGCTGGGTGCCATAATTCGATCAAGACTTTATCGGACTGAGGATTCGATGTGAGAAACAAGCTGTAACAGTTTTATGAAGCTGGCGATTTATGAGGCAGAAATCAAGTTTCAGACCGTTATGAATCTTGATCGCTCCGCTTTTCACAGTTCATTGACCGTGACGGTATTATGCTTTCTGCTCGGCGTGGAGATAAACCAGTTGGCCCGGCGCTCATGACTATCTTCAGATTGAAGCAGCTCAGCTCTCATGCCCGCGTCGCGGGCGGGGGTGTGGTGCGCTGGGACTACGACCGCGCCGAGCTGATCGCGGACGGCATCGTTCATGTGCTCGGCATCGCTGTCGGGCTGATCGCCGCGATAGCCCTTGTCGTTTTCGCCGCCTTGCATGCCTCGGCCAAGGAGATCGTTTCGGTGTCGGTTTACGTCGCCGGACTGCTCGCCATGCTGGGGCTGTCAGCGACCTACAATCTGTGGCCGGTCTCGCCGGCGAAATGGCTGCTGCGGCGCTTCGATCACTCGGCGATCTACATCCTGATCGCAGCCACCTACACACCGTTCCTTGCGCAGATGAATGATCGCTTCATGGGGACCGTGCTGCTGATCGGCGTGTGGTCGGTCGCAGCGGCCGGTATCGCGCTCAAGATCTTTCTGCCCGGCCGGTTCGACCGGCTGTCGGTCGGGCTCTACCTTGCAATGGGCTGGAGCGGTGTCATCGCCTATGACAGCCTGGTGGCTTCGCTGCCGAACTCAACGCTGTGGCTGATCGCGGCAGGCGGGCTGATCTACTCGCTGGGCGTGATCTTCCATGCCTGGGAGCGGTTGCGGTTTCAGAATGCGATCTGGCACTCCTTCGTGCTGCTCGCCGCTGCGCTGCACTACACTGCAGTCCTTGATATGGTTCTGGTCGCAGCCTGAGCCCTTATTCCCGTGGGTGCATGTCTGGTGAGACTCCAGGATCGATTGATCTGGCCGCTCTTCCCCTCTAAAATATTTGTATGAAAGTCTCCGGAAAAGTTGTCGTTGTCACCGGCGGCGCCAATGGCATTGGTCAGGCGCTCGCTGAAACCTTCCATCGCGAGGGCGCGGCCAAGGTTGTGGTCGCCGATCTCGACGGTACGCGGGCAAAGACGGTGGCCGATGCCATCGGCGGCGCGTCGTTCGCCTGCGATGTCGGGAAGGAGAGCGACATTCTCCACGTCATCGATGAAACCGAAAAGCAGTTCGGGCCGATTGAGCTGTTCTGCTCGAATGCCGGTATCATCGGCGAATTCGATCCGATGTCGGAAAATGCCGGCGGATCGTCGGATGCGCCATGGGCGAAGAGCTGGGCCGTCAATGTGATGGCGCACATCTATGCGGCGCGCCATCTGGTCCCGCGCATGCGGGCGCGCGGCGGCGGATACTTCCTCAACACCGTTTCAGCGGCAGGTCTGCTGTCGCAGGTCGGCAGCAGTGCCTACTCGACCACCAAGCACGCCGCTGTCGGGTTCGCGGAGAATCTGGCGATCTCGCACAAGGTACACAACATCCGTGTCTCGATCCTCTGCCCGCAGGGCGTGGAAACCAACATGATCAGGGGAATGCCGAGGGGGCCGCAGTCCCACGACGGCAATCTCACGCCGGAAGAAGTCGCGCAATGCGCGCTGGAAGGCATCGACCGCGAGACATTCCTGATCCTGCCGCATCCGCAGGTGATCGATTACATGCGCAAGAAGGCCGACAATTACGATCGCTGGATCGGCGGCATGGCGAAGATCCAGGCCGGCATGCGCGAGACGTTCGGGAAGAAGTAGGGCGGCGACTTCACCTCTTCCGTGGGGAGAGGGGACTGATCGTGTTCCTACCAGCTCGCGCTGCCCTTCATGGTCGCAGTGCCTGCGGCATTCGCCGTCCAGACCTCCAGGCCGCCGTCCTTCTCGTTGCCGTTGACGCTGAATTCCGCGCCGTCGAACAACGGGTTCACGCCGCGATAGATGAATTTCGCAGGCGCCTTGCCGCCGCGCTGACGGGCGGCGAATTCGATCAGCAGCGAGGCCTGCAACGGGCCATGCACGATCAGGCCGGGATAGCCTTCGACCTTGGTGACGTAGTCGCGGTCGTAGTGAATGCGGTGGCCGTTGAACGTCAGCGCCGAATAGCGAAACAGCAGAACCGGATCGGCCATGTGGGTTTCGCGGATTTTGCCCGCCGGGGCAGGTGCGGGCGATGTGGCCGGCTTCTGGTCGCCTGCCGCCGGCATATCACGATAGACGATATCGTGCCGCTCGCGAATGGCGACACCGCGCGGCGTGGTGATGGTGTGCTCGACCGAGACGAAGCATAGCGTGCCAGTGCTGCCAGTCTTCATCGTCACGTCGGAAATGCGCGACGAGCGGGTGACCTTGTCGCCGACGCGCAACGGGTCGATGAATTCGATCTGCCCGCCGGCCCACATCCGGCGCGGCAGCGGCACCGGCGGCAGGAAGCCGCCGCGCGCGGGATGACCGTCCGATCCGATTTCACTCATCGGCGCGACCGGTTGCGCAAGGCACCAGTGCGTTGTCAACGGAGCAGCGTCACCGTCAACGGGATTGCCGATGTCAAGGAACAGCGTCGCGCGCAGGCCCTTCACCAGTTGCGCGGTGATGACGTCCGAGGCTTCCTGGGTGCGGCCGATCCACTGGCGCAGATGATCGATATCGGGTTTCGCGGTCATGGTTTCTTGCCTCGCGGAATTTCGCCGGTGGAGTCGCCGACAGCAGGCACGGCGCCGTAGTGCCGTTCTTCGCCGATGACGATAGAGGCGGGCGCAGGATAGGCGACCACCCCGTTCGGGGTCGCGACCTCGATCCGGCGCAGATGCGGATGCATTGAGAGATCATCCATGGTGTTGACCTCGGCGAAGGCGATGTCGGCATCGGTCAGACGCTTGAGCAACTCGTCGCGCGTCATGGTCTTGAACACGCCGCCCACGGTGTCGTCGGTCAGTTTACGGTTGCGGACACGCTCCACCATGTTGCTGAAACGCGGATCGCTGGGCAGGTCCGGCATCGCCATGACCTCCGCGCAGAGTTTTTTCCACTCGCGCTCGCTCTGGATCGAGATCAGGATGTCCCGGTCATCCTTCGACGTGAACACGCCGTAGGGCGCGATCGAGGTATGGGCGAGGCCGATGCGCTTCGGCGGCGTGCCGGCTTCTGCGTTGAGCAGCGGCACGGCGAGCCAGTCGGCCATCACGTCGAACATCGAAATGCGGATGTCGGCGCCCTGCCCGGTGCGCGACCGGCCGATCAAGGCTTCGAGGATCGCCGCATGCGCGGTCGCGCCGGTGGCGATGTCGACGATGGACAGGCCGACGCGGGCCGGTGCATCCGGTCCGCCGGTGATCGAGGCGAGACCGCTCTCGGCCTGGATCAACAGGTCGTAGGCCTTGCGGTCGGCATAGGGGCCGTCGTCGCCATAGCCGGAGATGGTGCAGATCACCAGCGCAGGGTAATCCTTGCGCAGGCGTTCGCGCGTGAAGCCGAGCTTGTCCATCGAGCCGGGCTTGAGGTTCTGCACCAGAACATCAGCGCCTGCGATCAGGCTCTCAAGGGTCTTGCGGCCTTCGCCGGTGGCGAGATCGATCACAACGGATTTCTTGCCGCGGTTGAGCCAGACGAAATAGCTGCTCTGGCCCTTGGCTGCGGCGTCGTAGCCGCGGGCGAAGTCGCCTTCGGGCCGCTCGACCTTGAACACGGTCGCTCCGGCGTCCGCCAGCCGCGAGGTGCAGAACGGCGCGGCAACCGCCTGTTCGACGGCGATGACGGTCAGTCCTTCAAGCGGCAGCATGATGTCTCTCAGTAAGACCGCGGCATGCCGAGCACATGCTCGGACAGATGCGACAGGATCAGGTTGGTTGAGATCGGGGCGACCGAATAAAGCCGCGTCTCGCGGAATTTGCGCTCGACGTCGTATTCCTCGGCGAAGCCGAAGCCGCCGTGGGTCTGAATGCAGGCGTTGGCTGCTTCGAACGACGCGTCGGCGGCGAGCATCTTGGCCATGTTGGCCTCGGCGCCGCAGTCCCTGCCGGCTTCATAAAGCCGGGTGGCTTCCTTCACCATCAGTTCGGCGGCGCGCATGTTGGCGTAGGATTTGGCGATCGGAAACTGGATGCCCTGGTTCTGGCCGATAGGCCGCCCAAAGACCGTGCGCTCCTTGGCGTAATCGCTGGCTTTCTTGATGAACCACTTGGCGTCACCGACGCATTCCGATGCGATCAGGATGCGCTCCGCATTCATGCCTGACAGGATGTAGCGGAAGCCCTTGCCTTCTTCACCGATGAGATTTTCAGCGGGCACCTTCATGTTGTCGAAGAAAACTTCCGTCGTGGCGTGGTTCATCATGGTGCGGATCGGCCGGATCGTCAGCCCACCAGACTTCTTCGCTTCCCGCATGTCGACGATGAAAACCGAAAGTCCGTCAGTGCGCTTGGCGGCCTGTTCCTTCGGCGTCGTGCGCGCCAACAGGATCATCAGGTCGGAATATTCAGCGCGGCTGGTCCATATTTTCTGGCCGTTGACGACGTAGTGGCCGCCCTCGCGTTTGGCGAAGGTCTTGAGCGACGATGTATCCGTGCCACTGGTGGGCTCGGTCACGCCGAACGCCTGAAGGCGCAATTCGCCGTTGGCGATGCGTGGCAGCCATTTGGATTTCTGTTCCTCGCTGCCGTGTCGCAGCAGCGTGCCCATGGTGTACATCTGGGCGTGGGTGGCGCCGCCGTTGCAGCCGGAGCGCTGGATCTCCTCGAGGATCGCGGCCGCCGCCGACAGCTTCAGGCCCGAGCCGCCATATTCTTCGGGGATCAGCACGGACAGGTAGCCGGCATCGATCAGTGCCTGGACGAATTCCTTCGGGTAGGCCATTGCGCGATCCAGCTTGCGCCAGTACTCGCCAGGGAATTGGGCGCAGAGTTTTGCAACGGACTCGCGGATGTCGGAAAAATCAGTGTCTTGATGTGTCATGGGTGTGTGTTTGGCAGATTGCAGGCTAATGTTCCAGCGGCGCGGAATGCGCAGCCGCATTCCGAATATGCAGCCATAGCCAGTGGCCGCAAGAGGCTTGCCGCGAGAGATGGCATCAGACGCGGTCAGGCGTTGATCCGGACCGGCAATTCCTCGTAGCCCTTCACGAAACTCGAGTAGATCCGCTTGGGCTCGCCGACAACCTCGATGTTGTCGAACCGCTTGAGGATTTCTTCCCAGATGATCTTGAGCTGCAAATCGGCCAGCCGCATGCCGACGCAGCGGTGAATGCCGAAGCCGAACGACATATGGGTTCGCGGCCGGGCACGGTCGATGATGAAGCTGTCGGGTTTTTCGATCATTTCGCCGTCGCGGTTGCCGGAGACGTACCACATCACGACACGGTCGCCCTTCTTGATGAGCTTGCCGCCGAGTTCGGTGTCCTGCAACGCGGTGCGGCGCATGTGAGCCAGCGGCGTCTGCCAGCGGATCACTTCGGGCACGAAGCTCTCGACCAGCGCGTGGTTGGCGCGCAGCTTGTCGTATTCGTCCGGATTTTCGTTGAGCGCGAGTACCGAGCCCGACATCGAATTGCGGGTGGTGTCGTTGCCGCCGACGATCAGCAGGATGAGATTGCCGAGCAGTTCATCCCGGTCCATATAGCGCATGGCATCGCTGTGCGCCATCATTGAAATAAGATCGCTGCCGGGGTTCTTGACGCGCTCGTTCCAGAGCCTGATGAAATAGTCGGCGCACTCGCCGAGTTCGCGCAGCCGCTGTTCCTCGCTCTCGTAAATTCCGCTTTTCGGCAGGGCCGTCGAGAGATCGGACCAGCGTGTCAGCATGCGGCGGTCTTCCCAAGGAAAATCGAACAGGGTTGCCAGCATCTGCGTGGTGAGTTCGATCGAGACCCGATCGACCCAGTTGAAAGTTTCGTTGCGGGGAAGGTTATCGAGAATTTCCGCGGATCGCTCTCGGATAAGAATGGCGAGACGGTCGAGATGCACCGGCGTGAACATCGGCGACACTGTCTTGCGCTGCGGGCCGTGCTTCGGCTCGTCCATCGCGATGAAGCTCGGCCACTTGTAGTCCTCGCCCATGTCGCGGAGGTTGATGCCGCCATACTTGATGTCGGACGAGAAGATCGCGGCGTTGGTATCGACATGCATGATGTCGTTGTATTTGGTCACCGACCAGTAATCGCCGACCGGGCAGGTGGTGCAGTAATGCACCGGCTCTTCCTTGCGGAGCCGCTCGAAGTAAGGCCACAGGGTGTCGCTGCGGAACAGTTCGGGGGCGCCGGGATGGAAGTCCGACAGGGGCATCGAGTAGGCCTTCTCGCGGGCAGCCTTCTGGCGCTCGTCGCGGGCCATGCTGATCGTTCCGTGCATCGTTCGCTTCCTTATTTCCCAGGACGTGATGAGCGTGGTTGACGCCCGAATTATTGCCGGATGCCGGCTTCGCTATGACGCCAGCCGCGCCGGCATGGTCTCGTAACCCTTGACGAAACTGGAATACACCCGATGCGGCGGCTCGACCACTTCGATGTTGCGCTTGAGAATTTCCTCCCAGACGATCTTCAATTGCAATTCCGCCAGGCGAATTCCAACGCAGCGGTGAATGCCGAAGCCGAACGACAGGTGCTGGCGCGGCCGGGCGCGATCGATGATGAAGCTGTCGGGGTTCTCGATCGCTTCGTCGTCGCGGTTGCCCGAGACGTACCACATCACCACCTTGTCCCCCTTTCTGATCTGCTTGCCGCGCAGTTCGGTATCCTGCAGCGCGGTACGGCGCATATGAGCCAGCGGCGTCTGCCAGCGAATGACTTCCGGCACCATGCTGTCAACCAGCGCGTGGTTGTCGCGCAGTTTCTGGTATTCGGCCGGATTTTCATTCAGGGCGTAGAGCCCGCCGGACAGCGAGTTGCGGGTGGTGTCATTGCCGCCGACAATCAGGAGGATGAGATTTCCGAGAAAGGTTTTCGGGTCCATGTCCCGCGTCGCTTCCGCATGCGCCATCATCGAGATGAGGTCGCTTTTCGGCGGCGCATTGATCCTCTCGTTCCAGAGCCTTGCGAAATAGGCGGCGCATTCCTGCAACTCCGCCTGCCGGGCATCCTCGGATGCGATGATGTCGGTGTTGCCGGGAAGGGCGGTCGCGACATCGGACCATCGGGTCAGCTTGCGGCGGTCCTCCCATGGAAAGTCGAACAGGGTCGCGAGCATCTGGGTGGTCAGTTCGATCGAGACCCGATCCACCCAGTCGAAGGTTGCGTTGCGAGGCAGTGCATCCAGGCATTGTGCAGCACGCCGACGGATGATTCCGGCCAGTTCGTCGAGATGGGTCGGCGTGAACATCGGAGCGACCGTCTTGCGCTGGGCGCTGTGCTTGGGCTGGTCCATCGCGATGAACATCGGCCGGCGGAACTCCGGCGGCGCGTCGCGGATCGTGATCCCGCCGAGGCTCGCCTCCGACGAATAGATCTGGTGGTTGGTCTCGACATGCATGATGTCGTTGTACTTCATGACCGACCAGTACGCGCCGAACTGGCTGTCCTTGCAGTAGTGGACCGGGTCTTCCTTGCGCAGCCGCTCGAAGTACGGCCAGAACGTATCGTTGCGGAAAAGGTCGGGATCCCCCGGATTGAATTGCTCGATCGGCGTGGAATTGGCCTTCTCGCGCGCCGCATTCAGTTCCGAATGTCGCGCAGGATCGAGCGTTCCGTGCATCGCGCGTCTCCCTTTGAGGTGCTTCCGTGGGTTGGTCCCGGAGGCTTGTTCGGGAGAATTACACCCCCTCGAAGGTGACGAAGCAAGCACGATGGCCATGCGTAAGTGCCTCAGATTCCTCCGGCATCCACTGATGCCGTCCAGAAGGGAGGAAGAAATTATTCACTTAGTATCAATGGCTTATATCGACGTATCCGAGTGCGCCAGCAATACGGGCCGGAAGTTCAAGGAGCCGCGTCCCGCGACCGGCGTCGAGGAGGCCATCACGCGGACGATCTTTCCGCGCCAACGAAATCATGGCGGTGATCGCGGATTCGGTGGAACAGTGGCGTCGGTGACTCAGAGCATCTCGTCCAACATGCGGATGGCCGCGAGGAGTGTAACAGATATCAACTCCGGCGTGACCGATATCATGCAGGCGACCCGCTCTGTCGATGAATCGACCCCCAAGGTGAGAGGCTTCGCGCGCACTGGCGTAAGGCAACGCCGTTTGGCCAAATTGCCCGGCGAAATGTCAGACACAAGACATTTCGAGGTCTCGCTTTGTGACCATCTTCCCGGCGTCCGGGGTGGAATTGCCGCAACGGAGGCGCCGGCGTGTTCCGGCGCTTCCGGCCCTTCTCCCCGCAACCGGCCCGTGGCATTGTCCGCCAAACAACGGGCGGCATTCGTAAAACCGTCCACCGGGGAGTGACTCTGATGATTCCGAACGCGCATAGTATGTTCAACTTCGATCTCGGCGAGACCGCGGATGCGATCCGCGAAACCGTCCGCGATTTCTCGGCGAACGAGATCGCGCCCCGCGCCGACGAGATCGACAAGAAGAACCAGTTCCCGCGCGACCTGTGGCCCAAGATGGGCGCACTGGGTCTGCTTGGCATGACTGTTGAGGAAGATTTTGGCGGCTCGGGGCTCGGCTACCTCGAGCATTGTATTGCGATGGAGGAAATCTCCCGTGCGTCGGCGTCCGTCGGGCTGTCGTATGGCGCGCACTCGAACCTGTGCGTCAACCAGATCCGCCGCAACGGCAGCGAAGCCCAGAAGCGAAAGTATCTTCCGAAGCTGATCTCGGGCGAGCATGTCGGCGCACTGGCGATGTCTGAACCCGGTGCCGGGTCCGATGTCGTGTCGATGAAGACACGCGCCGACAAGAAGGGCGATCGCTACGTCCTCAACGGCAACAAGATGTGGATCACAAACGGCCCTGTTGCCGAGACACTGGTGGTCTACGCCAAGACTGATCCGGCGGCCGGGCCGCGCGGCATGACCGCGTTCCTGATCGAAAAGGGCATGAAGGGATTCTCGACGGCGCAGAAGCTCGACAAACTCGGTATGCGCGGTTCCGATACCGCCGAACTGGTGTTCGAGGATTGCGAGGTCCCGGAGGAGAACGTGCTTGGCAACGTCGGACGCGGCGTCAACGTGCTGATGTCCGGTCTCGACTATGAGCGCGCCGTTCTGGCGGCCGGGCCGCTCGGCATCATGCAGGCCTGTCTCGATGTGGTGATGCCCTATATCCACGAACGCAAGCAGTTCGGCGAGCCGATCGGAAGCTTCCAGCTCGTGCAGGGCAAAGTCGCCGACATGTATGTGGCGATGAATGCTTCCCGCGCCTACGTCTATGCTGTTGCGAAAGCCTGCGATCGCGGCGAGACCACCCGCGAGGACGCGGCAGGCGCGATCCTGTACGCGGCGGAGCGGGCAACCCAGTGCGCGCTGGACGCGATCCAGTTGCTCGGTGGCAACGGCTACATCAATGACTATCCGACCGGGCGGCTATTGCGCGACGCCAAGCTCTATGAGATCGGCGCCGGCACCAGCGAAATCCGCCGCATGCTGATCGGCCGCGAGCTGTTTGAAAAGACGGCGTAGGTGATTGGCCTGCCCCGGACGCGGTGCATCACGAAGTGGTGCGCCGCAGAGCCGGGGCCGTAACGGTTCCGATGATGCGGTCCCGGTTCTGCGCAGCAGCGCTACGCGCTGCATCGCCCGGGACGGGGTTTTGCTACCGCGGCAGATGATTCACCTTGGCGACCCATGTCCGCACGTCCGGCAGGATTGCCGGCAGCACCGCGCGGACTTCATCGACGGTCATGCCCGCCTTGATGCGTGGGTCGTAGAGAATATTCATGATGTACTGGTCGTAGATGTCGAAGAAGCCCATCGAGACGTCGTCATTGAACATCGTCCATGGCACCGAGTCGGTGTCATTGATCGGCCCGAGGGATTGCAGCAATTCCTCGTAGGCGCAGTCGAGAAATACGAAGTCGCTGTTGTCTACCGTCAGGATGACATCCGAGTGCTGGATTTCGTAGTTGTCGTTCTTGCGAAATCCGGACAGGCATTGCGGGTCCAGCGTGTCGTGAATTTCCTTGGCCTTCTCCACGCCGTAGAATGACGTGATGGTTTTCTGAAGGTCGCGATCCCGCACCAGCGTGACGATGGTGTTGGCGTCGTCGCGTTTGGTTGTGATCGCGATGTCGAGATGCTGTACGCGCCTTGCGATATCGCCGACAACCTTTCCGATCTGTTTTTGCCGGTCGGCGCGGACGGAGCCATCAACAAGGACACGCACCGGCATGTGGTATTTGCGGATACGGTCGACGCGTCCGGCAAGGTGATACTCCGCGCCAAACGCCGTCTTCATGAAGCCGTCGATGATCTGGCTGTCTGTGAAAGCCTTCTTTTCGCTGCGCTGGCGTGTGCTGATGTTAGGCCCTTCGGCAAGGGTCGGCGACCACAATGTGGTGCTGAGCGTCAGGCTGCTCAGCAGCACGATGCCCGGTATCAGCCGCCTTATGGTCGGGGATGTTTCCATGACAACCTGAGCTAGCCGTCACTCCGCCGGCACGCAAGAGAGCGGGCGGCGGCCTGGCGAGAAAACGAGAAGGCCGGCCACGAAGGCCGGCCTTTGAAGAGCTTCGCGGCAGGGCTCAAGCCGATGCCGCATCCCTATCTCAGTTCTAGTTCTTGACGATGACCGTCGCGCCGACCTGTACCCGGTTGTACAGGTCGATGACATCGTCATTGACCATGCGGAAGCAGCCTGACGAGACAGCCTGACCGATTGTTTCAGGCTCGTTGGAGCCGTGAATGCGATAAAGCGTGGAGCCGAGATACATGGCGCGCGCGCCCAGCGGATTGTCCGGGCCGCCGACCATATGGCGTGGCAGATCCGGGCGGCGGCGCAGCATCTGTGCCGGCGGCGTCCAGCTCGGCCATTCCTTCTTTGCGGTGATGCGGTGGACTCCGCCCCAGCGGAAGCCGTCGCGTCCGACGCCGATGCCGTATCGCAAAGCCCGGCCGCCGTCCTGAACCAGATACAGGCGGCGTTCCTTGGTATCGATGATGATCGTGCCCGGCGCGTAGTTACCCTGGAAACCGACCGTGGTGCGGGGAATCGGGCCGGAGCCGCCTCCCATTCCTCCCCCGCCGAAAAGCTGAAGCAGCGGATTGAACTCCGCATCCGCCCTCGCAAAACCGGTGGTAGCAACGATGGCGGCAACGGTGAAAATTACGGTCAAAAAGCGCGTCATTAGAATCCTCATAAGAGATCGTCAGACCGGGGCGAAAATGCTGGCGAACTAAGATCACAGGTGCCACGAACTCCGCGAGAGAGGCCACAATTTGCCTGTTTTCGCAACCCACGGGCGCGTGAAATGCCTCGTGACAGCCCATTATCTGCCCGAGGCGTGACTTCTGCGAGACATGCCCCGCCTGCACGGGCGTACTGCCGTTCCAATCTACCGCAGGCTTTGACGAACTGTCATAAGGATGGTTCATCTAACAACGTCACAACAAGAAGCCTCGAACGGGAGTGAAATGATGAACGGCGCGGAAAGTCTGGTGCGAACATTGGTCGCGGGCGATGTGAATGTCTGCTTCACCAATCCGGGAACATCGGAGATGCATTTTGTCGCCGCGCTGGATCGTGTCGAGGGGATGCGATGTGTACTCGGATTGTTCGAAGGCGTCGTCACCGGTGCTGCTGATGGGTATTACCGGATGGCCGGGAAGCCCGCATCGACGCTGCTGCATCTCGGACCCGGTCTCGCCAACGGCCTCGCTAATCTGCACAACGCGAAGAAGGCGCATTCCGGCATCGTCAACATCGTCGGGCAGCATGCGACCTATCATATCGAATACAACGCGCCGCTGACCTCCGATATCGAGGGGCTCGCCCGGCCGATGTCGGCCTGGGTTCGTACCTCGCCGGATTCGAAGTCCATTGCGCGCGACGGCGCTGCCGCCATCGCCGCGGCGAGAAGCCATCCCGGTCAGATCGCGACGCTCATCCTTCCTGCCGATACCGCATGGAATGAAGCCGACGGCATCGCGCAGGTGCCCGCGGACTCGCAGCGCGCCAGTTACTCGCCGCAAGCTGTCGACGAGGCCGCCCGCGTTCTGCGCAGCGGCGAGCAGACGCTGCTGCTGCTGACCGGCAAGGCTCTCACGGAAGAAGGACTCGCACTGGCCGCGCGCATCGCCGGCAAGACCGGATGCAAGGTCATGGGCCAGACCTACAATCCGCGCATGGCGCGCGGGCGCGGGCGGTTCTCCATCGACCGCATTCCCTATGTGATCGAGCAGGCGCTGCCGATCCTGAAGGATTTCCGCCACATCGTTCTGGTCGAGACCAACGACCCGGTGGCGTTCTTCGCCTATCCGAACAAGCCGAGCCTGCTGAAGCCGGAAGGTTGCGAAGTTCATCGCATGTGCGAATCTGGTGAGAACTCCGTAGCCGCGCTGCATGCGCTGGCCGATGCGCTTGGCGCCAAGGCCAGCGATGCGCAGCCGCAAAAGCTTGCCGAACTCACAAAGCCCACGGGCGCGCTGACACACGCATCCATTGCGCAGGCAATCGCGATGGCTATTCCCGAGAACGCCATCGTGGTCGATGAATCGATCACCACGGGGCGCGGATTCTTTCCGCCGACAGCGGCAGCCGCTCCGCACGACTGGCTTCAGAACATGGGCGGTTCGATCGGCTTCTCGACCCCGGTTGCGACCGGCGCCGCGGTGGCTTGTCCGGATCGCAAGGTGATCTGCATGGTCGGCGACGGCAGCGCGATGTACACGCTTCAGTCGCTGTGGACGCAAGCCCGCGAGGGGCTCGATGTCACCACCATCGTCTTCGCCAACCGCACGTATCAAATCCTGAAAGGCGAATTCGCCGGCGTCGATGCGGGTGAGCCGGGACGCAAGGCGCTCGACATGCTGAACATCGACAATCCGGCGCTTGACTGGGTGTCGCTGGCGAAAGGCATGGGTGTGCCTGCGCGTTCGGTGCATACGGCAGAGGATTTCTTCGTTGAATTGACGGACAGCGTGCGTGAAAAAGGGCCGCGGCTGATCGAAGTGATGATGTAACGAACAACTATAAAAGGAACCTCGCGCATGGTTTTGCGCCGACCCCTGCGAGCGTTCTCGCGGGGTCCCCGCATAAAACGCAATCGCCGCCGACGGTATCATGGAAAGGTTTAGTTAAGTCTTCGGCAGCTTCTTGCCGCTAGATTAGCCGTGGCTTTACCGAGCGCTCGTAGCAGGGAAGCCGTCATGTGCAAGAAATGCATTGAGGTTGATCCGATGAAGACGGCGATTTCCTTTATCCGCGACGAGAAGGCTGCGACATCGATCGAGTATGCCCTGATCGCGACGGGCATCGCGGTCGCGATCGTCGCTGCGGTCAATGGCCTCGGTACCACGCTCGGGGACAAGTACGCCACGGTCAAGGCGGCGTTCGATTGACGTGATAGCCGGTGGATACCAGCCGGCACGATTCCATCTCAAATTTGCCTTTCGCTCCGGTGTGCAGACAGCATAAGACTGAACAGGTCTTCGGCGGGGATGCATATGGGCGAGGTGGGCGCGCGACGTTTTCACCCGGAACTGGAGAGCCTCCGAGGCCTGGCCGCGCTGTCCGTCGCCGGCTTCCATATCTCCCAATCGCCAGCGCAGATCGGCGGCGAATCTGTCCTGCTGAAAGCGATGCCGTCGGCTGCGATGGATGTGCTGAGAATCCTGTTTCAGGGTCAGCCTGCGGTGGTGTTCTTCTTTGTGCTGAGCGGCTTTGTACTGACGGCTTCGCTGAAAAAGACGTCCCGGCCTGTCGCTGAGCTTGCTTTGCCGTTTGCGATCACTCGAATTTTTCGGATTTATCCGGCCTGGATATTCACGATTCTGGTCTTTGTCGGAGTGTACAGGCTCACCGGAAGAACATTGAGTGTCGTTCCGTCGCTGACGGAGACGGTTCAGAACATTCTGCTGCTGTCGGTCTCGATCGACGGTGTCGGCTGGTCGATCCAGACCGAGTTGCTGGCGATCCCGGTCCTTCTCGTTGCGCTCCACTGGATCGCGGCCGGGAGGCTTGTCAGGATTTTCGTTATCGCATCCATGCTGGCGGTGCTGACAAATCCGATGAAGGTGATCCTGCCGCTGGACGGCGGCGAGCCGCGGGCGATATTTCTTTATTGTTTTCTGTTCGGCGCGCTCACCCATGTTCTCCTGCCGCGTGCCGAGCCTCGCCATGCCAACGCGCTGTTCGGTCTCGGCGTTGTGCTGTTCTTTGCCGGCGTGACGCTCTTTGCGCGTCACTACAATGTCAGGGATGCCTGGGTGACGATCGCCTCATGCCTGATGATCGCCGGCGGCGCCTTGGGGCTGCGGGGGTGGCTTACGGTTTTCCGCGACAATGCCGTACTCAGGTTTCTCGGCAGGGTTTCGTACAGTTTCTATCTGCTGCATCCGCTGACGCTGATGATCTTCTGGCGGATGGAAGAGCCCCTCGGTGCGGTGCTGCAAACCGGATGCCCGCCATGGCTGGCCCTGCTGATGATGCTTTTCGTTTCAACGGCGATTGTGCTGCCGCTCGCCGCGCTGTCGTATCGCTTTGTTGAAAAACCGTTCATCCGGTTGGGGCATCGGCTCACCGCATCGATGCAGCCTCGCGAGATGGCGGCAGCCGGTTAACAGGTTCGATCTCCGTGGAGACGCACTGAAAATGTCTTGTGAAGTATCTTTTTGAAATGGTGGGCGCACAAGGGATCGAACCTTGGACCTCTCCCGTGTGAAGGGAACGCTCTCCCGCTGAGCTATGCGCCCGGAACCACCGGATAACTTTCGGAGCGGCGATTTACGGAAGCAGGGGCCGGGGTGTCAAGCGCAGCCAGCCCGTGTGCTTCAGAATTCGGCTTAAATCATCTGTTAGAGCGTGGTGGCTTCGGGGCGTGACCCGTCATCCTGAGGCGCGAGCTCTTGCGAGCCTCGAAGGATGAGGGGGCAGGACACGCCGCCGCCCTTCGAGGCCTGCGCTTCGCTTCGGCACCTCAGGGTGACGGAGAACCGTAAGCCGATTTAAAGCCATCACACCCTCAGCCCGGCTGACGGGCCCGAGAGGCGTGTGCCTGCAAGGCCCGAATCCGTTCGGCCAGCGTGCCGCGCGCCTCTGTCGCCGCGCCTGCCGGCACCGCTCCATTTGAGGCCGCGCCGTTCGCCGTCGTCGCCTTGACGATGGCGCTGATGGCCGGCTTCTGTTCCTCGGACGCCAGAATCGCCTCGATCGGCGAGTCCGGGCCTTCCAGCGTCACCGCAAGCTTTGCGACCTCGGCGGCGATGTCATTGATGCGCTCGCGCAGCAGCGCGTTTTCCATGCGCTCGGTGGACCATGAGCTCTCCGCCTGCTGCTGGATGAGATTGATGTCGCGCTGAAGTTTGGCGCGTTCATCGCGGGCAGCGGTGAGCTGTTCTTCCAGTGCGGTCTTTTCCGCGCGAAGCTTGTCGATCGCAGCGGAACTGCCGGTGCCGGAAGCCACGTCCTCGCGCAGCTTCTGCTCGGTCTGTTTCGCGGCCTCGGCCTGCTGGCGCAACAGGGTGTTTTCGTATTCGCGCTCGGCGAGAATCTTGCCCTGCAAGGCAAGACGATTCTCGAGATCCGTGACCCGCGTCGACAGCATTTCGGTTTCTTTGGTCTGCACCACGAGCTGGCGGTCGAGATCGCTGACCCGTCCGCTCAGATTCTCGACCTTTCCGCGCGCGTCGCTGAGTTCGCGCGTCGCGATCTCGGCTTCGTTGCGATGGTCGGTCAGGCGCTGGTGACTGCTGGAAACTTCCTTCTCGGCGTCATTGACGCGGTTTTGCAGGGCCTCGATCTGGCTGCGAACGGCCAGCAGTTCGACCTGACGGCTTTCCGCTGTCATCGAGCGTTGGGAGAGTTCGCTGTTGAGTTTGCCGAGCTCGGCCTGCTTGTCCGATAGCTGCTGTTCGGCGCCGCGCAGCGACTGCGTCTTGGTGCTGAATTCTTCTTCCGTTGCCCGCAACTGATCCTTGAGCGCCTTCTCGCGCGCTTCCAGCGAAAAAATTGCCGCGTTCTTCTCGCCGAGTTCTATCTTCAGGCGGTTGATCGCATCCGATTTCTTGCCGAGTTCGGCAAGCTGGCTCGAGGTTTTGTTCTTGAGCTGCTCGACGCTCATTTCGAGCCGGCGGGCGGACATCGCGAACTCGGCCCGCAACTGATCCTTGTCGGCCTGGATCTCGGCCATCGAGAGTGGGGTCGCTGCCTCGAGGCGCTTTGTCGTCAGCCGGACCGCACGGTTATGGACCAGCGGCACGATCATCAGACCGAACAGCATCGAGACCAGAAAACCGATCGCCAAATACATGATCGGTTCGACCATATGTGTGACCCCTGCGCTAAATTTAACCGCTTTTACCATGGCATGGCGAGCGGGGAAAAAGCTAGCGGGACAGCGCGTTAACGTGAATCCGCCCGCCTCCCCGAGGGCAGGCGGGGCCACGCCCGATCATCCTGTCAGGAAAGTGTCAGAAAGGGTTCCAGGTCGCGCGGGGCGTAAATTTCAGATAGCCGATATTGGCGCCGAGCCGCAGACCGACGCCGGACCGGATCGGCACCAGCACGATGCCGTTCGCTGTCAGCGCGGTCATGCCGAAGCCGCCGATAATGTAGGCAGAGCCATCGATGCCGGCGAAGCGCTGATAGATCGCGTCGGTTGCGGGCAGGTTGTAGACCAGCACCATGGTACGCGCGCCGTCGCCACCCCAGTCGAAGCCGACCGACGGTCCCTGCCAGTACACCCGCAGGTCGCCGGCATTTTTGGTGTAGAGCGTGCCCTCGCCGTAGCGCAGTCCCGCAACGAAAGCACCGCTGCCTTCCTCGCCAAGCACATAGCCGTTGGGCAGGCCCCATTGGCTCACCGCGCGCTCGATCACGGATGCCAGTCCGCGGGATACATTGCCGAAGAACCGGTGGCCGGCGCCGACCAGTTCGTCCGGGCCATAGGTATTGGCGGAGCGTTGCTGGGCCGAGGCTGGCACGGCCAGGGAAATCGTCGCTGCGAACACCAGCGCCGCGATACGCGAAGCAAAGGTCATGAAAGAACCCCTTGGACCACCAGATGGCCGAGTTTCATGTCCATCACTTAACGCCTTGCTGACACGCATAGGCATAAGCTGCGGTCCCACGTCCCCGACTCGATTGTTTATCGGCATCAACTATGACGGCACGGCGGCAAGAAAATAAAGGGCAGCGCCTTGGAATCGCCTGTCTTGCGGTCCTTGCCGGGCTGGCTGGACCATATACCGGGGCCTCGGCGGTCACCGAACGGGTGGTCGTGAACCGCCATAGCGGCCTTGCCATCGACGGGTATGATCCGGTGGCCTATTTCACCGACGCCGAGGCCGCCAAGGGACTACCTGACATCGAGGCGTCCGTGGGTGGCGCCGTCTGGCGTTTCCGGAACCAAGCCAACCGCGCCGTTTTCCTCAGCCATCCGGATATCTACGGCCCCCGGTTCGGGGGCTATGATCCGGTGGATGTTGCGCGCGGCAAGGCCGTCGTCGGGCAGGCGCGGTTGTGGCTGGTTTCCGGCGAGCGGCTGTACCTCTTCAGCCGCGAAGATAACCGCAGCGCTTTTGCAGCCAATCCGGATGCTGTTCTGAAACAGGCCGGCGGTAAATGGCCGGCGCTGGTGGAGACCCTTTCTCGCTACTGATGCGCCGCCCCGGACATGACCCAGCGCGGGCAGGTTTATGCCGGCCGCATCGTTTTATGGGTGAGGCGCCCGGCATGATTTGACTTGGATTCATCGCTGGCAGACGATGGGGTTCCGCCAATCCTGCGCTAAGCGCAGTGGCGGCCGTATCGGCGGATGTTGCTGCGAATTGCGTCTCGAACCCGGTCGAACCTGGTGATGGCCAACATAGCGCAGGCCATGGCCAACATTTTTGGCGATCCTTTCGATGGCCACCCATTCAAACGCGAACTGACGGCAAATTCGCTGCCAGAACGCCAGCAAGGTTTATCGTGCAGACATACTTTTTTGACATCAGGGACGGCGTGACGGTGAGGGACAGGTTTGGAGTGTCCCTCAGGCTCGACTCGGAAGCCATCGAGCACAGCAAAATGCTTGCGAGAGAAATGCGGCAACAAGGCCGCGGTCACGAAGCCAACCTCAGGGTCTGCGTCACCAACGAGTCGGGAAGCCAGATCCATGAAGAACTGGTAGGTCCGGAACTCCCCAGATGAATTCTGCCAAGGCGTGATTGCCAAGGCCTGATTGCTAAGTCTCGACCGGACTGACCGCCGGATCGCCCCAAGCGATAAATTCAGGGACCAAGAAATCCTCGCGCGCTTCCCCGAAGCGGAGCGGGCCGCCCTTGCCGTCGGTGATCTTGCCGCCCGCGGCCGTCACCACGGCATGGCCCGCCGCCACGTCCCATTCGGAGGTGGGGGACAGCCGGGGATAGATGTCGGCGCCGCCTTCGGCGATCCGGCCGAACTTGACCGCCGAACCCAGCGCTTGCCGGATCGCTCCGGGCCGGGCCGCGATGAAGGCTTCGGTCCGTTTATCGCCGTGCGACCTGCTTACGGCCACGATCCAGGCTGCGCGAGGACCGGGATGAGGGCGGGTGTGGATGGGCTGGGCCGAGCGGGCCTTGCCATCCTTGGTCATCAGCAGCCGCTCCGCCCCCCGGCCAACAATGCCCCGCCAGACCAGCCCCAAGGCGGGGGCAGCGATAATTCCGAGCACCGGCGAGCCGTGGGTAATGAGCGCGACATTGACGGTAAACTCGTCTCGCCCGGCAACGAACTCCTTGGTGCCGTCGAGTGGGTCGACCAGAAAAAAGCTGTTCTTGTAGGGGCGTGCGGCCAGGTCGGTGCGCTCCTCGGACAGGGCCGGAATATCCGGCGCGAGGTTCGTAAGGCCTTCCGCGATGATGCGGTGGGCCGCCATGTCTGCTTCCGTGACGGGAGAACCGTCGGATTTTCCCTCGACCTGCATGGTGGCACGGCTGACCGCGAGGATTGCCGCGCCGGCCTGCACGACGATGTCCGTCAGCGGCTCCATCAGGGCGGCTGCGGCATCGCGATCAATCGCGGGACTGGAGATTTCGGTCATAGATCAGCCTTCAATCCGCTGTGGTTGATATCGCGCCTCGGTGGCCGCAGGGCCAGCCGCAGTGTATCAACCATAAAGCACGCATGATTCGCTGCGTCAGCACCCAGCGGCCATCGTGATCGCAGGAAATCGCTGGAAAATCCGAGGAAATTCATGTCTGGCACGTCAACTCCCGGTCCCACACCCGATGCACTCGAACTCGCCGCGTTGATGTGTTCGCGCGTCTGCCACGATCTCATCAACCCGGTGGGCGCCATCGTCAACGGCCTTGAGGTGTTCGATAGCAGCAACAAGGAGGACGACAAGGAGTTCGCGCTGGACCTGATCCGCAAGAGCGCGAAATCAACCTCCGCGCGGTTGCAGTTCTGCCGCATCGCTTATGGCGCGGCAGGATCGGCCGGCTCCCAGATCGATCTCGGCGAAGCGCAGAAGATGACGCGCAATCACCTGGAGGACGAGAAGACGAAGATCACATGGAATTTGCCGCACGTCCTGATGGCGAAGAACCGCGTCAAGCTGTTGCTGAACATGTTCGTCATCGCACAGCAGGCGATCCCGCGCGGCGGCGAACTCACCGTCGATCCGGTCGGCGAGGGCGACACGATGGGATTTCGCGTTCGTGCCGCCGGCGCCAACGCCCGCGAACCGCAGAACGTCGCCGCGCAATTGAACCTCGAGAATGCCGGCTCTGTTTCCGCGCACGCGGTCCAGCCGTACTACACAGCGCTGCTGGCACAAGCCTGCGCACTCAAGGTATCGCTCGCTGCTGAAACGGACGCTGTGGTCGTGACCGCGGCCTAGTGGTCCGATTCCAATATTCGCACCGTGTTGCCGCGGACGATTTTGCGTATGGTAGAAACAGCATCGGCGGTATCTTCATAAACTCTTAATGAATAGGCCCCCGGAGTCATCTCACGCCGGGGGCGGCGTCTTAGCGTCTTGTTCAGCGCGTTCTTTTCCAAATGCTCAACCAATATTAAACGCTTTGCGTCGAAACTGACCGCATTCCGGGAGGCGTGTGTTGCGCGCCCGTTTGCGTGAAGGCTTGATTCATGGACGATCTGTTGCGTGAGTTTCTTACCGAGACCAACGAAAGTCTCGACACTGTCGACAACCAGTTGGTTCGTTTCGAGCAGGATCCCAACAACGCGAAGATTCTCGATAATATCTTCCGGCTCGTTCACACGATCAAAGGGACCTGCGGCTTTCTCGGATTGCCGCGCCTCGAAGCGCTCGCTCACGCAGCCGAGACGCTGATGGGGAAATTCCGCGATGGCATGCCGGTGACCGGCGAAGCCGTCACGCTGATCCTGAACACCATCGACCGCATCAAGGAAATTCTCGGCCAGCTCGAGGCCACCGAAGCGGAGCCGGAAGGCACCGATGTCGATCTGATCGACGCGCTTCACCATATGGTCGAGCAAGGCATGGCCGCGATGGAAGCTGCGCCTGCTGCACCTGCGCCATCTGCAACCAAGCCGGTTGCCGCCGGCATGATGGTCGATCAAACGCTGGAACGGGAACTGCGTCCCGGCGAAGTTTCGCTCGACGAACTGGAGCGTGCTTTCCGCGAAACCGAAATCGAAGTTGTATCGCCGTCGATTGCTCCGGTTGAGCAGCCCGCGCCAAAGGCCGAAGCTCCGAAGGCTGAAGCTTCGAAGCCGGCAGCGGCAAAGCCGAAGAAGCCAGTCATTGAGAATGAGACGACGGAGAGCGACAAGATCGCGAACCAGTCCATTCGCGTCAATGTCGATACCCTCGAACATCTGATGACCATGGTGTCGGAACTGGTGCTGACACGTAACCAGCTGCTCGAGATCAGTCGCCGTAACGAGGATTCCGAATTCAAGGTGCCGTTGCAGCGGCTCTCCAATGTTACTGCCGAGTTGCAGGAAGGCGTCATGAAGACGCGGATGCAGCCGATAGGCAATGCCTGGCAGAAACTGCCGCGCATCGTGCGCGATCTGTCCAGCGAGCTCGGCAAGCAAATCGAACTGGAAATGCACGGTGCCGACACCGAGCTCGATCGTCAGGTACTCGATCTGATCAAGGACCCACTGACGCACATGGTGCGTAACTCCGCCGATCATGGTCTTGAGGCCACGGCCGACCGTGTCGCAGCCGGCAAGCCGGAGCAGGGTACGATCCGCGTTTCCGCCTATCATGAAGGTGGCCACATCATCATCTGCATCGCCGACAATGGGCGCGGCCTGAACACCGAGCGTATCAAGCAGAAGGCCGTGCAGAACGGCCTCGTCACCGAAGCCGACGTCGAGAAGATGACCGAGGCGCAGATTCACAAGTTCATTTTCGCGCCGGGATTCTCCACGGCGGCGGCGGTGACGAGCGTCTCCGGCCGAGGCGTCGGCATGGACGTGGTGCGCACCAACATCGATCAGATCGGCGGCACCATCGACGTCAAGTCCGTGCCGGGCGAGGGGTCGAGCTTCACCATCAAGATTCCGCTGACGCTGGCGATCGTGTCCGCGCTGATCGTGGAAGCCGCCGGTGATCGCTTCGCGATTCCGCAGCTGTCCGTTGTCGAACTGGTGCGCGCGCGCTCCAATTCCGATCATCGCATCGAGCGGATCAAGGACACTCCCGTTCTGCGGCTGCGCAACAAGCTGTTGCCGCTGATGCATCTGAAGAAGCTGCTCAAGATTGATGACGGTGCCTCGATAGATCCGGAGAACGGCTTCATTGTGGTCACGCAGGTCGGCAGCCAGACCTTCGGTATCGTGGTTGATGGCGTTTTCCATACCGAGGAAATCGTGGTCAAGCCGATGTCCACCAAGCTTCGCCATATCGGGATGTTCTCGGGCAACACGATTCTCGGCGACGGTGCCGTCATCATGATCATCGATCCGAACGGCATCGCGCAGTCGCTCGGCACGGCGGCGGCTTCGCAAAGCGAGATCGGCGACGACAATGCCGCGACGCGCTCGAGCTCGGATGCTCAGTTGACCTCCCTGCTGGTGTTCCGCGCGGGATCGTCACAGCCCAAGGCTGTGCCGCTGGCGCTGGTGACCCGGCTTGAAGAGATCGCGGTCGAGAAGATCGAGATGTCGAACGGCCGTCACATGGTCCAGTATCGCGAGCAGTTGATGCCATTGGTCGAGATCGAAGGCGTTTCGATCCGCGACAGCGGCGTGCAGCCGATCCTGGTGTTCGCCGATGACGGACGTTCGATGGGTCTCGTGGTCGATGAAATCATCGATATCGTCGAGGAGCAGTTGAGCATTGAAGTGGCGAGTACGCGCGAAGGCGTGCTGGGCTCCGCGGTCGTGAAGGGCCAGGCCACCGAAGTGATCGACGTCGGACACTTCCTGCCGATGGCGTTCGCCGACTGGTTTAGCCGCAAGGAAATGCGTCTGTCCGCAACGGCCCAGACCGTTCTGCTGGTTGATGACTCCGCGTTCTTCCGCAACATGCTGGCGCCTGTTCTGAAGGCGGCAGGTTATCGCGTCACGGTCGCACAGAACGGACATGAAGGACTTTCCGTGTTGCGCTCCGGTAATCAGTTCGATGTCGTTTTGACCGACATCGAGATGCCGGACATGAATGGCTTCGAGTTCGCCGAAGCGATCCGCTCCGACCGCCGCACGGAAACCGTGCCGATCATCGCGCTGTCGTCCGTGGTTTCACCCGCGGCGATCGAACGCGGCCGTCAGGCGGGCTTCCACGACTATGTCGCAAAATTCGATCGGCCGGGATTGATCGCCGCACTGAAAGAACAAACCGCTGACGTCAAGCACGCGGCGTAAGGAACATGACAATGGATACAAACGTCGAAGGCGCCGATCACGGAATCACCGAATACGTCACCGCGATGATTGGCGGACAGCTGTTCGGGCTGCCGATTGCGCGGGTTCAGGATGTGTTCATGCCGGAGCGGCTGACGCGAGTCCCGCTGGCGTCGGCTGATGTCGCAGGCGTTCTCAATCTTCGCGGCCGAATCGTCACCGCGATCGATATGCGCGCACGCCTCGGCCTTTCGAAGATCGAGGACGGCCGTCCGCCGATGGCGGTAGGTGTCGATCTGCGCGGCGAATCTTACGGGTTGCTGATCGACAGCATTGGCGAGGTTCTCAAGCTCGCGGACGATAGCCGCGAAGTGAATCCGGTCAATCTGGATCCGCGCATGGCGAAAATGGCAGGCGGCGTTCACCGGCTCGAGGGGCAATTGATGGTTGTTCTCGATGTCGATCGCGTTCTGGAAATCAATCCGGACATGCTGGCTGCCTAAAAACAATTTGGGAAGTAACGCAAAGCCCCGTGACAGCGGCCCACACGGGAACTGAGGAAAAAAGAGGCTAAGATGAAAACATGTCTGATCGTTGACGACTCGAGCGTCATCCGGAAGGTCGCGCGGCGCATTCTGGAAGGGTTGGACTTCCAGATCGTAGAGGCCGAGGACGGCGAGAAGGCCATGGAAGTCTGCAAGCGTGGAATGCCGGACGCTATTCTGCTCGACTGGAACATGCCGGTCATGGATGGCTACGAATTCCTCCGCAATCTGCGTCTGATGCCGGGCGGCGACAAGCCGAAGGTGGTGTTCTGCACCACCGAGAACGATGTCGCTCACATCGCCCGTGCGCTGCATGCAGGCGCCAATGAATACATCATGAAGCCGTTCGACAAGGAAATCGTGACGGCGAAATTTCATGAGGTCGGTTTGATCTGAAGCTCTGCGCTGGAACGGCTGCCATTGCGTGCTGTATCCGGATCGTCTGTTGAAGTCGTGTAGTGTTGTCGTCGTTTCGTTGCGTAGAGTTGGTTTTTCATGAGCGTTGCAGTTTTGACCCCACCGGGCTCGTCCGCACAGCGGCACGAGCCGCTGCGCGTCATGGTCGTCGACGATTCTGCGGTCATTCGCGGATTGATCTCTCGCTGGATTGAGGCGGAGCCGGACCTGACAGTTGTCGCCTCGATCCGCACCGGGCTCGATGCGGTCAACCAGGTCGTCCGGGTTGATCCCGATGTGGTCGTACTCGATATCGAAATGCCGGATATGGATGGCATTTCGGCGCTGCCGCTGCTGCTTGAGAAGAAGCGCAATCTCGTCATCATCATGGCGTCGACGCTGACCCGCCGGAACGCGGAGATCAGCTTCAAGGCGCTGTCGCTCGGTGCGTCGGATTACATTCCAAAGCCCGAGAGCACCCGCGAGATGTCCGCCGCGGACGTCTTCAAGCGCGACCTGATCGAAAAGATACGTCACCTCGGCGCTCGTCTGCGCCGTCCGGCGGTTGTTCCCAGTCCTTCGCTCTCGCCGGCCGCGCAGCCGGTACGCGCGCCGTTGCCCCGGACATCCGCCGGCACGATGCCGCCGGTTGCGCAGCCCAAGCTGATGGTCCGGCCATTCAGCGCGGCCACGCCGCGTGTCCTTGTGATCGGTTCTTCGACGGGTGGCCCGCAGGCGCTGATGAATCTGGTCGCCGGTATCGGTCCGGTGATCGACCAGCATCCGGTCCTTATCACCCAGCACATGCCGCCGACCTTCACCACCATTCTCGCGGAACATCTGGCGCGAGCGAGCGGGCGTCCTGCTCATGAGGCGGTCGACGGCGAGACGGTCAAGGCGGGGCAGATCTATCTCGCTCCAGGCGGTCGCCATATGCGCGTTGCGCGCTCGGGCGCGAACACGGTGATTGCTCTCGACGACGGGCCGCAGATCAACTTCTGCAAGCCGGCGGTCGATCCGCTGTTCGCCTCGGCAGCCGAGATCTGGCAGGCCGGTATCCTTGCGGTGGTGCTGACCGGGATGGGGTCGGACGGTGCGCAGGGCGCCAGGACCATCGTCGCCGCCGGCGGCAATGTCATCGCGCAGGATGAAGCCACCAGTGTCGTGTGGGGTATGCCGGGCGCCGTGGCCCATGCTGGTGTCTGTGCGGCCATTCTGCCGCTCGACCAGATCGCTTCCAAGGTTGTTCGGGTATTTTCAGGAGTTCGCGGGTGACACCACTGGATTACGAATATCTGCGCAAGCTTCTGAAGGATCGCTCCGGCCTGCTGTTGTCGTCCGACAAGCAGTATCTGATCGAAAGCCGTCTGCTTCCGCTTGCCCGCAAGGCAGGCATTTCAGGCATCAGTGAACTTGTGCAGAAAATCAAGTCTGGCGCGGAAGCGTTGACCGTCGACGTCGTCGAGGCGATGACGACCAATGAAACGTTCTTCTTTCGCGACAAGGTGCCGTTCGAGAATGTCCGCGATACGGTGCTGCCCAATTTGCTGAAGGCGCGTGCAAACCGCCGCAGCCTGCGCATCTGGTGCGCGGCGGCGTCGACCGGGCAGGAGCCTTATTCGCTCGCCATGCTTTTGAAGGAAGCCTTGCCTCCGGACTGGCGGGCCGAGATCGTTGCGACCGATCTGTCGCTGGAGGTCCTCGAAAAGGCGAAGTCCGGAATCTACAGCCAGTTCGAAGTCCAGCGTGGACTGCCGATCCAACTGCTGGTGAAGCATTTCAAGCAGGTCGGGGATGTCTGGCAGCTCAATCCCGATATCCGTGCCATGGTCCGCTATCAGCAGGCCAACCTGTTGCAGGATTTCTCCCACTTCGGGATCTTCGACATCATCTTCTGCCGGAACGTGCTGATCTACTTCGATCAGCCCACCAAGATCGACGTGTTCGGGCGGATGCAGAAGGTGAATGAACCGGACGGCTTCCTGTTCCTCGGCGCGGCAGAGACCGTGATCGGACTGACCGATGCTTACCGGGCCTGCCCAGACCTTCGCGGGGTGTATGCCCCGAATCCCGCGCGGATATCATCGCCATCTTTGGCGCCGGGAATGGGCATGCGTGGTCAAAAGGCATTCGCCGCAAGCTGATGGCGCCCCGCCTCCACTCCGGCACGCTGTCGACGCTAGCAAGCTTCAGAGCGGCGGATCGGTTCCGAAAGCGCGCGGACTGAATTTGCCCTATCGGCCGGAGCCCCAGTTCGCCTTATGCTTTTGCAGGCGGCGCAATGGCCGAAAGCCGGCTGCAACTTGTCCGGGTTGCGCTCTTCCAAACAAAAACCCCGCCATTTGCGGCGGGGTTCAGTCTGGGAGGTGAGAGCCGCACAGGCTCTCGATACAACCCGTGTCAGGCAGGAATGCGAACCTCATCGTCGTGCGGCTCACGCAGCACGTAGCCGCGGCCCCAGACGGTTTCGATGAAGTTACGGCCTTCTGAAGCGTTCGCAAGCTTCTTGCGCAGCTTGCAGATGAAGACGTCGATGATCTTGAGTTCGGGCTCGTCCATGCCGCCGTAGAGATGATTGAGGAACATCTCCTTGGTGAGGGTGGTGCCCTTGCGGAGCGAGAGCAGCTCCAGCATCTGGTATTCCTTGCCCGTCAGGTGGACGCGCTGGCCACCGACTTCGACGGTCTTGGTGTCGAGATTGACCACCAGATCGCCGGTCTGGATGACCGACTGGGCGTGCCCCTTGGAACGGCGGACGATCGCGTGGATGCGGGCGACCAGTTCGTCCTTGTGGAAGGGCTTGGTCATGTAGTCGTCGGCGCCGACGCCGAGACCCTTGACCTTGTCCTCGATGCCGGCGAGGCCGGAGAGGATCAGAATGGGTGTCTTGATCTTCGAGACACGCAGCTGCTTGAGAACATCATATCCGGACATGTCCGGGAGGTTCAGGTCGAGCAGGATGATGTCGTAATCGTAAAGTTTTCCGAGGTCGACGCCCTCTTCTCCAAGATCCGTCGTGTAGACGTTGAAGCTCTCGGATTTGAGCATCAGCTCGATCGACTGCGCAGTGGCGCTGTCATCTTCTATCAGCAATACGCGCATGCCAGTCCCCTATAGTCGCCGCTCCGGGCGTCAGGCCGGCCGCCTACTCGCGGCACTGGAAACGCCTTTGAACAACTGATTCGGATCCTGACGACATATGGTTAACAAATGCTGATTCGTGTCTGCAAGCTCTATCGTGCAATTTTTGTCGAATCGCACTAAGATGTTGCGTGTAAGCAGCTTTTTGTAGCCTAGCCATTCAAGTTCCACATTAAGAGGCGGGCCTAACCGACTCCTGCGACTCACCCCTTTGTTCTGAAGGTCGAGCGCTCTCAGTCATCAAAGACAGTGACGCAATGATTAACGATGCGGGTAAACACGGGGTTAAGGGGAAGCGGCGGAATCGCGGAAACTTAAGGTTTTCGCAATGAAGGCCCTCGCCGAGCAGATCTCCGACATCGACGGCGTCAATATTTATGGCCGTGTCGTCGGGGTGCGCGGCCTCATGGTGGAGATCGCAGGACCGATCCATGCCATGTCGGTAGGCGCGCGCATCGTTGTCGAGACCGGCAACAACCGTTTCATCCCATGCGAGGTCATCGGCTTCACTGGCAACAATGCGGTGGTGATGCCCTTTGCCGGTCTCGAGGGTGTCCGCCGTGGCTGCCGTGCGGTGATCGCCAATGCCGCCAGCCAGGTGCGCCCATCCGCGTCGTGGCTCGGGCGAGTCGTCAATGCGATGGGCGAGCCGATCGATGGCAAGGGACCTCTGATTCAAGGCCCGTCGCCGATGCCTTACCGCAACGCGCCGCCGCCTGCGCATTCCCGCAAGCGGGTCGGGCCGCCGCTCGATCTCGGCGTGCGGTCACTCAACACGTTTCTGACCTGCTGCCGCGGCCAGCGCATGGGCATCTTCGCCGGCTCCGGCGTCGGCAAGTCGGTGCTGCTGTCGATGCTGGCGCGCAACGTGGATGCGGACGTCTCGGTGATCGGCCTGATCGGCGAACGCGGCCGCGAGGTGCAGGAATTCCTGCAGGACGATCTTGGTGAGGAAGGCCTGGCGCGCTCGGTGGTGGTGGTGGCGACCTCCGACGAGCCCGCATTGATGCGGCGGCAAGCGGCTTACCTGACCTTGGCAATCGCGGAGTACTTCCGCGATGAAGACAAGGATGTGATGTGCATGATGGACTCGGTGACACGCTTTGCGATGGCGCAGCGTGAAATCGGACTGTCCGCCGGAGAGCCGCCAACCGCCAAGGGCTATACGCCGACGGTGTTCACCGAACTTCCGAAACTGCTGGAGCGGGCGGGGCCGGGACTGGGAGAAGGCACGATCACCGGCATCTTCACGGTGTTGGTGGACGGCGACGATCACAATGAGCCGGTAGCCGACGCAGTGCGCGGTATCCTCGATGGCCATATCGTCATGCAGCGCTCAATTGCCGAGCGCGGACGCTATCCGGCCATCAACATCCTGAAATCGGTCTCCCGAACCATGCCCCGATCCGCCGATCCAGCCTTTCTTCCCAGCGTGACTCGAGCCCGGCAGGTCATGGCAACGTATGCCGATATGGAGGAACTGATCCGGTTGGGGGCGTATCGCGCTGGGTCGAGCCCGGAGGTCGATGAGGCCATCCGGCTGCACGAGCCGCTCGAGACCTTCCTGCGGCAGGCCAAGGATGAATCCACAGGAATCGGGGAGGGCTACCGGCGATTGGAGCAAATCCTGCAAACCTTGGAAACGGAACGCTAACTTTGTCGCGCCATGATCCCGCCATCTGTGTTTGACCGGAGGGGCCCTTGCGGGGATGCCGGTTCCGTCCCGCTTTCTGGTTGGGACTTCTGGGGAGTATGAGTCGATGAAGTCACGTGAAACGCTGATCCGCCTGAAGAAGTTTCAGGTCGACGAAAAGCGCCGCAGGGTTGCGCAGATCGAGGGCATGATCGCCGACTTCCAGCGTATGTCAGTCGATCTGGAGCGCGAAATCCAGCATGAGCAGGACCGTGCTGGCATTAACGATCCCACGCACTTCGCTTATCCCACCTACGCCAAGGCAGCCATTCAGCGCCGGGAAAATCTGACCCGTTCCGCAGACGAGCTGCGGGTTCAGCTCGAGGATGCCAAGGCCGTGCTGGGCGAGGCGTTCGAGGAGCTCAAGAAGGTCGAGCTGCTCGACGAGCGCGATCAGGCGCGCGAGCGCGCCGAGGAAAGCGCCCGGGAGCAGGCTGATCTCGACAGCATCGGCTTGATGCGTTCGCGGATCGGCGCGATGGCCTGAGGTCTGGCGCGCCCCGGCGGTTGCCGGCCCCGTCCGCCTTGGTGGACCTGCTTTATTGCCGCAGGTCCTGCGCCTGAACTCACAAGGCGGGTTTTTGCGATATGTTTCCGTGATATGAGACCCGGGCCGCAATGCCCGGGTTTTGTTTTTTCGCGCCTTGAGGTCGAGGCGGGAAGCTGGACCGGATATCGGCAAGATGTGATACGAGACGGCGAGAGCGGCTTCGATTTCCGACTCGGCCGGGTACGACAGAGCGACGTATTTTTGAGGAAGTTTAATGCTGACGCCGGCTGAGTTGATCTGGCTGCTCGCATCGGTTGCGAAGGGGGACGAGGCGGCATTTGAGCGCCTTTACGCTGCCACACGGGCGAAACTCTTTGGCGTGGTGCTCCGTATATTGAGGCGTCAGGATCTTGCCGAGGAGGTGGTCCAGGAAGCCTACGTCAAGATATGGCACAGTGCGGGTCAGTTCAATCCTTCATTGGCTTCTCCGATTACCTGGATGGTTTCGATCGCCCGCAACCGGGCGATCGATGTCGTGCGCAAGCGGAGTGAGACGTCGATCGAAGACGAGCCGGTCGCCATGGAGGTCGCGTCAGATATTCCGGACCCGCTGGCGCGACGGGAAATGACGGAGGAGTTGAAGCGGATTCTGGAGTGTGTCGGGCAACTCGATCCCGAGCGCCAGAAACTTGTGCTGCTGGCTTACTACAATGGATGGAGCCGCGAGCAATTGTCGGAGAAATTCAATACGCCGCTGAACACGGTCAAGACCTGGCTACGGCGCAGCATGATCGAAATTCGCGGATGCCTTGGTTTGGGATGAGATGAACTACAGCGAAGACCATATCGCGCTCGCCGCGGAATACGCACTCGGCACGCTTAGTGCCGACGAGCGTGCGCTCGTCGAAACCATGATGATCGTCGATCACGGCTTCATGGAAGTGGTCGATGCGTGGGATCGCAAGCTCAGTCCGTTGCATCAGATGGTTGCTCCGATCGAGCCGCCGGCGCATCTGTGGGACAATATCAGCGCAGCGCTCGGCTTGGTTGGACCTCAGCCGGAGCCGGTTGAAGAGCCCAAGGAAGAGCCCAAACCAGAAGAACCGGCCGCAGCAGAGCAGCCAGAACTGACGCCCGCGGTTGCTGAGCAGACAGAGCCACCCGTCGCCGCAGCTGGATCGACCGATGCATCGGCGGAAGCCCCTCCGGCCGTGGCGTCGCCGGAGATCATCCCTGAGCCGGCTGCTGTCCCGCCATCCAATGTCGTTCCATTGGCTGCTCGCAAGCGCGATGGATCGGCGTTCGGCTGGGTCATGACGGCGGTCGCGGCATCGCTTGCTGGCGTGATTGTGCTTCAAGCCAATCGCCCTGAACTCCTGCCGGAGCAATTGCGGGTCAAGCCGCAGGTCAAGGTTGTCGAGGTCGCGGCGCCTGCGCCAACGCCCGCAGCGGCTGCGCAGTTTGTCGCTGTGCTTCAGCAGAATGCAGCTGCGCCGGCTTTCATTCTCACAGTGGATACGGCGACGAAGAACTTCACGGTTCGCAAGGTTAGCGCCACGCCGGAGCCCGGCAAAAGCTATGAGCTTTGGCTGGTATCCGACAGGCTGCAACGTCCACGGTCCCTTGGCGTGATCGGCGGCAGCGATTTCACCATCCGTCCGGGGCTGGCGGCGTATGACAGCGATACGATCAACAGGGCCACTTACGCAGTGACCGCCGAGCCGGAGGGTGGTTCGCCCACCGGCGCTCCCACCGGGCCGATCGTTTACAGCGGCAAGCTGGTCGAGAGCGTACCCGCGCTTCCTGCGCAGCTACGCTGAGATCCTGAGAAATGAGTACAACAAAAAACGCCCGTGGGGAGCGGGCGTTTTCTGTTCTCAGACTTGGGGTCTTCTGAGCTATCACAAGGCGACTTCGGGGGGCGGGGAAGAGAGCCTTGTGAATTCGTGAAATTCGTTAGCGGATCGCCGATTGTTCCGAACTGGTTATGACAACGGCTTTGTTGGCTTTGATTGCCGGACCGGTGGCACGCGCCGTCTGCGTGAGGCCGTTATCCGAAAGGCGAGCAGAGATTCCGAGACCAGCAACACCGATTGCGGCGACGAGCGCCACAACGACGATCTTCAAATGAGTCATGCGGTCCGCGCTATAAAACGAATGGTTCATAAAAACCTCCCGCCGCCTTTTGATGCAGTCGAACGTTTGTCTCGCTCGCATGCCCGTGGGTTCAACCCCACGCTCTAATCAACGTAATTGGCAGGGATTCGTTTCCAAGCATCGTTCACAAACGAGTGAAATGTCTTGAACTTCCGAGAGGTCAATAAACCACTCTAAAATATATCAATATTTTCAATTGCTTAGTATTTTTGATTGAAGGGCGCTGGCCTGTGAAGATTTCGGAATCTTTATGAAAAGCTTGTCTGTGACCAATTTGCCGCAGGCGTTTTTATGGAAATCCGATGCCGGATTAGATGCTTCCCACCGTTTTAAGGCGTGCCCGGGGATGGATTTCCGACTGCGACAGGACAGTCGTCTGGGCCCGGAAACGTTCCACCAGCGAGCGCACGAAAGGCCGGATCGCCGCTGAGGTCACCAGCACCGGCGCCTCGCCTTCACGGGCCGCCTGTTCGAAACGGTCGCGCACCGCAGTCATGAACTCTGACAGTTTCGATGGCTGCATGGCGAGGCTGCGTTCATCGCCTGTGCCAATCAGCGATTCCGCGAACGCCTGCTCCCACTTTGCGCCGAGCGCGATCAGCGGCAGGTAGCCGTTCATCGATGTGTTCTGCGCGCAGATCTGCCGCGCCAGCCGGGTCCGCACATGCTCGGCCAGCGTCGCCGGATTGCGCGAGAAGGCGAGCGCATCGGCAATGCCCTCAAGAATGGTGGAGAGATCCCGGATCGAAATGCGCTCGGCCAGCAGCAGTTGCAGGACGCGCTGGATGCCGGAGACCGTGATCTGGTTTGGCACGATATCCTTGACCAGTTCGCCTTGTTCCTTGGGCAGGTCGCGCAAGAGCTTCTGCACCTCGCCATAGGACAACAGGTCAGACATATTGCCTTTAAGCAGTTCAGTGAGATGCGTGGAGAGAACGGTCGCGGAGTCCACCACCGTGTAGCCCTTCAGCGAGGCTTCTTCCTTGAGTGATGCATCGACCCAGGTCGCGGGCAATCCGAATGTCGGTTCGGTGGTGTGGGTGCCCGGAATGGTGACCTGGTTGCCCGACGGGTCCATGACCATGAACTGGTTGGCCCAGATGCGGCCGGTGCCGGCATCGACTTCCTTGATCTTGATGACGTAGGTGTTCGCCTCGAGCTGCACGTTGTCCAGAATGCGCACGGCCGGCATCACGAAGCCCATCTCGGTCGCGAGCGAGCGGCGCAGTGCCTTGATCTGGTCGGTAAGACGGTCGGTGCCGTCCGGCCCGTTGACTAGCGGCAGCAGCGCGTAACCAAGCTCAATCTTGAGGTCGTCGATCTTCAGCGCGCTCGAGATCGGTTCCTCGGCAGCGGCTGCGGCAGCAGCGGCCGCCGCCGGAGCAGCCGCCTCGCGGGCTTCCTCGACCTTGGCGGCGCGATTATGCGTGCGCGCATTCCAGGCGAGCCAGCCTGCTCCGCCACCCAGCAGAAGGAATGGCAGCATCGGAATGCCGGGCAGCAGCCCCAGCACCAGCATCACGCCAGACGACATGCCGAGCGCCTGCGGATAGCCCGACAACTGCTTCATCATCGCCTTGTCGGCGGCGCCGGTAACGCCCGCCTTCGACACCAGCAGGCCCGCGGCGGTCGAGACGATCAGCGCCGGGACCTGTGTGACGAGGCCGTCGCCCACCGTCAGCAGCGTGTAGGTGCGGGCCGCATCCGCGAAGCCCATACCTTGCTGCGCGACGCCGATGATGATGCCGCCGATCACGTTGATGAACACCACGAGCAGGCCAGCGATGGCGTCGCCGCGCACGAATTTGGAGGCGCCGTCCATGGCGCCGAAGAAGCCGCTTTCGTCCTCGAGCTCCTTGCGGCGCTGCTTGGCCACCTTCTCGTCGATCAGGCCGGCGGAGAGGTCGGCGTCGATAGCCATCTGCTTGCCGGGCATCGAGTCGAGGTGGAAGCGCGCCGCCACTTCGGCGATACGGCCCGAACCCTTGGTGATCACGACGAAGTTCACGATGACAAGGATTGTGAAGACGATAATTCCGATGACGAAATTGCCGCTCATCACGAAGTTGCCGAATGCCTCGATGACGTGTCCAGCGGCGGCGGTGCCTTCATGGCCGTGTGAGAGGATCAGACGGGTCGACGCCATGTTGAGAGACAGGCGCAGCATGGTCGAGATCAGCAGGACGGTCGGGAACGCCGAGAATTCCAGCGGGGTCTGGATGAACAGCGCCGTCATCAGGATCAGGATCGAAAGCGTGATCGAGATCGCCAGAAACAGGTCCAGCACCACCGCGGGGAGCGGCAGGATGAGCACCACGAGAATGGTAAGAACACCGAAGGCAAGCGCGAGATCGCCGCGCCGGAGCATCGTGCCGATGTCGCTGAAACTGGGAAATCCGGAGCCGGTCGCCGCAGTGCCCTGGCCTGCCGTCACATCAACCATCGTCGCCGCTTCCCCTCGCGAATGTCGCTCGCGAGCCCCAAAGGTTTGGGCGGCGGCCGAAGGGCCACCGTTCCTAAAGTGAGGCACCGCACTGGCATCCACGGGCATTCCCCCGTACTGCGACCGACGACACTCGACTTCACCCGGCAAAATTTGCCCAGTTTATGGTTAGTAAAGAGTTAACGGGAAAGCCGGCGGCTGAAATGTCGCGCGCGGGAGGATGATATTCTCGCATAACCCCCATTCGGAGAATGACTTGACCGGCAGCGCAAGGCCGACGAAGTTGCCTCCGTGCCGGGTTCCATCGATTCTGACTCTCATCCAGCGGCGTTCACGCCGGACTCACGCGCGGCGTGGGCACGGCTGGGTATTGCCCTCATTATCGGGTCGATTGGCAGCGTCGGCATGTGGTCGGTGGTGGTGGTCATCCCCATCGTCCAAGCCGACTTCGGCGCGACCCGGGGCGCTGCATCGCTGGCCTTCACCTGCACGATGCTCGGTTTTGGCCTCGGCGGTGTGACAATGGGCAAGTTGTCGGATCGCTTCGGCATTGTGCTTGCGATTGCGATCGGCATGGTCGCCATGCTGTTCGGTTACGTCGGCGCCGGCTATGCCGCGGCGCTATGGCAATTCAACCTGATGCACTTCCTGATTGGACTCGGCGCCGCGGCAACTTTCGGGCCGCTGATGACCGAGGCATCGCACTGGTTCGATCGCCACCGTGGGCTGGCCGTCACCATTGCCGCCAGCGGAAATTACATCGCAGGTACGTTCTGGCCCACCGTTGTCGAACGCGGCACGGCCTATGCCGGATGGCGCATCACGCACATCGCGATCGGTATCGGCTGCACTATTGTGATGATGATTGTGGTCGCAATTCTACGCTGGCAGATCGGTGGTGAAACCGCCCGCTCGCACGCAGATGCGCCGCCGCCGCGCGTCGATCTGCAGATCGGCACCAATGCTCTCACGGCCGTGCTTGGCATCGCGGCCGTTGCCTGCTGTGTGGCAATGTCGATGCCGCAGGTTCATATCGTCGCCTATTGCGGCGATCTTGGTTATGGCGTGGCGCGCGGCGCCGAAATGCTGTCGCTGATGCTCGCGTTCGGAATCGTCAGCCGGATCGGCTCCGGTTTTCTCGCCGACCGCATCGGCGGGTTGCGCACGCTGCTGGTCGGCTCGATCGCACAGGGCGTCGCACTGATGTTCTATCTGTTCTTCGATGGGCTGACGTCGCTGTACATCATCTCCGCGATGTTCGGCCTGTTTCAGGGCGGCATCGTGCCGAGCTACGCCATCATTATACGGGAATCGATGCCCTCAAGTGTGGCCGCAACCCGTGTCGGCATCGTCATCTTCGCGTCGGTCATCGGCATGTCGTTCGGGGGCTGGATTTCCGGCGTAATTTTCGACGCGACCGGTTCCTACGCCGCTGCCTTCCTGAACGGCGCTGGCTGGAATGCATTGAACATCACCATTGTCGTCGCGCTGCTGCTGCGCGCCCGCCGGCGCATGGCTTTCGCCTGACAGCTATCCGCCCCTAAAGTCTTGACCCGGGCGAGCGCCCGTCCTAACGGACTTGCGCGCGAGGCGTCCGCGCCGGAACCAGGGCAGGCCGATGCAAGTCACGATGATGAAGGGCAAGATCCACCGTGCGCGGGTGACGGAGGCTGATCTGCATTATGAGGGCTCGATCTCGATCGACCGCACCCTGATCGACGCCGCCGGTTTCCTGATCAATGAACGGGTCGACATCTACAATATCGACACCGGTGCGCGTTTCTCGACCTACGTGATCGAAGCGCCTGCGGGCTCCGGCATCATCGGCCTGAACGGAGCGGCCGCGCGGCTGGCGATGATGGGCGACAAGGTGATCATCGTGGCTTATGCGAATTTCGATGAAGCCGAGGCACGGCAGCATCAGCCGCGCGTGGTTCTCGTCAATGAAAAGAATCAAAAGCTGTAAACTTGCGGCATGTGCCCGCATCCATCCTCCATCGTTGCAGACGGGATTTGATGCATGCATGAGAAGTTCGAAGCCGATTTGCGCGACCTCGCGGGCAAGGGCCGGCTGAGGTCGCTTCGCGGCCGCGCCGGAATCGATTTCACATCGAACGATTATCTGGGCCTTGCCGAGTCCGATGAACTGAAGCGAGCCGCCGCGGAGGCGGTTGCGCGCGGCGTTCCTGTTGGGTCTGGCGGGTCGCGCCTGCTGCGTGGAAATCACGACGAGCACGAGGCGCTCGAAAGCGAGGCCGCTTCCTATTTCGGCGCGGAGACTGCGCTCTATTTCGGCGGCGGTTATGTCGCGAACTTCACGATCTTTTCAACGCTGCCACAGCAGGACGATCTTGTCGTCCATGACGAACTGATCCACGCAAGTGTTCATGAAGGGATGCGGCGCGGCCGCGCCGAGGCCGCGAGCATTCCGCACAACGATGTCGATGCTTTCGATGCTGCGATCGTCCGCTGGCGTGCGGCTGGCGGCAAGGGCCGTCCATGGATCTCGGTTGAGAGCCTTTATAGCATGGACGGCGACAGCCCCGATATCGCCGGACTTCTGACTGTCGCCGATCGTCATGACGGGATGCTTGTCGTCGACGAGGCGCATGCCACCGGTGTACTCGGTCCGCAAGGGCGGGGGCTTGCTGCTGCATTTGAGGGTCGCGACAACGTCATTACCTTGCACACCTGCGGGAAGGCGCTCGGCACTGTCGGCGGCTTCATCCTCGCGCCGCGCACGATCCGCGATTTTCTCGTCAATCGTGCCCGTCCCTTCATTTTCGCGACCGCGCCGTCGCCGCTGGTGGCGGCGATCACGCGCGCCGCGCTTCATATCTCCAGAACCAATCCGGAGCGCCGCGAGCGGCTCGCGCGTCTGGTCAGGTTCGCGGGCGACGAACTCTATCGCCGCTGCAATATCGCGCCATCCGGCTCGCAAATTCTCCCTGTGATTATCGGCGCGGATCGCGCGGCGGTCGCCGTCGCGGCGTCTCTGCAACAGAGAGGTTTCGATATTCGCGCCATCCGTCCACCGACTGTTCCGGAAGGGACGGCGCGGCTGCGGATCGCGCTGACATTGAATGTCGACGAAGCCACTGTCGCGTCGCTGTTCGAGGCTCTGGCCGAAGATATGCGGGAAGCCGCATGAACGTCCGCATTGTCGTCACCGGCACCGATACCGGAATCGGGAAGACGGTTTTTTCAGCGGCGCTCGCCGGTACTCTCGATGCATACTACTGGAAGCCGGTTCAGGCCGGCGTTGAGGAGGAAACCGATCGCGATGTTGTCTCGCGATTATCGGGGCTTCCCGGGCAGCGTGTGCTGCGTGAAGCCTATCGTCTGAAGACCCCAGCCTCGCCACATCTGGCCGCGAGACTTGATGGTGTCACAATCGATCCGGTCGCGCTTGCCTTGCCGGAAGTCGACCGGCCGCTGGTGATCGAAGGGGCTGGCGGTCTGATGGTGCCGTTGACGGAGAGCCTGACATACGTAGATGTCATGGCGCGGTGGCGCGCGCCGGTCGTGTTGTGCGCGCACACGGCGCTCGGGACCATCAATCACAGCCTGTTGTCGATCGAAGCCTTGCGCGCACGTGACATTCCGCTGCTCGGCATTGCTTTCATTGGCGATGAAAATCGTGAGTCGGAAACAGTAATCGCGAGCATGGGGCAAGTGCAACGTCTTGGCAGGCTGCCACATCTCGCCTCGCTCACGCACGAGACGCTGCGTGCAGCGTTCGCGCAGCACTTTACCGTCGGCGATTTTCTGAAGGACGTGGCCTGATGACATCCAGATCTCCGGTATGGCATCCGTTCACGCAGCATGCCGTTCAACCTGACCCGACGCTGATCGCGCGAGGCGAGGGTGCGTGGCTGGAGGCCGCCGATGGCCGCCGCATCTTCGACGCGATATCGTCCTGGTGGGTGGTGACTCACGGTCACCGTCACCCCCACATCATGCAGGCGATCAAGGATCAGGCCGATCGGCTCGATCAGGTGATCTTCGCGGGATTCACGCACGAGCCGGCGGAGAAGCTTGCCCGCCATCTCGTTGCGATCACACCGCCTGAGCTTGAATATGTCTTCTTCTCCGATAGCGGCTCGACCTCGGTCGAGGTCGCGCTCAAGATGGCGTTAGGCTATTGGCGTCATCTCGGTGCCAAACGCAGCCGTATCCTCGCACTCGAAGGTGCGTATCACGGCGACACCATCGGCGGCATGTCGGTCGGTGAGCGCGGTGTGTTTAACGCACCTTACGACCCGCTGCTCTTTGACGTTGAGCGAATTCCCTTCCCCGTGTCCGGGCGCGAGCAGGCGACGTTCGATGCGCTGAAAGCAGCGTGCAAGCGCGGCGATGTCGCTGCATTGATTGTTGAACCGCTCGTTCTCGGTGCGGGCGGCATGCTGATCTATCCGCCGAACATTCTGGCCGAGATGAAGCGCATCTGCGAGGCGCACGACGTTCTGTTCATCGCCGACGAAGTCATGACCGGATGGGGACGGACCGGCACATTGTTCGCATGCGAGCAGGCCGGTATCGCGCCCGATATCGCCTGCTATTCGAAAGGCCTGACCGGCGGTTCGGTGCCGCTGGCGGTAACGCTGTGCCGCGCCGAAATTTTTGACGCGCATTACTCGACGGACCGCAGCAAGACGTTCTTTCATTCCAGTTCGTACACCGCGAATCCGATTGCCTGCGCGGCGGCGCTGGCCAATCTGGAAATCTGGCAGCGCGAGCCGGTGATGGAGCGTATCAAGTCGCTCGCGGCGCTGCATAAGGAGAGGCTCGAACGGTTTCGCAGTGACAAACGTTTCACCGGTGTGCGCCAGATCGGGACCATTGCCGCGCTCGACATCGTGGCGAAGGACGCCGGTTATCTGGCTGATATCGGCCCGCGCCTTTATCGCGGATTTCTCGCGCGAGGCTTGCTCGTCCGGCCGCTCGGCAGCACGATCTACCTCATGCCGCCCTATTGCAGCACGGCAAGCGATCTGGACCAGGTGTACGATGCCATCGATGAATTGGCGGACGAGGTCGCCTGAGGTTGCCCGCCGTCAGCGGTCATTGTATGGGGTGGTTGCACCGTTGCCCGCAAGGGACCGGCGGGGCCTGTAGCTCAATGGTTAGAGCCGACCGCTCATAACGGTCTGGTTGCAGGTTCGAGTCCTGCCGGGCCCACCACGCAGTCCTTCGATATCCGCGATATCGCGAGATCGACGAGCAAAGCCCGCTATTGGCGGGCTTTCTGAAACTACCTGGCGGCTCAATCGGTTTCAGAGACCCGCATACGTTTGATTTTGGCGGTTTGTCTCTGTGGCTGGAAAATCCTGTTCCCCAGCCAATCAGGGCTGTAGGCCAAGGCTTCGGTGTTGGGCTGCCCAGAGCTCGGGTAAATCGCGAATGGTCGATATTCCAACTCCTCTCGGAAGCTGTCCGTCTACAGCAGCCTTGACCAAGGTTGGAGATAGAAATGCCAGGGAAATGGTCAAATTGACTTGCCGCAGGCTGCATTGTTCGCGTGAGGCGATTTGTTGGGTAGATGTGACGCTGCCCGAGATGAGTTCGTCGACCCAATGTCGACCTTGAGCGATCGCCTGGACGAGCTTTGCTCGCGTTTCGGATCGGATGGGTCTTTTATCCATGCGTTGTGATGATTTTGCCGGTGGGATGATTTCTCTTGCGACTTTGGAGGGCGGTTTGGACCAGGGGATAGTGATGGCGGATCTTGATCTGCCCTTGGCCTTTAGTTGATCCGCGTGGGCCGAGAGCTCAACCTTCAACGTCTTCAAGCCAACTTCAACACGTGCAATGTGATCGCGGACGATTGATGAGGAAAGCTCGGTCTGCTTCAGGCGTTTCCGAATACCATCAATCACCAGCTTCTCAATCAGTGGGGCCGGCACACGTGGGACACTGCCGACGTTACGGGGCTGACCCTGTAAGAGGTTGCCCGAGATGTAGTAGCGATAGCGAACCCCCTTTTTGAGCTTCGAGGTCGGTGTCATCCGGTTGCCGCGGTCATCGAATATGCGGCCCATGAGTAGAGCCTCGGAGTTATTTCTGGCTTTGGCGGTTGCTTGGCGTTGCTGGTCGAGTTTGGCTTGGACGGCATCAAACAGCTTGCGATCAATGATTGGCTTTTGCTCGCCTCGCAGGATCTCGTTCTTGTATTTGACCTCGCCAATATAGAAGCGGTTGCGGAGAAGATGAGCAACCGGTCCCCGGCCGAACGGGATGCCTCCAATGATCTTGCCGGTCGATAGAGGTCGGCGCTTCGTGGTGATGCCGCTCTTTCGTAGATCCTCAAGGAGCGTACCGATGCTTCCAAGTTCGAGATAGCGACGGAAGATATGACGAACGGTCTTGGCCTCACTCTCGACAATGGTGATCTTGCGATCTTTAGCCCTGTAGCCAAGTGGAACGACGCCCCCGACCCAAAGTCCCTTGCGCTTGGAAGCTGCTATTTTATCTCGAATGCGTTCCGACGTGACCTCGCGTTCGAACTGGGCGAAGGACAGCAACACATTGAGTGTCAGCCGTCCCATGGATGTCGTAGTATTGAACTGCTGCGTGACCGACACAAACGAAACGCCGTGCTTGTCGAAAAGCTCAACGAGCTTAGCGAAGTCGGCCAACGATCTCGTCAGGCGATCGACCTTATAGACGACGATGACGTCGATTCTTCCTTCCTGAACATCAGCAAGGAGGTGCTGAAGCGCAGGTCGGTCAGTCGATCCTCCGGAGAAACCACCATCGTCATATCGCCTGCGAAGCTGCGTCCATCCAGCATGGGCTTGGCTTTTTATGTATGAAGATGCCCCTTCGTACTGGGCATCAAGAGAGTTGAAATCTTGATCCAGGCCAGCGTCAGTTGAAACGCGAGTATAGATCGCGCACCGAATGGTCTTGCGGTGGCTGCTCATCGGTCAATCCTTGACTTTCTTGCCGATAGTGCCGTCTCGCAGGCCGAAGAATCTGGGACCGTTCCAACGCGTTCCGGTCATGGCAAAGGCCACCGCGGAAAGGCTCCTGTAGGTCTTTCCGTTCCAGGCAACCCCATCGGTCATCACCATGACGCGATGCTGACGCCCCTTCCATTCCCGCATCAGAACCGTGCCGGCTTCTGCCTTGGTCTGCCGCCGATCATGGGCTTCAAGCTGTGAGGCAACGACGCTCCGGGATTTGGTCTCGCCGCTTCGTTCAAGAGCAGCTTTTGTTGCTGCATCGAGATCGCCGAAAGCGTCAGCCTGCAGCCGGTACGCAAGGACACCGAACAATAGGTGTTTTGGCAAATGAGGAAGGGCAGGTTTACGGAAGGTGATCTTCCAGCGGGCTTGCAATCCACGTAGATCGAGACCGCGCAACTGCGCGATCTCGCTCTCGACCGAGTTTCTCAAAGGCCGCTTCGAGCGGCGCGTGCGACCCATGACTAAGCCATGGCGCTCGTGATGGCAGTTTTGGCTGCCAACGGTCGTGTTACTTTAATACGGTAGATCCGGTCCTTGCCTGGCTTCTCCGAGGTAAGGTCCAGTTTGAGCCGCTTGCGCACCACACCGGTCAGGAAGCCGCGCACGGAGTGCTGCTGCCAGCCGGTGGTTTTCATCATGGCCGCTATTGTTGCGCCTTGTTTGGAGCGAAGCATCGCCAGCACTTTGTCGTGTTTGGTTTCTCGATTTGGCGATGCTTTAGCTGGGGCCGAGATTGGGCTGGTCCGCCCAGTGAGCGGCTTTCTATGTTGCTGTGCGGAATGGGGAGCAGTGGTGCGAAGCAGCGTTGCTATGTGTTTCGCTGCGGTTTTCTTGGACTTGGCTTTTTTCACAGATATCTCCTGAGATAGCAGCGGCACTATCTGCCGCACGACCTCAACCCCGCGTTCGGCGGGGCAATCTCAGGAAGCCGCCTTCAGACGGCTAACGGGCGTAGCAATGCTCGATTTGCTTCTTATTGCCAGTCCTTTCTGAGGCGCTAGGGAGGGAATGTTGGCTTCGAATCCTAGTTGCTCAGCCAGCCAGTGTGTGATCGAGAGTATTTCCGTGTTAGATGCGGAATAGGGCCGCCAACGGCTACCTACGCAGCAACGCCGATGACTCGCGACGACGCCGAGAAGCACGCCGGAAGATGCCATGCCGCTCGCGCGGCGAAAGCTGACATTGGAATTGGCGTCTCCCGACTGGCATTGCGCTAAAGGCGACGGCGCAGCCATCGTGGGAAGCGGAATGGATCGGCGGGGATCGTCGGGAATGCGCTTAACTCGTGCGGGGAAATCTGCTTTAGAAGGAGTAGTTCCAATACGATCATGCTTGGACAAGATGGTTCTGCCCGACCCTAGCCTTTCGGCCGAAGGATTGCTTGAGATACTCCGGGCGGTGGTCGGACAAAGGACAGCCGACTTTTCGGGTATAGGTCTCGTCGTCTGCGACTCGCCGGAGCAATTGCCGCTGGTGCCGTTGTCGAATGTCCCCGAGCAACGCGACGCGAAGGATCTGGTGCGGCGATTGATTGCTATTGCATCGCACAGCAGCGCACATCACGATGGGTTCCATATTCTGTCTTCAGACTGGGAATTGATCAGAGTGGCCCAATACTTCTCTCCCCCGATCGCTGCTCACGCCCAAATCGACAGGTCCAAACGTTTTGGAGGGCGTTATTTGGCAGCTCTCTTCGGATCGGCGATGCCAGGGGTGATTGCGTCGGGAATAGCCAGTGAGGGATTCGGGATTGCCGTTTTTCGCTCGGCCACAGAAGTGATCTTCGAGGACTTGGGGTGATTACCATTCTTCCTATCACTCGGGTGATCGGCGCGATCGCTGTGTTCTACGGCGTTTGCGTGGCCGCCATCTTGGCCTTCGATTGGCAATTCGGCAGCGGAACGACTCTTCGATCGAGTGTCGGAATAGCGCTTTCGGGAGCTACGGGGTTGAACCTCTTGCTTCTCTTATTGGTAACTGTCGGTTGGAAGTGGATATGGTCGGTATTTCCCGTACTCGATAGATGGGTGTTTCCCGACCTGAACGGCGAATGGAAGATGACGATCCATTGGCAAGGTGCCGGAAAGAGCGGGACCGTCCCCGCCAGAGCTCACATCAAGCAGGATCTGCTGCGAATTAGCATGGAGGTCTTCTCCCGCGATTCGGATTCCGAAACTCTGGTCGTGCAGCCGAAGCGGGATCCGGAGTCGGGAAGACCCATCCTGTATTATGTCTATCGTGTGATTCCCAAGAACATTGGACAGGGTGGCGGTGGTTCGTACGAAGGGGCCGCGATACTGAGGCTGTCGAACAGTCGCGCTCACGGGTGGAACGGAAATTACTTCACGAGCCGGCAGACTTTGGGGTATTTCGAATTGTCGCGCTGAACTTTGCTGGCGCGCCGGCTCGCTCAAGACATCTGCTTTCTCCGACGATCTGTCGGAAATCAGTAGCGGCTGTCTTCGTCTTGCCGCAGCGTCTGCAATGCTACCCTGTTCGAGGTCGCGTCAAACCTCTCCCTGAAATTGTCGCGATCGGCGGTTTCAAGAAATTGACTAAGATGTGCTTCTTCCTTGAGAAAGCTACGAAGGCGTTGTTGCACCGCCGCGCGCTCGCGATGGATGTGCCGGTTTGTAAGAAGTTCTCGCGCCGCGGCAGATCCGGTTTCCTCGGCAAGGCGTTGGGGTGCAAAAACAGGATTGCGACGTTCGGCGCTTCGAGCGATGAGGATAGTTCGGATACACCAGAGTGCTCGCTTAGTCAGAAGCGTTGAATTCAGTTCGTCTCCGAATCGGGCGAGATACATCCCAAGATCAACGGCTCGATCGATATCGCTCTGATAGCTTGATCGGAATCGGAAAGCAGACTGTAGCTTCACGAGGTACTTGTCAGGATCGATGAGCGGTCTTGCTTCCCGCACCAGGTGGCAGACGAACAGATCGCCCTCGCGCGCGTCCTGCTGCAGTTGAGGCCATGGATACAAAAACAGGGAAAGGTGGCCCACAGAAACGTGACGAGTGTCCTTATTGAGGCTCACCATGAGAAGATCGGTATCGGATCCTTCAGAGTGATCCGCGCGTGCGAGGCTTCCGAAAAGCAATGTTGCTACTATAGCCATGGCTGACAATGCGCGGAAGATTCGAGGAACTGAGATCTATGTTGGATCATGCCGAAGGCCGCGATTGTGAATTTCTAGCGAGCGCTTCGATCGACATCTTTCGTGCCAGCGCCCGAGCTTGAGTCACCTCGTCTTTGTTTTGCAAAATTATCTGCTGTTTCTGTGCGATCAAGATACCGGGCGCAACATCCAGATTATATTCGCTCATGAGATAGAAGCTGAGACTGAGACGACAAGGCCGAACGAGGCGGCCGTTTGTCATGTCATGTTCCGCGGCAACGCGAGCTTGTAGCTCGGCTGGCAGCTCGGGGTTCGGAACTATGACGAGATTGATGATATGAACCCACTCGAAATCCAAAGCCGCGTCGATCGAAGCGCGCCGACGTGCGGACACGGACAGAATTCTGTTGAGGTTATAGTCGCGAAAATCATTGTGATCCCGCGACCAAGCGCGGACGTACCAACGGCCGGCGCTATGTGAAAGTGCGTGAGGGGTGATTGTTCGTGCCGGTTGTATCGAGCCCGTCAGTGACGCGTAGTCGATATCGATTTCCAATTTTTTGCGGATGGCGTCCAGGACACGAAGCAGCACAGTCGGATCGGTCGATCGTTGGCCCAGCGTAAGAACTTCGACAGGCGGGATGGTGTCGAACCAAGTGTCCTCTGGCCGCATCCAGTGATTCTCGATTGCGACCAGTTGCAGCAGGTAGCGCTCAATGGTCTCGCCGATGAAGACGGGCGAGAACGCGTCCGAACGGGTGTATGCCTTCTCCGCCCGGTCATAGCTCAAGTTCTGGGGCGCGAACTTCTCGTATTGGGCGATGTCGGCCGACGCCTGCTGTGTCGAAATGCCGAATGTGTTCGCGAGGTCGCTCCGATTGAAGCGGCCGTCCCAGAAGAGGCGGAAATCGATGAATTCGAGGCGTCGGCGAACGCCCCAGCGCAATTGATCGCCGTCGTCCACCATAAAATCCTCCAAAAAAGCCGATTCAAATCTCTGAATCGTGTCTAGTTACTTGACGAGTTAAGATAACGCCACCATATCTTATGGACGGACGGAGAGCATATAGCAACCGCGTCCATCATCTAACGAGGGCAAATAGGTGGGAACACCTGAAGAACATCAACAGGTTACGCGACCATATCGGGTTCTAAGTCTTGATGGCGGCGGAATGCGAGGCGTTTATACTGGCGCGTTTTTGGCGCGCCTCACCGGTCAGTTTGCTCGAATCAGGGGAGAGGCTGCCCTCGATCTCGGCCGTGGGTTCGATCTGATCACCGGTACCAGCACTGGAGCGATTGTCGCTTCCGCTCTTGCGGTAGGTCGGCCGATGGCCGAGGTGGTGCAGCTCTATCGTGACCATGGACCGAAGATCTTCCCGCATCGGATCTCAGGGAAGGCCAGCGCGGTCTATCGGGCCACGCAAGGTAACCGATTCGTCCGCGAGGGCGACAAGGCGCTTCGTGGCGCGCTGCAAGCCGTGCTCGGTAACGCGACCATGCAAGATATCTTCGACCGCCGGGGCATCTCCCTATCCATTCCCGCCGTGTTGATGAGTGACCACCGCGCGTGGGTGTTCAAGAAGACGCCGAAGAGTGGTCCTCGGGACGATCTTTACCCTCTGGTCGATGTGTGCATGGCGAGCTCCGCGGCGCCGATCTATCGCTCGCTCGCCGCCATCGACGATCCGAACGCACCGGGTGGACCGCAACAAGTTTTCGCGGACGGTGGGTTGTGGGCCAATAACCCGATTATGGTCGGACTCGTCGATGCGCTGACGATCGCGGCACCAGACCGCTCGATCGAGATCTTTTCGCTGGGAACCTGTCCGCGGCCCGAAGGAGATCATCTCGATGCGGGGAGCGCCCATCGATCAATGCTGGACTGGACCCTTGGCGCCGACGTGGCGCCGCTCAGCATATCGGCGCAGGAGTTCGCGTTCGACCACATGGCCCGGCTGTTGGCCAACGCCATCAGCAATTGTGGGCGTCCCATCCAAAGAGTGCGGTTTCCGAATAAGCCGGTGCCGGCGAGCATGATGCCTTTCCTAGCGCTCGACGACACTCGGCCGGAGGCAATGGATCGATTGATCGGCCAGGCGCACAACGATGCCGATCTCACCAAGAGTGCTTGTGACGATCCGAAAAGTGATGATGGCCGGATGATCCGACGCCTCATGAGCGAACTGCCGGCGATGCCGGAAACCGGGGCGGTTTGGGACCGCTCTGCAACCTCATACCAGAAAGGATAGGTGATGTTCGACTGCTCCAAAGATGTTCGTGCTTATCACGATCAGGAAGTGAACCTGCCGAAAAACGAGCAGGATGCGATGCGCGACCGACGCAACGCGAACCGCACCCGCTTGCGCAATGGACTCGCCGATGCATGCAAGCCGGCGCCACTCGAGTTCGTCAAGCAGGGCAGCTACGCCATGAAGACGATGACGCGTGATCCGGACAACGATTACGACATCGACGACGGCGTCTACTTTCGGAAGGAAGACCTGGTCGGAGATCGTGGGGCGGAGATGACCGCTCTTCAGGCGCGGCAGATGGTCCGCGACGCTGTTGATGACGGCAAGTTCAAGAAGCCGCCCGAGGTTCGGTCGAACTGCGTGCGAGTGTATTATGAGAAGGGGTATCATGTCGATCTGCCGGTCTATCGGCGCGTGACGACGTCGACCGTTTTTGGTGACGTGGTCCACTACGAACTGGCGGCGAGCATCGGTTGGAAGCGCTCCGATGCACGGGACGTCTCGGACTGGTACGAAGACGAGCGGGCGAAGTCGGCCGATGGCATTCAGCTCCGTCGGATCAATCGCGATTTGAAGAAATATGCTCGCAGCCGCGATAGCTGGCGGAGCGGTATCCTTAGCGGATTTGGCATCTCGATACTGACGGTCGAGCGCTTCCGGCACGACGAGCGAGAGGACCGAGCACTCTACGATACGATGGTCGCGATCAAGGGTCGGCTTAACTGGGATCTGCAAGTCAAGCACCCCGTCACGCCCGGCGACTACATCACGAACGGCTCCGATGATGCGCGCGCGCGCTGCTTCCGCGACAAGCTCATCGAGGCGATAGACGACTTGCAGCCTCTCTTCGACGCAGACTGCACGCGCGAACGTGCGCTCAAGTGTTGGGACAAGGTCTTTGCCACCACCTTCTTCAGCGAGCGGTTGGAGGAAGAAAAGCGCGCCGCCGTCGCTGCCCCGGCGATCATCACGTCGGGGGCTCTGCTTTCGCAGACTGCCGCCGCTGCCGCCGCTGTCAGCAGTGCAGGCGGGGGCCGCCATGCGTGAAATAGCGCTCCCGCTCCGTTGGCGGCAGGCGGCACTCCACTTAGAAGCCACCCTGCGCGAATTGACGGGGCAGGCGCCCGAACGTCTCGACCGGGCGACGATTGGCGGTTGCTATCCCTCGCGCCGCTGGGTCGCGGCGTGGCGAGTCAGTGTGGTCTTTTCTGACGGCGTGACGCGCCACATCGATGTCCTCGCAACGGCGGCGTTTCCGGCAGTCCCGGTCAGAACCGCGCTCGTCGATCATCCGGTTTTCATGACTTGGCCTCACGTCGAAAGCGACGGCGTTCTCTGCCTGCTGCCAAATCTGGCAGAGTACGATCCCGATGATCCTTCTGCCGTCGCTGCGAACCTGCTTCATCGCTCGATTCGACTTGTCGAAGAGCTGCTCGAAGGTTCTATCATCGAGCGGGATTTTCGCGAAGAATTTCTAACATATTGGGCTTACAAGGCGCACGTGAAAGGCTCGCACTTCTACAGCCTGGTGGCGCCTGCGCCACCGTCTAGGCTCGTGCAGGTGTGGCGAGGAAAGGGGTTGGAAGTGGTCGGCGAAGATACCCCGTCGCTTGAACGCTGGGTGCGCCGTCGATTCAGCGATACTGTGAGTGTCAAGACTGAGGACGCCGCCTTCATTTGGCTGGAAGATCCGCCGCTTCCTGCCGAATATCCCGAGACATCCTTAGATCTGCTGGCTTTGGCGGCTGCGGCTGGAGACGACGCACGGATGGTCATCGAGGACGTCGCAGTTCGCGAGCCCGAACACGTCGTCGCGGTGCTGGGAGCTATAGGTAGGGGCGGGCCCGCTTTGATCGGCGTCAAAGCACCGAACCCGAAACGTCTCAAAGGTCATGCGAGATCTGCCGCGGAGCCTCTATCCAAGGGTTTTCGTCGTGGCCAGACACCCAAGGAGGTCCTTCTCAGTCGCTTCTTCGGAGGTGGTTCCGTCGTCAGGACTTCGGTGCAGCGGGCGGACGCGAATTGGATTCATGGCCGAGATCGCGACCCTCGGACGAGGCGCTTGCTTGCGGCCATTGTGATCGTGGTTGGGTGTGGGTCGGTTGGCGCGCCGGTCGCACTCGCGCTGGCGCAAGCTGGCGTTGGACGGATTGTTCTGATCGACTACGATACGCTTAGCTGGCCGAATGTCGGCCGGCATCCCTTGGGCGCACCAGCGGTGGGCCGCAATAAGGCAGAGGCCTTGGCCGACCGGCTGCAAGCCGATTTTCCTCATCTTCAAATCGAGTATCGCACCTGTGACCTGCACCACCTGCTTGCCTCCGATCATGATCTTGCGACCGCGGCTGACTTGATCGTTTCGGCAACGGGTAGTTGGGCGGCCGATTCAGCGCTCAATCGCTGGCATGTAAATCAAGGAAGAGATAGACCAATCGTATATGGCTGGACGGAGGCGCATGCCTCCGCCGGGCACGGCGTTGCGATCACCCAGAGAAGCGGTTGCCTACAATGCCACGTAGGCCGAACAGGTGCACCGTCGTTCAAGGTAGTGGATTGGCCTGATGGAGCAGGCGCCAATCAAGAAGAGCCTGCGTGCGGTGCCCACTATCAGTTGTATGGTCCGATCGAGCTCGGCTTCATTACCGCGATGATCGCCGAGCTATCTCTCGATTGCTTGCTTGACTCGTCGATCGATTCCTTCAATCGAATATGGGTTGCGCCTCGGGAACGCATCGCCAAGCTTGGCGGCCATTTCAGCGAGCTCTGGCGATCAGAACACGGTGAGGGCGATACCGGGGGCAGGATCGTGGATAGACCATGGCCTCGGACCTATTGTGCTGCCTGCGAAGGCGCGGAGGCTCCTCGCTCCGTGCGAGAAGACGCCTCGCCGATTTCCCGTTTGGCGCAGAGCTAACCCCACACATTCGCCGTTTCGGCGTCGACCAAGGAGTATTCGATCTTCGAGCCGTTACGCTTCTGATAGCGCGCTAGTTCGCCGTCGATAGCGTCGATGTCAGCGGTCGGCTTGTGTACGCAAAAGTATAAATGGCTGATGTTTGATTTGAACAGCGCGTTGTAGATGTGCGCGTCGTTCGTGCTCGCAGAATGGCCGTAGACGAAGAATGCGTTTTCGGCCGTACGAAGCTTATCGTAGCAATGACGTAGATATGGAACCGCATGAATACGGGCGAGCTTCTGAATGGAGGTGCCTTCGGCCACATAAAGGGGCAAACGTTTTGTCTGTGTGACGGTTGAGGCGATCGCGTCGATCACGCCGCTGCCTTCGTCAATTCGCTTTTCTAGTTCGTCTTCCTCAGTCTTAAACAGATGTAGGCCGCCGTGCAGATTGTACACGTTGCAATGAGCGTCGGTCTTGAAATGCCATAAAAAGCCATCTCTCTTTTCGGCCAAACCAAATCCGTCGCGAAATTGCTTTGTGTCATCCAAGGTGACCCAATAAAGCAGTAAATCATAGTTGAGAGTGAAGATCGTGTCGAACTGGGACAAAAACTTGATGCATGCCGGTATCTCGGCCGCGATATCTTCGCGATGCGCGGGATGGGTAATCCTTACGGCATGGACGAGGGCTCCACGGAGCTTCTCGGCTTCGGAAGATAGGGCTGTCGCTCGCTTGTCCTTATTGTAGGTCTTCTCGACCAACACCGCGTCTTCGAGCGCTCGGATGGCGATTTCAAAGTCAACCGTTGCAAGGACATTGAATAGTTCTCGCAGCGGGCCGTCTTCGTCCAAACCAGACTTTTCGAGCAAGTTGGAGTACCGGAAGTATTTGATCGAAAAGCCGTTGGCAATCATCAGGGAGGGGCAATTCCCCGCGGCTTTCATCGCTGCGTCAAAAGGAAGGATCTTCGCCATATTTTGGCTCCGTTGAATTACCTATCATTTGGCGGTCGAACTCACCCACACGACTTCACCAAGACTCATGTAGACAATGGCGCCGCGCGAAACGCCAATCGCGGTGACGTAGTCGGATAGTTGCGCGATATGGTCGGATCTATCCTGTCGACCAGGAGCTACATCGCTCTTCCAATCCAGGATAGCAAAGCTTTCTTCTCCTCGGATCGCGACGGCGTCGGCGCGTCCAGCAATCAACTGACCGTCGCCTGAATCGGACCAGACGGACATCTCGGGAACTAGATGTTGCCGTAGTGCCGCGACGTCATCAAGCTTGAGCGTGCGCATCGCCGTCCGTGCCATCTCTCCAGGATCCGGATCTGCTGAGGATGTCGGCCCTTCCATATTCTTGAGTTCTAGGAGTAGATCCGCCGCACGCACCTCAACTCGGTCAAAATCATCGTCACCCAATTCTCCCGTCAGGAATTCCTCCATCAGCTTGTGCAGAACGATGCCTCGAATGCGACCGCCGGCGATCGGTGGGAAAAACTGGAACGTATCGTCAAGGCTGCTCTCGACGATCGTCAAGGCTTCCGCTCGATCGCGATCATGAGTGCTAGGAGTTCTCCAAGACAACGGCGGGGACGCGCTCGCGACGGCTCTTGCTTCTTCCTCGAACGCGTCCCGGGTTTGTTCGTTCGTAGGCCGAACTTCCTTCGGTGAAGTCGGCGGGGAGAGAGCCGTCAGGTCGATTTCAGGCAGTGAGTTGTGGCTCAGATCCACGATTCTGGACCACGATTGTGCCGAAGCCTCGGGCAAGTGCGGAATGATGAGCAGGTCGCGCGCCCGCGTGCACGCTACATACCACATACGTTGATGTTCCAGCGTCTGCTGCCGCTTCTCCTCGTCGCGGGCGGCCGCAAGCTCCGGCGGCATTACTCCCCCGAGAATCCAATGCAACGTGTCGTCGGACCGGCGATGGATGAAGCGCGGTGGCGGCGGGAATTCAGTGGACGTGTTGATCAAAATCACGACTGGCCATTCCAACCCCTTCGAGGAATGGATCGTGACCAACTCCACCGCCTCGTTCGACGCGTCGATGCGACCCTCGGGGCGTTGCTCGCGGGTCTCCCAATCCGACTGCAGATCCCTGATGAAGGCCTGAAGACCCGACACATTGTAGGGGCGCGCCATGTCGATCAAGGCGTCGAGGTTGGCGAGCGCTCGCGCGCTTCGACTTCGATGTCTAGCGGCGAGAACGACGCGGAGTTGCAAGCGTTCGATCGCCTCGGAGAGCAGTATGCGCGGGGTGGTTCTTGTGACACGACGCCGCAGATGCTGAAGCACCTCCAGCACCTTCTTTGCGACTGGATTCGAGATTTGTTCCAGAGGTGTCCTGACATCGAAGTTGGCCGTGCCGGCTCCGCCCGCAGCGGATCGCACTTCTTCGGCGATATCCAGCAATTCCTCGTCCGTCAGCCCGACCATGGGCCCGCGCATGAATGCGCCGAAGGCAAGCGTGTCGCGCGCGTCGGCAAGCGTACGAAGCAGCGCGAGGATGTCTTGCGTTTCCTGCTGCAACAGCAGCGTCTTACCTGCCTGCGAGGCGACGATCAGTCCCTGGCCTTCGAGCGCTCTTTCATACCGCCACAAGTCCTTGCCCGTCGGCGCCAGAAGTCCGATGTCTCCGGCTTCGAGAAGTGTGATCGATCCATCCGTTCGCCTCACTCGGATCGAGCCGATTAGACAGCGGCAGATATCCGCGACTAGGGCGGCTTCCGCATCGCGTTGACTGTTGGCGGAGGGAGCCTGGGGTAGCGCGACGGTGACTTTCGCCGCGCATGGAAGGCCGTGTTCGGCAGGGCCGAGCGTGGAGGTGAGAGGTACGTACCCAGGCTGTCCCCGCGCCTGGAGAACCGGTTCGAAGCAATGGTTTACATGCTCGATGATCCGCTTCTGCGAGCGGAAGTTCGCCGTGATCTCGATGATGGCCCCCCTCGTCTGAGCGGCCACCGTCGCGCGCGCTTCGTTGTACGCCTCGATATCAGCACCGCGAAATCTGTAGATAGCCTGCTTCGGATCGCCGACCAGGAATAGCGAGCCGGGTCGAAGCGCGGCGTCCTGCCAGCACTGAGGTCTGTCTTCCGCGGCGATCGAAAAGATGACCGCCGCCTGGATCCTGTCGGTGTCTTGGAATTCGTCGACTAGTATGTGCCGGAACCTGTGACTCAATGCCATTCGTACGGGTTCGTGTTGGCGGACTAGCTCGTGAGCCATGACGAGAAGATCGTCGAAATCCAGCACCGCCGCTTCCTGCTTGCGGCTAGCGTAGGCTGCGATGACATCATCGAGCGCAATGGAAAGAGCATTTACCAGGCCGTCTGCGATCTGACCGAGCAACTCGCGGTAGGCTCGTTCTACGTTCGCGAAGAGGGTTTCGGCCTCCCGATTGAGTTCTTCGCCTCGGCTCGCTCCGTAACTCCGGAACCAAGCGGTTTTTCGACGGTAGGAAAGGAGCCTAAAACTCTTCTTTTCCATGGCATCGACGCGCGGCGGAACGCCCAGTCGCCACAGTTCGCGGAACGTGGGCTCGGACTTGAAGCAGTCGAAATAAAAGGTCGACAGGGATTGAAGGTCCCGCAGCAACGCTGCGGTGCGAGTCTCTTCCGGATTGGCGGCGAACCATCGGACGAATTCGTCGACAGCTTCGACAAGTTCGATGTCGGTGCGACGCGTGAAGTCTGCTTTTCTGGTGGTAGCCCTTGGATGGTCACGCTTGAGATCCGCCAGACCTTTGACGAGATCGACGACGTTCAAGGGATCGTGTTGGGAGAGCACGACGACCGAATCGTCTGCTCCGACTTTCCCGGAAAGGCGATCGGTAAGCCATGATCGGAACACGCCCTCAAACATTGCTTTGGCGCTTGGGGCGTCCATTACGCGGGACCCCGGATCCAAGGCGGTCTCGATGGCGTAACATCGGATGATCTCCTGACAAAATCCGTGAATGGTCGACGTGCTAATCTCATCGAGATGCTCGGCCGCGGAAGTCAGATTCTCCCTCTCTTCCCTGCTCAAGCCTGTCGGCAGGGCGTCTTTCAGCACGTCGGGGGTTTCCTTCGCGAGCAGGCGCGCGACGTAGCTTCGAATGCGTAGCGCCAACTCGCCTGCGGCAAGTTCGGTGAACGTGATGGCGGCCACCTGAGAGGGCTTCGCGCCGCGGGCAAGCAGCATGGCCACGCGGCCCGCGATAAGTGAGGTCTTGCCCGTCCCCGCCGCCGCCTCGACGAGCAACGTCGTATCGAGATCCGTCAAGACTCTTAGCCGTTGCTCGCGATCTGCAAGCTTCATGGCGTGCTCCAGAGTGCATCCAGGTCGCGAGCGAGGTTTCCGAAAGCCTTAGCCTTGCGCGCGAGATATGCGTCGAGTTCGGCCGGAAGAGCGAGGCGCATGTCATTATATGACTCTCGTGCGGCCGGTCCTGGACATGCATGTCCGCGCTCGAGCAATTCGCAGGCCTTATCGAGGAAGCGCGTCACATCGTCCGCAGCCGCTTCCAAGGCATCGCGGCTGAGCGAGAAAGGTGGCGATTCTCCGTCGAGGTAGATGAGTCGCGTAATGATCTGCGACGTGTCCGGAACGAGTTGCTTGATAGCTATTGCATACAGCACGCGCTGTAGCTCTTTGCCTCGGTCGAGCACGATCTTGTCCGGCCGGCGCGGCGTCGCTCCGGTCTTGTAGTCGGAGATTCTCACCCCGCGGCCTCCGGCAGCGATATCGACGCGATCGATCCGCCCGGTGAGCTTCAATCTTGAGGATCCGACGAAAATTTCGCCCTCGGACGGCCAAGGGGACTGCTTTTCGTCACGGGCCGAAGTAAGGCCGAAGCTCACCTCGCTCCAACTCGTCGTATCTGTCTCGAAGCTCGTGTCGATCGTCAGTCCTCGCAAGCTGCGTCGAGCGGCTTCATCAAGCGAGTGATTCCAGAGTAGGGTTGGAGGGACCAGCCGTTCGAGTGGCCAATGCCGAAAAACGTGGTCAACCGCGGCTGCTAGTGCGAACTCGATTTCATCGTGTGATGCGCGGGTGAAACCTGGCGCAGGCTCGAGCGCACTAATAGTGCGTGCGAGCAATTCGTGGATAAGTTCGCCAAAGGCGAGGTGATCCAGGGCAAGGGGCACCTCGGAGAGCGCAACGGGGCGCATGTCCAGTGCATATTTCCAAAGGAAGCCGAGCGGATCACGCACCATAAGCTCAAGAGAAGTCGCCGAATGAATGCGCGTCACCGCGCGGCGAACCGCCGGATGTCCCGCGCGAACCGTACCGTCGTGGGCGGTTGCGTCCTCCCGGTTCCAGTCCCGCCAGCAACTAGAGGCGGCCTTGATGCGGTCCGACTTTCCGGCCTCGGCCGCTCGCGCTAGTAGGCGATCGGTTTCGCTGAAGGCATGCTCTGGGATGCGGCTTCGTGTGCAAATCCGGGTCGGAAGCGCGGTCGGCCACAACGCGCTGGCGGATTGGAGACCACCCTCGGTCGAGCGACGGCTGCGCGAAAGAACGATCTCCTCGGCAGGACTCGAAACAAGCAGCTTGAAGCAGGAGCGGTCTCTTTCGGCGGTTGAGCTGGGTACGAGGAGACGGCGTGGAAGGATATGATCCGGCAGAAGGGGATCTTCCGCATTCGACCGTGGCCAACTTCTTCCGGCGACACCGAGCAGACGCATCCAGCGCCGCGGAGTACCGATCAGATGGGAAGCCGGGCACCAGACGACGCTGTTTCCTGGATGCCGAGAGTCCCGGATGCGCAGGCTGTCGAGCGACAGAGCAACTGCGGCCGGAGGTGCATTTCGGAGCGCATCGCGCCACAAACCTAGGCTTGCTCCGCCAAGAAACGCCTTTCCGGCCTGGTCTGCATTTGCAAGCCCAGGTGCCAACGCTTCGAGCAATGGAGGAAGTGTTCGTTCGGCTGCGTCCGGGTTCGAGCGATGATCTCGCGCGTAGCTGAGCGCTCGCCGCCATTGGTCGACGTTGAGAAGTCCGGCCTTGCGCGGAAGACCTGCAGCCCAGTCGGCGGGCACGGCGGCCGCCTCGGTTGACGAAGAATGCGCTAGCAGGCGTCTGACGCGCTCTTGGCTGATGCCGTTCCCGAGTACGTCGGCGAGGGCCGCGCAGGACTGTCCCTCCCAGGAGCCGAGCGCGGGTAGTCCGTGCGAGAAATGGATCGGCAATTCGGCGTGCCCCGCCAACACCTGCATGTGTTCGTCCCAGGTTGGTGTCGACGCGGCGGTGATGGCGATGTCGCTGGCACTGACGCCCGAGCTGAGAAGCTGGCGCGCCCACCTGAGCGCTTCGACGACCTCGGCCCTGGGATCTGCACTCAGCTCACCGCGGATGACTTTTGGAGACTCCGTGGTGGGCACCGAAACTTGACCAGGGAACCAGTCTCGCCCTAGTTTTGCCGGCGCACTCCACGAGACCTCCAAATGCGCCGAGAGTGCAACCAGGAGAGGCCGCCATACAGGCTCGACATCGACGAGACCTTCCAGCGAGATGCTGCCGAAGAGCGTTGAGGCAAAGCGGACGCGCTCGACCGCGGCATCCCGCAACGGGCGCGGCAGCATGGCTCCATAGGGTAGCGCTTCGCTCACTCTCTGCTCCAAGAGGGCGAGGTCGGCGAGCCGTCCGGATATGGGCGCGAGAGCCGTCAGGTCCAGATCCGCACCCCATGCGTGATTCAGCGTCTGCATTGCGGCCCGGACCATCCCGGGGAGATTCTTGACCTTATCGATCTGCGAATAGCCGTCGGCGCGAAGCGCCGCCGCGACTACCGTGGAGAGAACTTCTCTGTCGGCGGCGCGGCTGAAACCTCCGGCCAGGCGCGCCGCGAGCAGAGGCAACGTAAGAATATCGGTGCCCACTTCGTTCGCCTTGGCAGCCCAAAAGCGCCTCATGCCCAAGGCCAGCGGTCCGTCTACGATCATGACGCGGCGTTTCATAGTTACGGGTCGATCATGATAATGAGAAAGACGAAGTCAGCTCTCTCTTTTGCGCAGGTGCCTTTTGGGCGAGGAGCCCGGAGCGGGCCCCCAGTTTCGCCGAAAGAGACAATTAACTCCATAGGCAATCTAAAGTGGTCGATAGCCAAATGGCCGACGGCGCGCCGGTGCTTCGTCTCGATCTCAATGCAGCGTTCTTTAACGATCCAGATGATCGCGGTTATCCGTCGCGCCTTCGTACTGGCCACGTGCGCCTGCGGGCCGTGGCCACGTTCTTGAACCGTCCGGGCCGCCTTTCCCATGCGAGTTCGATGGAATCGACGACACAATTTCGAACACCGGCGTTGTTGGCTAGGTGTTCGTAGTAGTCGGTCCTCAGACCTGATAAGCTTGGTCGGAAAGCCTATCAGTGAACAAAATTCCATAACATTCGATGGGCGAACCTCTGCTGTAGCAGCAAAGCTAAAATGTCAGCACTGAGCAAAGTTCAAATGTCAGTCTCTGGTCCCTTTGGGGACTTTGGAGG
>NZ_JBXAFS010000019.1:0-77093 GCF_058793355.1 Afipia sp. MLSD5-FHT05B12
CTCCAAAGTCCCCAAAGGGACCAGAGACTGACATTTGAACTTTGCTCAGTGCTGACATTTTAGCTTTGCTGCTACACTCTGCCGTCGGGCAATATTCGTCCTGCACGCCGGAATTCAATCGGGTGCGAAAAACAGTAACGATCATTGGATAGCCTCTTTCCTGGCGATGCCGCAGCCTTAGTCGGCAATGCCGTCGATAACGATGAAATCGGCATCCGCATACTTCTGGCGAATGACTTTCGCGCTCTGGTATTCGGGACTCTCGTAGCAAGCGACCGCTGTCGCGCGATCTTTGAATTCGACTACGACGTTTCGTTCGCGAGCGGAGCCTTCCATCGTCGTGAACGGCCCCCCGCGCACGACGAACTTCGCGTCAAACTTTTTGAACGCAACACCAGCCGCCGCAAGATACTCGGGATATCGCTGTTCATCCCGAACCGAGACGCGCACGATCCAATAGGCCTTTGACAAGTTATTTCTCCATTGACGAGCAGGAAAAGACAATCCCGGTGACGACGATCGCGTCGATGATTGGCGGCCAGTTAGAATTTTCAAACGCCAAACTGCAAGTGAACACGCTTCATCCGCCGTCAAATTCTTCTCTTTTGCGACTTCGATCGCGCGCAGCCATTGTTTTGCGATTCCAACGCCCCGTCCGCGACTATTACGGAAAAGCGGGTATGCGCTCGGCTTCACCGCGCGCGCATCAACCAACGGAGACTTCCCTTGACGCAGGCAGACAACGCGATTCCGCTCAGCGAATTGGCCACCGCGCATCTCGCGGATGCATGTTTGCGCGTCCGCGTGCCCCTGCGTTGTGCGCCACATACGATGTGCCCGGCGGTCTCCGGCATGAAGATGAGCGGACGGGCCCGACCGGTGCGGCATGTGGGAAGTGTCGACGTATTTCTAGAGGCGATCGAGCAGGCTAGCAAAGGAGATATCCTTGTCGTTGACAATGATGGCCGGTTCGACGAGTCCTGTATCGGCGATCTGGTGGTGCGCGAGGCAAGAGACGCTGGTCTCGGCGGAATCGTGATCTGGGGCCTCCATCGTGACAGCCTGGAAGTCTCCGAGATTGCGCTTCCGCTGTTCAGTCTCGGCGTGACCTCGGCCGGCCCGCAGCGCCTCGATCCCAGACCCGCCGATGCTTTCGACGGCGCGCAAATCGGACCGCATCTCGTGACGCCGGTAGACCTCGTCGTTGCCGACGGAGACGGGGTCGTGTTTCTGTCGCAGGAACACGCTCCCGCTATTATCGCTGCCGCGGCGGCCATTCGAGACGTGGAGCGGGACCAGGCACGAAAAATGGCGAATGGTCACAGCCTGCGCGATCAACTGCGCTTCGGGGAATATCTGTCGCGGCGGAGCAACAATCCCCAGCACAGCTTTCGACAGCATCTCCGGGAGATCGGCGGCGCTATCGAGGAGTAGGCCGCAAGGTTCGCGGTGCAACGACCGCGAACCTAGATGCTCAGGGGTGTCCGGCAACGAGCCTGATCCGGCATGGACCACTCAGCTCGTCGGGCTCTTTCTCTTCAGCGGTCTTGTGGGAACGGCGTTGGCATATTGGGCGATGGCAATGGTCAATCGAAGCCTGCCGGCCGTTGTGACATCGCTCGGGCTCCTCGCGACACCCGTCGTCGGAATCGCAAGTTCGCCGATCGCGCTCGGCGAACCTATCCAGATCGATCTTATCGTCGCGATGCTGCTGATAGTGGGAGGCATCGCAATCGGAACATTGCCGCGCAACGAATCGGCTCGAGCATGAGTCTCACCGTCGTACCCATCGAAATAGACTTCGCGTGCCTGGATTTCTTCACCGCTTCGTCAGCTCCATCTGCCAGCTAGAGCGAAGTGCTGGTGTTCCAGAACACGCGCAATTCCTTGATCAGGGCGGCGGGGTTGTCTTCCTGGACGTTGTGTCCCGCGTCGAAAACCTCAACGAAGCGACCGTTGCGAAACCGGCCGGCAAATGCAGCGGCCGCCGGTGCCGGCATGGATTTGCTGCGACCGCCGCGCACAATCAGGAACGGTGCGCTTAACGCGCCCACGCGGTCCGCCAACCCCTGGATGTGCGAAAGAATATGCGGGTAGTCGACCATGCGCCGGGAATCGCGTCGCCACTCCCACTCACCGTCGCCACGCCGCCGCAGCAGGGCTCTCATCCGGTAGGCGACCCGTTCCCGATCGCTCGACGGGCTCGTTCGCATGGCGGCATCGATCACCGCTTCGACTGACGGCGCGCTGGTCATTCCGTTGATGAAGCCTCGCATTCGCGCCGTCCCCTCAAACTCAACGCCGGGCGCCACATCCACCATCGTGAGGCCCTTCACCAGGCCCGCCGTGGTGAGTGCGAGTTCAGCGGCCGCAACGCCGCCCAGCGACATGCCGGCAACATGCAGCCGCCCCAAGCCGAGCGCGGTGACCGCTTGCGCCGCATCCGCAGCCAACCGGCCGATGCTGTAATCGTTGGACCATGAACTCTCGCCATGGCCTCGCATATCGAGTGCAATCAACCGGAATTCGGAACGCAGGCACGCAAACGTAGTCCCAGGTCTGGGCCGTCAGCGCTCCTCCGTGCAGCAGCAGCGCCGGCGGGCCGCCACCGCCCCAATCGAGGGCCCGCAGACGCACGCCTTCGGCAACGTCAAACCAGAGCGTACACGGCGCGGAGACGTCGCCGTCGATGCCGAGACGGCACGTGATCGCCTGCAACTCTTCGGCGCGCTAGGGATCCTCTCTCGTGTCCCGCAGCCCCTGGCCTATCGCCAACCCATCGTATTTCACGTTCCTTCAACTCCTGAGCAGAGGCCGCCGGAGGCCTTCGCAGCCTGCCAACAACAGGCCCTGCAAGATCGCGCCCCAAAGCTTCTTCTTCTCTTCCCGTGAGGGTTCGTCGGAGCGATCCATGCCGGCGCTTCGCCGGAACGCGGGCCCGAACAGAGGATCGAGCGCGAGCGTCTGGTGCATCAGGCCGACGATGAACCGGGTTTCGGAAATGGGCGGACAGGATTTTCCGGCCGCGGCGAAGGCCTTGTGGCGCATATCGTGCAACGCCTCCACGACGGGGCTAAGCAACCCCGCTCCGCGGTCCCGCCAGCCGGACAAATGCAGCCTCAGCGCAAGCGCTGCATATCCACCGTCCGCATAGAGATCGGCGATGACATCGACCAGCCGCTCGACGGAATGATCGGTCGTCTGCCACTGCACCAGCGTAGCGTTCAGCTCGTCCTTCAGTCGCCGCCCACCATAGCGCAGCAGCGTTTCGAGAAGTTCCTGCCGCGTGCCGAAATGGTGGTTGACCGCTGCGTCCGTCAGCCCGACCCTGGCCGCCACGGCGCACACGTTGACGGCGTCCGGCCCGTTTTGCCGCAGCAGGGCTTCGGCCGCATCGAGAATCAACTGCCTCGATTCGTCCTTGCTCCGTCGAACTCGGTGTTTCGTCGTCGTCATGCGCGCAGCTCAGACGTAGCTGGCATCGAGGCCGGCGCCCCATTGCACCATCCATCGCTCGTACTTGGCGCCATCACCGGCATCGTAGATATCGATCAGGCGCTCGATCCGACCGTCGCGGTAGGTAGCGATTTCCCACAGGGCCGATTCAACGGGTGGCGAGCTGCCGTGCTGAAAGCGGATACCTCCGTGGACCAGCACATTGTTTCCTTCCTGAAATACCATCGCGCCAATCCCGACGGTTCGCTGGCACAATTTGTCGAAACGCTCGATCGATCGCCTCAACCCTGCGATCACGGCGGCACGCCCGCTAATGACGCAGTGAAACGGCATGTTCATCACTTCATAGATGAGGTCTTCGCTGAAATAGGGTTCAAGTCGCCCCCAGTTACCGTCATCATAGGTCTTCTCAAACGCCGCGCGCTGCTCGATGAATTTCTTGATGAGGCTCATGGTTCGTTCCGCACTCTTAACGGACGGAGCTAATCTCATCATACCTTGACGAGTCAAGGTACGATTTCAACGGCAAGCCTCGGACGCCGCCATACAGATTCATGAAATCACGCTTCTACAAATGCGGCGGCTTCCGGCAGCCGGGCGCTATCGCGTTCTGATCCAGCTTCACGGTGAAGTTGCTTTCGCTGGTCGGCTGCAAATGGAAAATGCGGCTTGTGTTGAAGCATCTTTCGAGGCCTTTGATGTCCTTCACCGCCTCCGCCAGCAGCACCGCAGGATCGCGATTTGCGGCCAGGATAGCCAACACTGTCCCCCTTGTCCTCGGCTCATGCAGCGCGAGCGCCGACATGTATCGTCTGATGGCTTCGGACAGCAGAGGCGGATCGAAGCTGGAGCGCCCCTGACACGTGTACCTTTTGAGCTTCGGATCGTAGTTAACAAGCGTCGCGCTTACCTTCATGGTACGAAACGCATCGCGCCACCCGATCAGCATCGACGCATCCAGACCCGCGGTGAAATTGATCATTTTGACAATATCGGGCGGGATTTTCGGGTTGGGCGGAGAGTTGTTGAAGGCGATTGCCAGCGTCCCGCGCCGTAGCTCCGCATCCGACATTTTCGCCAGATCCCGCGAGCCTCCCTTGATCGGACGGTCGGCACACGACAGTATCTCCCGGCACTTGATGATCTCGGCATACGCTTCGAGAACTGCGAGGTCGCCACATTTCGGCTCGGCTCGGCAAATCGAGAGCGTGAGCAGCAGCACGATCGCACCGAAAAGCCCTCGCGTAAGGTAACTCACTCCGTCCCCCCGATCGCGGCCGGCTTGCTCGCCAGTTCAATCGCTGGCTGCCCGTAACGGGCATCTACTTCGAAACCAGATCGCGGCGCCGTGACCGCCTCACCGGGAACCGGTCTCGCCAGGCGAATTCCCGAGGCAGACTTCTGGTAGCGCGAGGCTTTCCGGCAACCGGGTACGATCGCGTTCTGATCAAGCGTGACGACGAACCTGTTTTCGCCTGTCGGCTGCAGATAGAAAATGCGGTTGGTATTGATACATTTCTCCGCACCTTCGGTTCGCTTTGCCGATTCGGCCAGGAGCAACATCGGGTCCTGGTTTGCAGCAAGCTGGAAGAATACCGACTCGATCTTCTTCGGTTTACGCAGTTCGAGCGCCAGCATATTTCGTCTCATTGCCTCGGACAGCAGAGACCGATCGAAACCGAAATGCCCCTGACACGTGTACCTTCTGAGACCCGGATCGTAAGCAATGGTTGTGGCGCTCACCTTCATGGTACGAAATGCATCGCGCCACCCGATCAGCAGCGATGATCGCACCAAGAGGCGCCGTCACGAGAAGTGACCCCAGGCGTTCTCCTCACCAGGCAGGGGCGTCCCGGAGACACCAGGCCGGCCCGATTTCTCAATTCGGATTCGTAAGCGAAACCTCATCGCTTCAGGTTGATCGTGTAGTCGCTGACGAGGTCGGCTCCGACGGACAGCGGCGTATACCGGGTACCCGTCAGCGTTCCGTCTCCTTCCGCACCGTCGAACCGTCCCTTGCCGCCGAGAACGGTGAGGGTTCCGACGAACCGCGTTTTTGTTCCATCAACCGTCCCTGTTCCGGTCGACTTGAGCCACAGGGCAGAACCGTCATCAAATGAAAGAACCGGGAAAAGCGTGAATGTGCCGGCACCGTTTGTGTAGTCGGCCAGGCTGGCGAACTGCACGGTGCCGACGATGCCATCGGGCAGGAATGCGAGTCCGGAGAAGCGAGTTAGTGAAGCCACGTGACCATCCACGTCGCCGACATCCAGCGATTGCGCCGAGGTCACGTGCGTAATCATGCGAAATTTGAGTGCTTCGTCAGTTCGGGCTTGCGTGGTCCGCTCAATCATCGTGTCTTCCATTGGCGTCGCCGATGGCCGGACAGATATGACGTCCGCATTCCCGGCGCGAACGAAATCGCCTCTCCTCCGGATGAGAAATATTGAGTCCTCCAACTCAAGCGAGATCTTGTAAGAGGGTGTCTTCGAAGGGCGCTAACTTTCCCTCGCCACTCGCTGCGACGCAGGACAACAACACATGAGTTCAACTTTCGAGCGCACCCGTGCATTTTGCCGACGGTTCGGCCTGCGCGTCCCAATTCTTCTTGGGCCCATGGCTGGAGCAAGCGCTCCATCGCTTTCGATCTCGGTCGCCAACGCCGGCGGGCTTGGTGCCTGCGGAGCCTTGCCCATGCAACCGGCGGAGATCGTCGATTGGGCTGGCGAGGTGCGGGCGAATAGCAACGGTGTCTTCAACCTCAACCTGTGGATTCCCGATCCGACACCGGCACGTGATGCGGCGCACGAGGCGCGCGTGCGCCAGTTCCTTGCAAACTGGGGACCGTCGATGCTGCCCGAAGCCGGCGATGCCCGACCGCCCGAATTCGAGGCGCAATGCGAAGCGCTGCTTGCTATCGGACCGCCCATCGTATCGTCCGTCATGGGCCTTTATCCACCGCAGTTTGTCGCAAAACTGAAGCAACGCGGCATTTTCTGGTTTGCTCACGTTACGACGGTCAGGGAAGCCCGTGCGGCAGAAGCGGCAGGAGCCGATGTGATCGTAGCGCAGGGCGCGGAGGCCGGCGGTCATCGCGGCTGCTTCGACGAAGCACTGGCTGAACGCGAATTGGTCGGATTGTTCGCCTTGTTGCCGACCATCGTTGATGCTGTCCGTGTGCCGGTCGTTGCTACAGGCGGTATCGCCGACGGACGCGGTGTAGCTGCGGCGTTGGCGCTTGGCGCCAGCGCGGCACAGATCGGTACGGGTTTTCTACGCTGTCCCGAGGCGAAGATTCACCCGGCCTGGGCAGACGCACTGGGAAAGGCGGCGCCCGAAGATACCGTCGTCAGCCGTGTCTTCAGCGGCCGCGCCGGCCGAAGCCTGGCGACCGATTACGTCCGGGCCGCCATTTCGCCGGGCGCGCCTCATCCGGCTCCATATCCCGTGCAGCGCGGACTTACGACGCCGATGCGAAGCGCCGGGCACAAGGCGGGCAACCTTCACCGGATGCAAGCCTGGGGCGGCCAATCGGCCGGACTGGCACGATCCGAGCCGGCTGCCGAACTCGTTCGTCTGTTGTGGGCAGAAGCACAGACGTTGCTCGCGTGAACACCCATTGAGCACAAAGCTGCGCAAAACCGGCAAAGGATATCGCGTTGCCGGGAGCGACGTCCGCGTCACGCGTCAAACCGACTGCTCAAGCGGCTTGCAGATCGCAGAAAGGAGATACGGCTGAGATTTCAGCACCTAGGCAGCCAATCGACGCTGCTCTTCCGCCTCCTCTGGATCGCCACCCGAAGCCCTCTTCAGGAAGCGGGCCAGGGCGGCTTTCCGTGAATCGCGATCCAACGCGTAGGCGGTTTGCTTGAACTCAATGCCGTCAAGGAGTCCTTGAATGTAGCCCGAGATCGTGTCCGCAGCCATGATAAGCGCGGTGTCAAGCGTGTGGATGTATTTGCTCGTCACCGAACCCTTGGCATGCCCTACGAGCGCCGCGATGGTCACCTCGGTAAAGCCGAGATCGTTGGCGATGCTCGCGAAGCTATGGCGTAGGACGTGAGGGGTAATATCGGATAACGGAGAGTCTTCGAACATATGCTTCCAATGGTTCGGGAAACTGCCGAACGCGTTATCTTCACCCTGCCCAGGGAAGACGTACGTGCCGACATGTTCCGTGCGCCGCCGTTCGAAATACTCGACGACAGGCAGCCCAATGGGACGGATAGACTCACCCTCCTTGCTGTCCTCCAACCGAAGGCAACTCGTCTCGGTATCGGCCTCTGTCCATTTCAGCTCGATCATCTCACCACGCCGGCAGCCGGTCAGCGCAATTTGGCGAACAATGTCGGCGATCGTTGTGTATTTCTCCTGCTTGGCAGCCTCGCGAAGCATACCACCCAATATTCGATACTCCGCCTCCAAGAGCCGACGTTTGCGTACATTGTCCTTTGGCTTGCGGACACCGTGGGCCGGGTTGCTCTCGATAATGCCGGCTTCAACGGCGTAGGTGAGAATACCGCCAAGGAGACCCACGGTGCGCGTGGCCGTTCCCGCGCCGCCCTTAACGATTGCTTTTCCGCGCAGCTTCTTGGTCTTGACCGAGACCCGCGTCTTCCCGGCCATGATGTCCTTGAGGACCTTGTTGATGTCGGTCTTGGTGAGGTCCTTGACCCGCCGGGTCCCTATGAGCGGAACGATGTGACGCTCGATACGGCCGGTGTCGGTGACGATCGTTGAGGCCTTCTTCGGTCGTCCTCCTTTTCCCAAGATGAGCCCGGCCTGGAGATCAGCGAAATAGCGGGCGCTCAGCTCTTTCACGGTAATCGCCTTGTGATCGAGTTGGCGATCTTCCACAGGGTCGTCACCCTGAGCGACCCGACCGAGTTGCACCTTTGCCTCTCGGCGTGCGGTCTCGGGCGCCCAGGCTCCGTGAAGCCCAATTGTGTAGCGTCGCGAGCGACCACCTATTCGATACTGGATGACGTAACTGCGCTTGCCCGAACTAAAGATCCGGAGTCCGAAGCCGAGCAATTCGTCGTCCCAGATGACGTAGTCCTTCTCTTGGGCTTCCGCCCCCTCCACAACTCTCTTCGTGATCTTGACCATGACATTCCTTCGTTCCGGGCACGACCTCTCACGTAAGCAGGACGTAAGCAGGCGGGAGAAAATCGGTGCGGGTTTTCGGATAGGAACGTCGCTGGTGTTGTTGAGAATATCCAGTCGTTTCAACTGAATAGCGTAGTGTAGCGCACCCTATCGCATTTTTCGGATAGGCACGTTATCTTGCTCCGAAGGCAAAGGTCACACGTTCGAATCGTGTCGGGTGCGCCAGATCCCTCCCAGGCATTGTTCCGGAAATCCGTGCTCCGCCACCAGGATAGAGGCGGCGTCCGTTGCCCGCAGATCCCGGGGTCGCGCCGCCGGGCAATTCCACCCGGCAAGCACACCTCCGAACGCTCACCCAGCCCGCAGACCGCGCTTATTCAGACTCACCGAGTAATCTTCCGGTTGATTTGTGAATGAAGTGCAGCCGCGTACAGGCAGAACACAAGATTGCCTTATACACTCGTTCCGCTTCGGGCTGCTCATCGTCGGACATCCACGCCTGCACGTTCAGCCCCGTTTGAGGGCACCGGTAGATCAAATTAGCCATCCTGACAGTGTGGCCGGGATAATCCCGCCCGTGTTTGATCTACCTCAAGTCATGATCGACACCATGGCATTTAGATCAGGGCATGTGGCAAGACATATCAACCGCGCCGCCTGAGCAGTATCTCGCGGTTGCGACCATCGATCAGGAAGTGCGCGCGATGATCTTTCCGTGCGTCCTGACCAGCGGCGGATGGCTGAACGCCGAGACGATGAAGCGGCTCGAGATTTCACCAACACATTGGCGCAAATGGCCTGCCGTAACCTATTTCTGCTGTTGCGGGTGACGGCTGCGGCTCCAGGGCCAATCGCCGGGTACCGGGTCGGGTTCAGTTAACTCCAAAGACCGAATTTGCGCCACGCGCCGGACAGCGCCGCCACCAGTTTGTCGATGTGCTCGTCGGTGTGAAGCGGCGTGGGCGTGATGCGCAACCGTTCGGTTCCGCGCGGGACGGTCGGATAGTTGATCGGCTGAATGTAGACGCCAAAATCATTGAGCAGGTAGTCGCTGACGGCCTTGCACGTCCTGGCGTCCCCGACGGGAACCGGCACGATATGCGATCCGTTCCGCAGTTGCGGAAGTCCGCTCGCGTCCAGCATCGACTTCAGGCGCGCGACGCGGCTCTGGTGCCGCGATCTTTCGCTGTCCGACACCTTCAGGTGCCGAATAGCGGCCGTTGCGGCCGCGCAAACCGCCGGCGGCAGAGCTGTCGTGAAAATAAAGCCTGGCGCATGGGAGCGCACGGCATCGACCAGCGCGGCGGAGCCGGCAATGTATCCGCCGAGGCAGCCAAACGCTTTCGCCAGCGTGCCCTCGATCACATCGATACGCGCGGACAACCCCTGCTGTTCGCTGATGCCCCCGCCGCGCGGGCCATACATGCCGACGGCATGCACCTCGTCACAATACGTCATCGCGCCGTAGCGCTCGGCCAGATCGCAGATCTCCTTGATGGGAGCGATGTCCCCGTCCATCGAATAGAGACTTTCGAACACGATCAGCTTCGGCCGTTGCCTGCCCGCCGCCCTCAGAAGCTGTTCGAGGTGATCGAGATCGTTGTGACGGAATATCTGCTTCTCGCAGTTCGACTGATGAATCCCCTCGATCATCGAATTGTGGTTGGAGGCATCCGACAGGATCAGGCAGCCGGGCAGAAGTTTTGCAATGGTCGGGATACCTGTCTGGTTTGAAACATAGCCCGACGTGAACACAAGAGCCGCCTTCTTGCCGTGCAGGTCGGCCAGTTCCGCCTCAAGCTCGACGAGCGGATGATTGGTGCCGCCGATATTGCGGGTGCCTCCCGCTCCGGTGCCCATGCGCTTCGCGGTCTCGACCATGGCTCCGACGACGGAAGCATTCTGGCTCATCCCGAGATAGTCGTTCGAGCACCACAGAACAATCTTGCGAGGCCCCGTCGCTGAGTGCCAGATCGCGTTCGGATATTCGCCCGCGACGCGCTCGATGTCGGCAAACACCCGGTAACGCTGCTCTTCGCGCAGCCGATGGAGCGACGCGTCGAAGAGAGCATCATAATCAATTTTCCCGGCTTGCTTGACGACCTCGCAAAACCTCACACGCGGCTGCATCCGCGGCTTCGTTGCAAGTGCTGAATTTGCGAGCGGCATCATTGCGACCTCTGTTTGCGGCGGAGTGCGTCCAGCGTCCGCGGACACCAAGGCGTGTGTTGGCGCCGCCAGCGCCCGAAACCAGAATGCCGCAGACCAGACGCGCCCGATTGATGCAAATCAAGGCCTTACGCCACTGATAAGCCCAGTCTCAAACAAGGCTGCTTCCCGCGGTCGGCTTTCATGGAGGCTGCAGTATGTCGCGCAATGTAGGTATGGCGGATCGAATAGTCCGTATCGTGGTGGGGCTCGCGCTGATCGCATTCGCGCTTCGCAACGGCCTTCCGATCAAGGGCTGGGACTGGGCCGGACTGATCGGCGTCGTACCGCTGCTGACAGGACTGTTTGCAACCTGCCCGGCTTACAGCCTGATCGGCTATTCAAGCTGCGAAAAGCGCAGGTAGCCTTCCGGTTAATCGCTGGCGGCCGATCACGTCCTATGCGGGCGGCAAAGGCGGCTCGTCGTCGGCGATCGCACGCCACCCCGCGCCGTCGAGATCGTCATATTGACCGCTCCTGAGCGACCACAGGAAACCCAGGAGACCGATGAGGCCGAGCGCCAGAGCGAGCGGCACGAGATAGGCGAGAACTTCCATCACGTCACCTCCGGCGCGACGCGGCGTGCGCGCAGCGAGTTCAGCATGACCAGGATCGATGATCCCGACATGGCCGCCGCTGCGACCAGCGGCGTGGCGTATCCCGCGATCGCGATCGGGACAGCCAGCACATTGTAGCCGATCGCCAGCGCCAGATTCTCCCGCATCAGTTGAAGCGCCCGGCGTGAGAAATCGACGGCGGCCAGCACCGGAACAAGATCCTTGCCGAGGAAGATCATGTCCGCAGCCGCCTGGCTGAGGTGGGTCGCGCTCACCGGCGACATCGAAACCGACGCCGCTGCAAGCGCCGGCGCGTCGTTCAGCCCGTCGCCGACCATCATGACGTTGCGGCCGCGCCGCTTCAGGTCTTCGATATGAGCAATCTTGTCGGCCGGGTTAAGGCCCGCACGCCAAGCGTGGACCCCCAAGGCCACCGCGGCATGTCTCACGGCAGGCTCCCTGTCGCCGGAGAGAATCTCGACTGCGACGCCGCGTTTGACGAGGCTGCGTATCGTGGCCGCCGCATCCGGGCGAAGCTGTTGCCGCACGGCGAAAACATATCGCTCCTGTCCGCGGCTGAAAGCGACCACGGATATCTCCGGGTCCGTACTCAGAACCTCGTTCGCCATCAGATCTGCGTTGCAGAACGACGGCCTGCCGAGCCTGAGCTCGATACCGTCCACCAGACCTCTCACGCCCTGCCCGGGCTCTTCCACGATTCCTTCCAGCGGCGACACTGTTTTCGCGGCGCGAGCGACCGCGGCCGCGACCGGATGATGGCTGGCCAGAGCCAGCCGTCCCGCAAGTTGAAGGACATCGGCGGGTATGGCCGCCGCGTTCACCACGTCGAGTTCAGGCAAGGTCAGCGTGCCCGTCTTGTCGAAGACAACGGTATCGACGTCGGCGACGCGCTCAACCGCATCGCCGGAATTGAGCAGGACGCCCGCGCGGAACAGCGCGCCCGCCACGATCGTCTGCACCGTCGGGATCGCCAGACCGAGCGCACATGGACAGGTAATAATGAGAACCGCGATCGCGATGACGATCGCATCGTGCCAGCTCGCGCCGAACGCAACCCATCCCAGCATTGTGAGCAGCGCCGTCGCGTGAACAACCGGCGCATAAAGCCGTGACGCCCGGTCCGCCAGTTGCACATAGCGCGAGCGCGCCTGTAGCGCATTTTCAAGCAGCCGGGAAATCTCCGACAGCAGCGTTCCTTCCGCTGCCGCCCCGACCTGGATGCGCAGCGTGCCTGAAATATTCATCGTGCCTGCATAAACCGCGGTGCCGGCCTCTGCCGCGACATACCGTGTCTCACCCGTGATGAGGCTCTGGTCGATTTCCGATCGCCCATCGATAACCTTGCCATCGATGGCGCATCGTTCGCCCGGACGCAGAAGCACGATGTCGCCAGGAGCGATGGCGGCAACGGGAACTTCGCTGATTTCAGTGGGAGATACGAATTTGGTCGCGGTCTCGGCCTTCAGCGCCGCAAGGTTCCCGGCGACGGCCCGTGTGCGGCGCCTCATGTTCTGGTCGAGGTAGCGGCCCGCCAGCAAAAAGGTAAGAAGCATGATGGCAGCATCAAAATAGGCATGCTCCGCATGATGAAACGTCTCGACGATCGACATGCCGAGCGCCAGCACGACGCCGATGCTGATGGGAACATCCATATTGACGCTGCGCGAGCGAAGCGCGGCAAATGCCGAGCGGAAGAACGGCTGCCCGGCATAGGCAGCGGCTGGCAAGGCAATCAGCGCCGACAGCCAGTGGAAGAAATCACGCTGCTCCGGAATCATATCGGTGACGTTGCCCGACCACACCGGAATCGACAGCATCATCACGTTCATGGTGGCAAAAGCCGCCACGCCAAGGCAGCGCAGCAGAAATCGCGACTGCTCGACCTCAACCACCTCCGCGCGGACCGGCTCGAACGGATAGGCCTTGTATCCAAGCGCTGCGAGGCGATCGACAAACTGCGCCGGATCGAGCGCCCCCTTCTTCCACTCCACGGCCAGGCGCCGATCCGTCAGGTTGACCCGCGCGAGGGTCACGTCCGGGATGGCAGACAGTCCGCGCTCGATCTTCATCATGCAGCCCGCGCAGCTGACGCCTTCGACCGCAAGATCGAGATGCGCGAGGCCTGAGCCCATATCCTTGACGTAGTGCGAGAAGTCCCGGGTAACAGCCATGACGTCTCCTCAATCGCCCAACATGATGCGATTCCGCGATCTGAATACGCGCTTGCCGCCCGTATCGCCCTCAAGCACCAGATTCCACTGACCCGCCAGGACTCCTTCGGCGCTTCCCTTATAGATGCCGGTTTCAGCTTCCGTCACGGCAATGGTCCGGTCTGCCCGCTTGTCGGCGGGGCGCTCCAGACGGGCGGAAAAGCCCAGCCCGCTCAGCGGCGCGCCCTTGCTGTCGTGCGCCACGATCCGAACAGTGGCGCTATCGGCGGGGCCGCGCGCGAGATGCGCCTCGACCCGCCAGTGGCGCGCATCCTGCTCATGCGCGGTTTGAATTTCGCGTTCATAGGCCAGGCTGGCACGGTAGGCACTGTCCACATCGGTTCCGGGCAGCGTGTCGATCGCAAACCGCATCATCACCAGGTTGACGCCGATCACGACCCCGAAGAACGCGACGAGCATGACAAACACAGCGCGTCCCGTGAGAGGCTTCCCAAAAGTGGCCGAGCTGTTCATGAAAACCATCCGTCCGTGAATGTCATGGCGTGACAAAGTTGTCCGTCGCGGACGCTGCCTCGCCAAGGCCGATATCGGTGACGCGAAACGTCAGCGGCGTTGATTTCGGAAGCTCGCCGACCGGCTTGGCCGTGACGAGAACGCGCAGTTCGGTGGTTTGATCGCGCCCCAGCACGATGGCCGGCCTCTCCGGTGTAATCGAGTCCACCCCGACCACATGAGCCACCGCGCCGCTCACGCCATCGACGTCGATCGCGATTGTCCGATCGAAGCCGCGCTTGTTCAGCAGGCGTACCGTGTACGCATTGCGGATCGAGCCATCGCTCAGCCTGACGGCGATGGGGTTGCGGTCATGCAGCACGTTGATGTCGAGCAGCGATCGCGTCAGAAGCGCGTACAGCATGATGCTCCCGACACCGGCGATCAGGGCGGCGTAGACAATCGTGCGCGGACGAACGAGCTTGAATATCTCGGGCTTGCCGGCAAGACGGCGCTGGATATTGATATCGTTGTCATAACCGATCAGGCGGGTCGGCCTGCCGATCTTCGTCATCACGGTATCGCATGCGTCGATGCAAAGCCCGCACTGGATGCAATCCAGCTGCGCGCCGTCCCGGATGTCTATTCCGGTCGGGCACACCGCGACGCACTGGCGGCAATCGATGCAGTCACCGACTGTTTCTCCGTGGGCCCGCCGCTCCAGAGCCTTCTTGAGCGACGTGCGTTCCTCGCCCCGGTCGTATTTGTAGGTGACGTTGAGCGCCCACTCGTCAGTCAGGGCCGCCTGTATTCGCGGCCACGGGCACATGTAGACGCAGACCTGCTCGCGCATGAATCCGGCCAGCACATAGGTCGTGAATGTCAGGATGACGATCCAGATATAGGCCAGCATCGGCGCCTGAAAGGTCAGGAGCTGCATCACCAGCGTGGGCGCGTCATTGAAGTACAGAACCCAGGCTCCGCCGGTCCACCACGCGATCATGATCCAGATCGAATGCTTGAGCACGATTTCGGAGCAACGCTGGAGGCTATAGCCCTCAGCGTCCTTTTTCATGCGCTCGCGGCGATCTCCCTCTACGAAACGCTCGACCGCGTAAAACAGATCGGTCCAGACCGTTTGCGGGCACAGGTAACCACACCAGATGCGGCCGCCCACCGCGTTCATCAGAAACAGCGTCAAGGCAGCGAGGATCAGGAGGCCCGTGAAGTAATAGACCTCCTGCGGCCACAGCTCGATGAAGAAGAAATAGAAACGGCTGTTCGGCAGATCCACCAGCACGGCCTGGTTGGGAGCGCCCAAGCCACGGTTCCAGCGGATGAACGGCAGAAAGTAATAGACGCCGAGGCAAACAGCCATCAGCTTCCATTTGACCCTGCGGAATGTTCCCGAGACGCTCTGCGGATAGACCTTCCTGTGCGCCGCGTACAGCGGACCATAGTCGTCGGCTTCCAGGTCGTCAGGTGTTGTGATCTTGTTCATGAAGGATTGATCTCGCGCTATCACTTACGATAGCCGTGACCGCTCCAGCGCTATTGATCCAACTCAAGCCGGAACCGGATAGCAACGATGCGGCCAGAACGCTTTATTTTCCGCCGCCGAGCGAATGGACGTAGACCGCCAGGGCCTTGATCGTCGCCGGGTCGAGGCGGCCAGTCCATGCCGGCATGACGCCTGCCCGGCCGTTGGTGATGGTTTCGACAATGGTTTTCTCGTCCGGTCCATAAAGCCAGATCTTGTCGGTGAGATCCGGCGCACCCTGCTCGATGTTGCCCTTGGCATTGTCGCCATGACACGCCGCGCAATTTTCAGCGAAGATTTTCTGCCCTGCGCCGTCGTCAAAGCCTTTTGGCGTCGACAGGCCCGACAGCGACCTCACATAGTTTGCGACCGTGACGATCTGGTCCTGCTTCAGGATGCCATCCTTGCCAAAAGCAAGCATCGCTCCCTCGTGCGCCTTGGGATGGCCGGACCGCACGCCGAACTCGATGGTTTTACCTATTTGATCGAGCGACCCGCCCCACAGCCATTCATCGTCGTTGAGATTGGGATAGCCCTTCGCGCCGGTGCCGCCGCTGCCGTGACAGGGTGCGCAATTGTCGCCGAATACCGCCTTGCCCCGTGCGCGCGCCAATGCGAGCAGTGCCGGGTCTTTCTCGATATCCGCCAGGGGCGCCGCATTAAGCGTGGCCATCTTGCCGCCGCGAAGCTTCTCAAGATTCGCAAGCTCAACGGCAACATCCGCGCGCGACGAATACTGGATAAGACCCGTGGTGTAGCTCTGAACGAGCGGCCATGCCGGGTAAACGACCCAGTAGGCGAAGGCCCATACGATGGTCGCGTAGAATGTGATGATCCACCACCGCGGCAGGGGTGTGTTCAGCTCCTTGATGCCGTCCCACTGGTGGCCGGTTGTTGCGGTGCCGGTTACGGAATCAATCTCGTCCCTGTGATCCGTCATAGGCCGTTAATCCTCTCGCAACGGGAGTCTCGACGCCGCATCGAATATCGCCTTGTTGCGAGGCCACAATGCGTAGGCGACGACGGCAAAAAAGATGCCGACAAATATGGGTGTCCACCAGGTCACGACGAAACCGGAGACGGCATTCTGGGCGGTAAGGATCGCTTTCATGTCCCGGCTTTCCTAGCGAAGGTTGGCTTTCTCGTCGTACAGCTTGAAGTCAACAAGCGTACCGAGCATCTGCAGATAGGCCACCAGTGCATCCATCTCCGTCGGATTCCCCGGCTTGCCGTCGAAATTTCTCGCAATCGCCTTCGGATAGCGCTTCACCAATGCGTCGACATCACCGTTATCCGGATCGACCTGCGCCTTGAGATCCGCGGCCGCATTGGCGATCTGATCGTCCGAATACGGTACGCCCACCGTGCGGTTTGCGCGAAGATGCCCGGCAATGGTCACCACATCGACTTCGGTCTCCGCCAGGAACGAATAGCCTGGCATGACCGATTGCGGCACGATGGCGCGCGGATTCACCAGATGCGTGACATGCCATTCATCGGAGTACTTCGCACCGACGCGCGCGAGATCCGGGCCTGTCCGCTTGGAGCCCCATTGAAACGGATGGTCATACATGCTCTCGGCCGCGAGCGAATAATGCCCGTAGCGTTCGACTTCATCGCGGAGCGGACGGATCATCTGGGAATGACAGAGATAGCACCCCTCACGGACATAGATGTTGCGCCCGGCCAGTTCGAGAGGCGTGTATGGCCGCATGCCATCGACCTTCTCGATCGTGCTTTTCAGGTAGAACAACGGCGTTATCTCAACGAGACCGCCGATCGCGATGACGGCCAGAATACCGATGATGAGGATGACAGAATTCTTCTCGAAGATCTGGTGACGTTTCCAGAGTGACATAGGCTTGCTCCTCACTCGGCAGGCTGAAGAGCAGGCGCCGGCGCGTCTTCCGAGACCTCACCGACACGCACCGTCATCCAGAGATTGTAGGCCATGATCAGCGATCCGATCAGGAACAAGGCGCCGCCCGCGGCCCGGATAATGTAGAACGGGTGCATCGCTTCGACGGTTTCGATGAAGGAATATTCAAGGAAGCCGAGCGACGTATAGGCTCGCCACATCAGACCCTGAAGGATGCCCGACACCCACATCGCGGAGATGTAGAGAACGATGCCGATCGTCGCGATCCAGAAGTGCCAGTTGACGAGCTTGAGGCTGTAAAGTCCCTTGCGATTCCACAGCCATGGCACAAGGCAGTAGAGCGCGCCGAACGACACGAACCCAACCCAGCCGAGCGCGCCTGAATGCACGTGGCCGATGGTCCAGTCGGTATAGTGGCTGAGCGAATTCACAACCTTGACCGACATCATCGGGCCTTCGAAGGTGGACATGCCATAGAAGGCAACCGACACCACCATCATCCGCAGAACCGGGTCGGTGCGCAGCTTGTCCCACGCACCGGACAGCGTCATCAGACCGTTGATCATTCCGCCCCAGGACGGCATCCACAGCATGATGGAGAACGTCATGCCGAGCGTCTGCGCCCAATCCGGCAACGCCGTATAATGGAGGTGATGCGGGCCAGCCCAGATGTAGAGAAAGATCAGCGCCCAGAAGTGGATAATCGACAGCCGATAGGAATAGATCGGCCGCTCCGCGCGCTTCGGAATGAAATAGTACATGATGGCGAGGAAGCCGGCGGTCAGGAAAAACCCGACTGCGTTGTGGCCATACCACCACTGGAACATCGCATCCTGCACGCCGCCCCATGCGATGTACGACTTCGAGCCGAACAACGATACCGGCACACCGGGATTGTTGCCGAGATGAAGCACGGCGATCGTGACGATGAATGCGAGATAGAACCAGTTGGCGACGAAAATGTGGGGTTCCTTCCGCTTGATCAGCGTCGCGACGAACACCAGAAGGTAAACCACCCACACGACCGTCAGCAGAAGGTCGGCGTACCACTCAGGCTCGGCGTACTCCTTCGACTGGGTCACGCCGAGCAGATAGCCGGTCCCGGCGATCAGAATGAAGAAGTTGTATCCGAGCACAACGAACCAGGGAGCGAGATCTCCCGCGAGGCGCACGCGGCACGTCTTCTGAACCACATACAAGGAGGTTGCGATGAGAACATTGCCGCCAAAAGCAAAGATGACCGCGGACGTGTGTAACGGCCGGAGTCTTCCGAAGGTTGTCCATGGCAAGTCAAAGTTCAATGCCGGCCAGGCAAGCTGCGAGGCGATGAGCAGGCCGACGGCGAATCCGGCGATCCCCCAGAACACAGCCATGACCGACGCGAACTTGATCGGTCCAAGATTGTAGTTTGGCCGGCCGCCAATCTCCTGCGGCGGCAGGGATGCCGGCCGATCGAAGTAGCGATTGAAAATCGCGAATGCGGCGATCAGACTCGCTGCCATACCCACGTTGGCGTGGAATGCAAATGCCGCATCCTCAGCTTTCGCCGCGGCGAACAAACAGACGAACACGGACACCGCAAAAAAGGCAGCGAGGCTGCCTTCTCCAAAGGTCATCCACTTGATCTCTTTTGACCGGTTCATGATTGAAATTTCTCTGTGCCTGTCCGCGTCATCAATCACGACTTCGCGGCCGGAGATTTGATCGAGATCAACCCGCGTATTTTTGTCAGGCTTGGTTAGTTCTTGCGGCCGGCAATGCTGGGCTCGGCGTTCGCGTCGCCTATCGCGCGAAGAGCCTCCAGGGTGTCGGTATTGGGGCAGTAGTCCGAGTGGCCGGACTTGTGCTGCAGAAAGTCGTTCGTGCATCGCTTCGTCGAGACGCAACTGGCGCAAACCCGATTGAGATCGCCGAACTCCTTGGGATGCCTGTCTTGCAGGAGCTTTTCGGACAGCCCCATTTCAGCGAGCCGCTGCGTCAGGAGCTCCTGAACGTGACCGTCGCTCTTCGCCAGCGTGAGAAGATCGGAGACGGATACGCCGAAGTCCCTGGCAATCCTGTTGATTTCATCGGGATCCAGCTTTTGCAGTTCGCTGGTCTGGCCGAATCGCGCCGAGAGTTTCCTTGCCCATGAGACGACATGACCAATCATCGGAACAGTTTCGAGACGTCCGGTTCGCCGCTCCATCGAGACCTCCTGCATTGGGGTGAAAATCTTTCCGCAGAGCGCACAATCGCCGCCAAACCGCGCGGAACCGCCGCCAGCTTCCGTAGCTGGCCGTTCAGAATGCCCTTCGCCGGGGCTTTGCCGCGGCAGCATCGGCCTTCAGACGATGGGGCCTGGTCTGAAAGTCCGCCCACATCAGGACGGCGCCGAACGCTACGAACATCACCAGAATAATCGCGGACAGAATCATCGCACTGGCAGGCATCATCGCTCTCCCTATTAACTGGGGACAGCGTGCAACACCGATCCGGCGGGGTCTTTGATGCGGATCAAGTTCGCCGCCTGCCGGCGCGATTTGCATCCCGGGATAAACCGAAACGAAAGGGGATCAGGCCACCGCCAGCGCTTCGGCCCGTCTCGTATCCATCAGGCGAACGCCCCCGGGGACGATGACGATGACACCGTCGCGCTCCAGCTTGGTCAGTGTGCGGCTGACCGTCTCGACAGTCAGGCCAAGATAGTCCGCGATATCCTGCCTGCTCATGGGCAGGTAGACCGTCTTCGCCGCGCGGCCGATCCTCTGCAGCCGGTTCCGCCAGCCTACGAGAAATGCCGCGACTTTCTCTTCGGCAGACCGCCGTCCAAGCGAAACCATGTGGTCCTGAGCCAGGACAAGCTCCTGCCGCGCGAATTCGTTCATCCGCTGCAACACGCGCGGCTTGCTCTCCACGAAGCGGTCGAACGGCTCTTTCATGAACCGGCACACCATGACGGGCCCGACTGCGTCCGCCGAGAAGCCGTAACAACCATCCGGCGCAACTCCGATGAAGTCACCCGGCAACGCGAAGCCAACGATTTGGCGCCTGCCGTCGGGCAGCAGCTTGGAAAGGCGCACCGCTCCTTCGGAGACGTTGTAAGCCGCATCGGCATGATCGCCCTCCGAGAACAGCGGCGCCCTGGAATCCAGGCGGACACGCTGTGACAGCCTTGCCAGTTCCCGAAGCTCCGCTTCATCGAGCGCGCCGCAGATGCTGAGCGAGCGCATGGCGCACAGAAGGCAGCCTGCGGAGTCGCTGTCCAGACGGACTGGAGATATGCGATGACCCATCTGAAAATCCCGCCTTCGCAACACCTGTTTTGCCGGGCCGCGAAGCGGCCGCTTTCTCCGCAACCATAACAACTTTGACAGCGATGGATTGATGCAAATCAATGCGGGATGGAGCGGCCCCCGCAAGATCAAAAACATATACGCAAACCCGCGCCTCTCACCGAAACGATGACGATGCGATATCTTTACGGTTGCCTGGCGATCGCAATACTGGCGGCACCGGCCGAAGCTGCGTCACCGGGCGAGCAACGCGGGTTCGTTTTCGCGAAGACATACTGCGCCCGCTGCCATGCCATCGACCGGTTCAGTCCGAGTCCGCTGAAGATTGCTCCTCCATTCCGCGATCTCCATCGGCGCTACAAGGTCGAGACGCTGGCGGAAGCCTTTGCGGAAGGGATCTATACCGGCCACCCCACCATGCCCGCCTTTCAGCTCGATCCGGACCACATCAACGACCTTCTCGCGTTCATGAAAAGCCTCGAATAGTGATCGGCCGCCTCTATTGCCCACCGCAAGCGAATCAATTTGGGACAGCAGATGGAGCGACCCGCATGAACCAGGCAAAGCCCAAGCGAATCTTGAATTCAACTCTGCCATCGAACTTCCGTCAGATCAGGCTCGAGCTGGCGCGGGAGGCCGAACATCCATTTGGCGATTCAGGAATGGCCTATGTCTTCGTCGGGCCGCTGGATTCAGAGGGCGGGCTCGATCCAAAGACATGGCGGCAGCATCGTGAAGCCTGCCGGGTCGCGCGGTTCCGGCCCGGAAAGCCTGATGATCTCGGCCATCTCATTCACCGCGCCGGTGGCCAATGGGCATTCCACTACGACATTTCCGGCGACCACGACGACGAGGCGGGATACCATTTCGCGGAGGAAAAGTTCGAGCCGGGAGAGTATGTCTCCATCACGGATGAAGGCCGCACTCACACCTATCGCGTCGTATCGGTCGTTCCGCTTTAGAGCCGACGATCTAATCGTCCCCGCCGGTACATCGCTTCAGCGATCTCATGACATCCTCGCGAGAAACGATGCCGATGAGCTTCTCCGCATTGATCACGGGGATGCTTCTGACGCGATGTTCGACCATAAGCTGCAAAACTCGCGTGAGCTTTGTTTCCGCGCCCACATAGATGAACGTCGGCGTCATGACATCGGCAACGGTTGTACTCATGAGATCGTCGTAGCGGGGCATCATTTTCGCCGGCGTAAAGGCAAAGCACTTCAGAAAATCCAGTTTGGTCACCAGCCCGACAGCATGGGCGCCCTCGACAACCGGATAGGCATTGAAGTCATCGCGCTCGAACAGAAGCTGTAACGCTCGCATGGTCAGGTCACGCGTTACCGTCTTCACGGAGCGCGTCATGCAATCGGCCGCCGTTTCTTCAAGAAATTTGTACAAAGAGGCATCCTGAATTTTGCAACGATAATGAACGATCAAAGGCGGCTTGCGCGGCCATCGGGCATTTTGATCGCAAGTCCGGGAGGCGCGAGTTGATCAGGATCAATGGCAAGCGAGACGGCCGCTTCCTGCAAGGCGGCGGACCGCGCCGGACCGGCAACCGGATCCCGATCCTTCCGTCCGGTTGATCGAAATCAACACGGACTACCATAACGCGAGTTAGCGTTTCTTCATTGGGAGAAACCGCATGCATATTTCAGACATAGCTCTTGAATGTTCACAGCGTTGCGCGCAACTCGCCTCGAAATGCACCGACGAAGAAATCGCCATTGAACTTAATGTTCTGGCCGTCCGGCTCATGGTCGCGGCCGCCAGAGACGCTGAGTTGCTTGTCGACCAGACACCCCCCCGGAGGCAGACAGCCGCCCTCTCCGGCGACGATTCCTGTCAGAAGTGAATTCCGTCCCGGCCGGATCGCTCGCCGGCCATCGGATCGTCCGAATATGAATGTGCGAATGCGGGAGAACAGTCATGCAGAACACCTGCGACCAGGCAAACGGACCTGAGGCGCAACATCAGAACGATGTTTCGTCGCAGCTCACCGAGATCGCCAATCGGGGGACGAAGCTCGCGCTCGGCGCACAGAGACTGATGATTTATGAAATCATACAGGCCAATCAGGACGCGCTGGAGCAGGCGCGTTCGGGAATAGGCATTACGCAGGAATTCATCTCAAAGATCGCTCAGGCGCATTCTGTCAAGGACCTGGCCACCGCATTTCGAGACTGCGGCCATGAGCAGATGGACCGCCTGCATCGGAGCTATGAGCAGTCCTTTGCGCACGGTCACGAAATTTTTGAAGCCTCGGCTGGTCTCGTTCTGGCTGCACTTCGTGGCGAAGCCCCGGCCAGGCCGACCGCCTAGACAGGGCTCTCGCGGGCGATGAAAAACGCCCTGTAAGCCATTCGTCGTGCCCTCCAATCCCGCCAGAATGTGGGTTCGGACTTGAGCAATGTCCCCAACTGGGCCAATACTCGGCCGATGGGAACTTGCCGCGATTTACCTTTTTTAGGCATGAGACCCGGCCTGGGATCTAGAGGCGACAGATCTTGACCAGAACCGACGAGGCACCGTCCGACGGGCCCTTTCGTGATGAATATTTGTGGCTTGGTCTCGACGGGTCCGGTATCGGCACTTGGGATCTCGACCTTTCCACCCGCAAACTGACCTGGTCTGCCGCGGCGCGCCGTCTGCTCGGCGTTTCGGACCATCAACCCGTCAGCTACGAGTTTTTTCTCTCGCTGCTCGAGCCTCAGGATCGCGAGCGTATCGAACCCGCCGTGCGGCAATCCATCGAGACGGGATGCAACCTGGATATTCAGCATCGGGTGCGCGGAACGCCCGACCGTAGTCACTGGGTGCGCATCCGCGGCAGCGTTGTCAAAGGCAATGACGGCACACCTCGTCACTTAAGCGGGATCATTCTCGACATCGACGATCAAAAGCAAATTGAAGAAGCATTGCGGACGCGAGAAGGTCATCTTCAATCCATTCTCGAGACGATTCCCGATGCCATGATCGTCATTGACGGCCGCGGCATCATGCAGTTCTTCAGCAGCGCCGCCGAACGGCAGTTTGGCTACACCGAACAGGAGGCCATCGGCCAGAACGTCAGCGTGCTGATGCCCAGCCCCGACCGGCAGCGTCATGACGGATACCTTGCCCGCTACCAGTCAACCGGCGAGCGACGTATTATCGGCATCGGCCGGATCGTGACCGGCCAGCGCAAGGACGGAACAACATTCCCGATGCACCTCTCCGTCGGCGAGATGGAATCGGGCGGACAACCGTACTTCACCGGATTCGTCCGCGATCTGACCGAGTATCAGCAAACCCAGGCACGCCTTCAGGAACTCCAATCCGAGATCGCCCATGTGTCCCGCCTGAGCGCGATGGGAGAGATGGCATCCGCGCTCGCGCACGAACTGAACCAGCCACTGGCAGCCATCAGCAATTACATGAAAGGTTCCCGGCGCCTGCTGGCCTCGAGCCGAGACCCGAACGCCGCAAAAATCGTCACCGCCATGGATCGCGCGGCCGAGCAAGCTCTGCGTGCGGGACAGATTATCCGGCGGCTTCGCGATTTCGTGGCGCGCGGAGAATCCGAAAAGCGCGTCGAAAGTCTTTCGAAGCTGATTGAGGAGGCCGGCGCTCTTGGCCTGACGGGCGCCAGAGAACAAGGTATCCTGCTGCGCTTCAATCTGGACCCCGGCTGCGATCTGGTACTGGTCGACCGGGTCCAGATTCAGCAGGTTCTGGTCAATCTGTTCCGGAACGCACTTGAAGCCATGGCCGAAACCAATCGGCGCGAACTGATGGTATCAAATGCCAGGGCAGCGGAAGACATGATCGAGGTCGAGGTATCCGACACGGGACACGGATTCAGCGAGGACGTGCGAGCAAAGCTGTTCCAGACCTTCTTTACGACCAAGGAAACGGGAATGGGCGTGGGACTTTCAATCAGCCGGACAATCGTGGAGGCGCATGGCGGCCGCATGTCCGTTGAAAGCAACCCGGCGGGCGGCGCGACATTCCGCTTCACGCTGCCGGCCGCCGCATTGAGCGAGAGTCTGGAATGATGCCGCATAAGGGCAACGTGTATGTCATCGACGATGATCCTGCGATGCGGGATTCTCTCGATTTTCTGCTTGGCTCGGCTGGCTTCAATGTGACGCTTTTCGACAGCGCCCTGACATTTCTCGAGACCATGCCTGGCCTGGCGTTTGGCTGCGTGGTCTCCGATGTCCGGATGCCCGGCATGGACGGGATCGACCTGCTGCGGCAACTCAAGAAGGAGCCGAAAGCGCTGCCCATCGTCATCATGACGGGACACGGCGATGTCCCCCTCGCCGTGGAAGCAATGAAACTCGGTGCGATCGATTTTCTTGAAAAGCCGTTCGAGGACGAACGGCTTGTGGTCATGATCAGCGCCGCCCTGAGCCAGGCGGCAGATCAATCGAAAACCGAATCGGTTAGTGCCGATATCGCATCGCGGATTGCCTCGCTCAGTCCGCGAGAGAGACAGGTGATGGATGGACTTGTCGCCGGGCTCTCCAACAAGCTGATTGCCCGCGACTACAATATCAGTCCCCGGACCATCGAGGTTTATCGGGCAAACGTCATGACAAAGATGCAGGCCAGCAGCGTCTCCGAACTGGTCCGGCTGGCGATGCGGGGCGGAATCCTGAAGGATTGAGGCAGGTCAAGACGGTCTTGCGGCGCATCGCTATGTTTGGAGCATGCGCCACTCGTACTCGTCAGGGCCCCTCACGATGGCCTCACCTCTTGCAAAATCCAGGATTTGCGTGGTCGATGACGACCTCGACGTCCTCAGTTCGCTCCGCTTCCTTCTTGAAGCGGAAGGCTTCGATGTCCGGACGTTCAGAAGCGGCGCCGCGATGCTGGACTCCACGGTCAGCGAGCAGTTCGACTGCTTCGTCCTTGATTTCAAGATGCCCCACATGAGCGGGATAGCCCTCGCAAACAGCTTGCGTGACCGGAAGGTGTCTGCCCCGATTATTCTGGTCACCGGATATCCGGACGAAAATATCCAGGCAAAGGCAGCCATTGCCGGAATTGATCTGGTCCTGCTCAAACCGGATGCAGAGGAAAATCTGGCCTCCCAGATCCGCGCCGCGGTCCAGCGCCGCGGTCATGCCGGCCTCCGGTAAACTACTTAGGGTGCAGCCCTTAAGATATCGAGCGAAATATCCGGCGACGCATCGTCCACGGTAGAAACAGCCATCCGCCGCCAAAGGAGATGGCCATGCTCACCCAGTCCACCGCCAACGCAGCCGTCAACAGCCAAGCCGTTATCAGCGGCATGCCGGCCTCCGACCAGTTCGGCCTTGTCGCCGGTCACGCCAATCTGATTGCGACCGAATTCTGCTACGCTCGGGACGAGGAAATCTACGGCGAAGACGAGCCAGCGGATTACGTCTATCAGGTCGTCCGCGGCGCCGTTCGCAGCTACAAGCTGCTTTCCGACGGCCGGCGTCAAATCGGCGCCTTTCATCTGCCTGGCGACGTCTTCGGGCTGGTGTCCGGCAGCGTCCATCGTCTGACCGCGGAGGCCGTTGTCGATACGACGGTGCGCCTCGTCAAACGCCGCGGCCTTGAACAGGCGGCGGCCACCGACGTTCACGTTGCGCGCAATCTCTGGACCATGACGGCAAGCGACCTGCGCCACGCCGAGGATCATATGCTTCTGCTCGGCCGAAAGACCGCCATTGAGCGCGTTGCGACCTTCCTTCTCGAAATGGACCATCGCCTCGCGGGCACCGGCACGATGGCTCTCCCGATGTCCCGGAGGGATATTGCCGACTATCTGGGCCTGACGCTGGAGACGGTGTCGCGCGCGCTGTCACAACTTCATAGCGAAGGCGTGCTCGATTTTTCCGGCGCGCGCCAGATCATCCTGCGCAATCGCCGCAAGCTGCACAACATCGATATGTAATCGATATGTAAACTGAGACGGATTCGCGGATCGCAAGCCCGCCATGAAAGAGATGCGCGCTGCCATCAGACGCAAGGTTCACAAGGCAGGATCGATCGTCGTCGGCGATTGCTCTGTGACCTGCACCGTTCACAATCTGTCGGCGGCCGGCGCCGCGCTCAGCGTCAGACATTCGTCGGCCCTGCCCGACGCGTTTGTTCTGATTCTTGAAATGGAACAGCGGCAGCGTCCGTGCCAGGTCGTCTGGCGGCGGGGGAACCGGATCGGCGTGACCTTCGGGCGCTGACGATCTTCTCGCGGCTAGCCGGCGATGGCCGCCCAAGCCAGCCAGACCGCCATCAGCGCCAGTATCGCCGAAAGCGTTCGCCGGACGATGCCGCGCTTACGGTCATCGGCGATCCATCGGCCCGATTGATCCGCCGCGATCACGATCGCCAAATGCACCATTGAAGCCACAGCAACGGCGACCGTGCCGAGTATCGCCAGTTGAACGGCGACAGATCGCGTGCTGGCCGGATCGATGAAGCCCGGCACGACCGACAGAAAGAACAGGATCGACTTCGGATTAAAGACGTTCGAGAGAAATCCCCGCCAGAAAAGAGAGCCTGCAACGGATGGAACAAGCGGCCCCTTGGACAAGGTGTCTGGCGCTGACTGCCAGCCTTCCCAGGCCAGAAAGAGAAGATAGGCAATGCCGGCCCATCGAAGCAGTTCATACAGGACCGGATAGCTCTGAATAACGGCTCCCGCACCGACGGCCACAAGAACGGCATGGGTGGCGAGGCCAAATGCTATTCCCGCGGCCGCGATAAGACCGGCGACGCGGCCGCGCGCGAGCGACAATGCTGCGAGATAAGCCATGTTTGGCCCAGGCGTCAGTTCCAGCAGAAATACCGTGAGGGCGAATTTGAGCAAGGGACTGACCGCGAACTAGGCCTTACGGCATCGGATCCATTTACGATGCCTTCGCCTGCATGGATGGATTCTCCATATCCCCCTCCGGCGACAGAAGATAGACGCCGGACATCGGATCGACCCACGCCAGGTGATCGTGGACCTGTTCGACACCCGGAACATTTTCCGTCGCCACGATGATCGCCTGACGAACGTGTTCGTCGGTTATGACACCACACAGATCGACGACACCGTTCCGGACGATCGCGTTGATCCCGATCGGGGCCCAATGGTGTTCCTCGATGGTCGCAAGAATCCGGTTGCGGAGATTGGTATCATCCGGCGTCGCATCTGGCAGATCGCGCGACAGGCTCGAAACAGCCTGCACAAAGTTCTGCCGGCTGACCATACCGACGATCTTGTTCCCGCGCAGGATGGGCACGCGCTTGATGTTATGTTTTTCCATGAGCAGAACGATATCGGCCAGCGGAGTCTCTTCAGACGCGGTGTAGAGATTCTGCGTCATAACTTCGCGAACCTTGCGGCCTGCTGTCTTCACATAGTCCTCGGCCATGCGGCCAGGACCCAGGATGAATTCAAGCCAGCGCGGCCTCTTCCGCTGGGTATCAAGCTCCTCCCTGCGAAGGAAATCCCTTTCTGTCACGATGCCGACAAGATCGCCCTTTGCGTCAACGACGGGCAGGCCGCTGAAGTGGTTGGCGAGCATGAGCCGGGCGGCTTCGGCGAGCGTCGCATCGGGGCCAACTGTAATGACATGATGGGTCATGATGTGATGGGCCTTCATTCGCTCCTCCTTGAGGCTCGGCGCCAAGAATTGGCTATCTGAAAGACTATTCTCCCTGGAAGCGGCGCCTCTGATCCAGATCAAGACGGCCCGCCGCCCTCCCCGCATCATGTGCGAAAGGGAGAATCCGCAATGGCCATTCGCGATGTCTTTTTTCCGCTCCTCAACTACCCGGAGCCTACCGACGCCGCCGCTATCGACGCAGTCGTGGATCTGGCGGAGAGCCTGTCGAAGCCTTGCGATATTGCCCGGCCTCATCGGCAAATTCGCACGCGCATCTCAGCCCTCGTTCTGGAAACGGAGATCGAACCGGGATTGTACTTCGAGGGCGCTCACATCGGAGAATTCCTCGAAACCGAGGCGAGGAAAAGCGAAACGAATGCCCGGGACCTCGCGAACACCTTCCGGGAAATCACGATGGACCGCTCTGTTCTGACGAAATGCAGAATCGAGAAGCGAAACCCTTATGAAGGCGTCCGTCTGCTGGTGGAGGAAGCCCGCCTTCATCATATGACCGTTCTCCCGGTTCGCCGCGATGACGGCCACCATCAGGACATCGCGGAACGTCTGATTTTCGATACCGGCCGCCCGGTGCTGATCTTTCCAGAACGTCCGGTGCGTCCTCTGGCGACATCCTTTGCGAACGTCGCGGTCGCGTGGGATGGCAGCCGGCCCGCGGCCCGTGCCGTCGGCGACGCCATGCCATTTCTGCGCCGCGCATCTCATGTCAGGATCTTCTCGGCAACGGACGACAAGCCAATGCAGTCAGCGGCACGCGGGCGCGAGATCGCACAACAGCTGACCTCGGAAGGCGTCGACGCCATTTACGAGGACGTGAAGAAGACCGACCGGCACACCATCGGCAGCTTCATCGAGAACTATGTTGCCGATCACAACATCGATCTTCTGGTCATGGGTGCCTACGGGCACTCGAAGCTGCGCGAATTCATTCTCGGCGGCGCGACGCGCTCCGTCCTGATGAACCCGCCGGGCTGGATCATGCTGTCGCACTAGTCCCGCCTGTTGGGGGCTCGCCCCTCAGCCGTCTTCGCCCGCCGGGCGCGCATCGCACGACGCGGCGCTATCCGGTCATGACCGCAAAAATGTCGGACGCCTGTTTAGCGCGCCGCATCCGTTCAAGGATGCCGGCTGTCTTCAATGTCCGTGCGACGAGCGCCAGCGCGGTCAGTTGATCGGCCTCCGGTGGAGCCGGAGGCAGCAGCAGAAACACCAGATCGACCGGCTGCCCGTCGATCGCATCGAAATCAACCGCCGGTTTCAGCCGCGCCACCAGACCGTATGGCCGCTTCACCATCGGCAACCGCGCATGCGGTATCGCAACGCCGCTGCCCATCCCGGTCGATCCGAGCTGTTCGCGCTTTTGAAGCTCGGACGCGACATAGTCCGCCTGCAAGCCGAGGCCTGCGGCCGCCTTGCGCGCCAGTTCTTGCAGCAGTTGCTCCTTGTTTGGCACCCGCAAATCGAGCGCGATATCGGAGGGAGCAAGAAAGTCGGAAATCTTCATGAGTGATCCAGAACCGCGCATCGTGCGATTTTTAACGGAGGAATGACATCAATCCGGCGCGCGCAGCCGGTAGCCGATGCCCGTCTCGGTCAGAATGTATTGCGGCCGCTCCGCATCGCCTTCGATCTTCTGCCGCAGCTGCCGCACATAGACGCGCAGATACTGCGCATCGGTCAGTTCATCCCACAACTCGTGCAGGAGAAACTTGTGGGTGAGTACCTTGCCCGCGTGCTGAACCAGCACACGCAACAGATCATACTCTTTCGGTGACAGCCTGATGTCCCTGTCGCCAACCTTGACGATCCGCCTTACCAGATCGACCGACAAATCGCCGGTGCGGAAAACCGGACGTTCACCATGAACTTGCAGCTGATGACGCAGCGCCGCCCTGATGCGCGCGAGCAGTTCATCCATGCCGAACGGCTTGGTGATATAATCGTCGGCGCCGAGATCGAGCGCCTGAACCTTGCCGGTTTCGTCGCCCCGGCTGGACAGGACGACAATCGGCACGCTTTCGTCGCGCGCACGGATCATGCGCAGGAGGTCATGCCCCTGAATGTCGGGCAGGCCGAGATCGAGGATCACGAGATCAGGCCTGTTGTCCAGAAGCGCGAGTGCTGCCTTGCCGTTGGGCGCATCGAAAATCTCATAGCCTTGCGTGCCCAGACCCATCCGCAACAGCTTGCGGATCGGCGGCTCGTCGTCGATCACCAGAATCCTGAGCGGAGCGGGGCTCATGCGGCGATATCCAGCGTTTCAGTGATTTTCGGAATCGGCAGCCGGATCGTCAGAACAGCACCTGTGCGATCCGACCGGTTCGCAGCCGAGATGGTGCCATGCATGGCCTCCACAAATCCGCGCGAGATGGCAAGCCCGAGGCCGGTGCCCGGCCGGACGTGATCGCCCTTCTGCACGCGGTAGAACTTGTCGAAGATCGTCTCCAGTTCGTCCGGCGGAATGCCATCGCCCTCGTCCAGGATCTGAAGACAAACGGAATCGGTTTCCCGCCAGCTTTGAATCCGGATCAGGCTGCCGGCAGGCGCATACTTCGCCGCATTATCCAGCAGGTTGAACAGCACCTGTTCGAACAGCACGGCGTCGAGATCGAGCATCGGCAGATCGGCTTGCAATTCCAGATCGACGCGGTGCCGGATCAAAATCTTGCTGGCCCGCCGCAGTGCGCTGCCGACGACCTCGCCAAGATCGTGCGGCGCCGAATTCGGCACGATCGCGCCGGATTCAAGCTTGGTCATGTCGAGCAGATTGGCGATGAAGCGGTTGAGGCGTTCGGATTCATCGATGATCGTCGCGAGCAGGTCGCCCTTCTCCGTGTCGGTCAACTGGCCGGACAGATCGCGCAGGGTGCTCGCGGACCCGAGCACCGAGGCCAGCGGCGTCTTCAGATCGTGCGAGATCGAGGTCAGCAATGCCGACCGCAGCCGGTCGGTCTCCACCACACGCTTGACGTGATCGATATCTTCCACGAGCCGCACGCGCTCGATCGCAAGAGCGCCCTGATCCATCAGGGCATCCAGCAGCCGGGTCTGGTCCGGCGTAAGGATCGGACCCGAGCGGTCATCATCGATGCCGATGACGCCGATCGGCCCGCGCCCGGTGCGCATCGGGAGAAACAGCCGCTTGGCGCCAGGCAGGGTATCGGAGCCGCGCCCTGCCGGGCGATCGTTGCTCCACGCCCAGTTGGCGGCCGCCAGATCAGCCTGATCGAGTTCATCTTCCGGCGGGTATCCCGCCTTGACCGTGATGAGGCCGTGCTCGGGCAGCAGCAACACAACGCGCACCTTCAGCATCAGCGCAGTCTGGTACGCCGTCGCCCACAACACGTCGTCCAGCGTCGCCGTTCCGGCCAGCTTGCGGCTGAACGAATAGAGATACTCGGTCGTGCGCGCTCTGGCCGTCGCCATCACGGCCTGGGTCCGGACCCGCGCCGCGACGTTGGAAACGACAATCGCGATCAGCATGAAGAAGAAAAACGCCGCGACGTTGGTTGGATCGGTGATGGTGAACGTATAGACCGGCGGCAGAAAGAAGAAATTGTAACACAGCGACGCCGCGATACTGGCGACCAGCGACGGGAACAGACCGAACCGGACCGCCACGGCGACAACGACGGTCAGGAACACAAGATCGACGTTCTCGACGCCGAGAAACGGAAAGATCAGTTTGCTGATGCCGAGCGCGAGCGCGACGAGCGAGAGCGCCACCACATACGGCAGCGGATCGGCGGCTTCGGCGCGCTCCGCCGTCCGCACGCCCTTGCCTGCGAATGTCTCCGGATCGAGCTTGTCGCCGGCAATGACATGGATACTGATATTTCCGGCGCGCCGCACCAGATCGTGGACAACCGAACCGCGCACCAGTTCAAACCACCAGGAACGGCTCGCCTTCCCGATCACGATCTGGGTGACGTTGTTGGCACGCGCAAAGGTGAGGATGTCGTCGGCAATGCGGCGTTCGACGGCGGGAATCGTCAGGGCGTCGGCTCCCAGCGCCTCAGCGAGCCGCAGCGTGGTTGCAATCCGGTCGCGCTCGGCATCGCTCAACTGCAAGCTTCGCCGGGTTTCGATGCAGATGGCTGTCCAGGGCGCGTGCAGCCGGTCCGCGAGGCGCTTGGTATGGCGGATCAGGCCGGCGGCGCGCGGATCTTCGCTGACGCAAACCAGAATTCGTTCGCCCGCGGCCCAGGGTCCCGGAATGGCGTTGGCCTGCATGTGATTGAGCAGTTGCTCATCGACACGCTCGGCGGTTCGCCGCAGCGCCAGCTCGCGCAGCGCGGTCAGATTGCCCGGCGAAAAGTAATGTTCAAGCGCGCGCTCCGCCTGCTTGGGAACGTAGACCTTGCCTTCCTTGAGGCGCTGGATCAGATCGCCCGGCGTCAGGTCGACCAGTTCGATCTCGTCGGCACGGTCGATGATGGAATCGGGCACTGTCTCGCGCACGCGCACGCGCGTGATCTGCGCGACAACGTCGTTCAGGCTCTCGATGTGCTGGATATTGACGGCGGCATAAACATCGATGCCGTTGTCCAGCAGTTCCTCGACATCCATGTAGCGCTTCGGGTGACGGCTGCCGGGCGCATTGGTGTGCGCGAGTTCGTCGACGACGGCGATCTTCGGCCGCCGGGCCAGCAATCCATCGAGATCCATCTCGTCAAGGGTCTGGCCCTTGTAGGCCAGACCCTTGCGCGGAAGGATTTCAAGCCCGTGCAGCAGCGCCTGCGTTTCCAGCCGGCCATGGGTCTCGACAACGCCGACCACCACATCCACGCCGGCTTTCACCTTGGCATGCGCGCTTTGCAGCATCTCATAGGTCTTGCCGACGCCGGGAGCGGCACCGAGAAAAATCTTGAGACGGCCGCCGCCGTTTTCACGGCGGGCCGCTTCAAGCAGCGCTTCCGGCGAGGGCCGTTGTTCAGTGTCGCGGATGATTGCCATCTGGCATTCAGGTCCTCACGGATTAAGAACTAGTAGTCCGATTCTGACATTCGCATCACAGAAGGAAGCGAACTTCGGATTCAGGACGCTGGATGCTACTTCGCCGCGCGATCCAGCGCCAGATTGAGCGCCAGCACATTCACGCGTGGTTCGCCGAGCAGCCCTGCGAACCGGCCTTCCACATTGTCGTTAACCAGTTTGCGAACGGCGTCTTCCGGCAGCTTGCGCGACTTCGCCACCCGCGGGACCTGAAACAGCGCGGCCTCCGGCGAAATGTGGGGATCGAGACCGCTGGCCGTGGACATCACCAGATCCGCCGGGACCGGCGTCGCGGGATTCTCGGCCTTCAGCCTAGCGACGTCCTCGCTTATGCGATCGCTCAGCGCCTTACTGGTCGGACCGAGGTTCGAGCCGGAAGAATTCGCCGCGTTGTACGGCGCAGGCACAGTCTTGGTCGCGTCATTTGGATCGGCCGCCGTCGTTACCGACGGACGGCCATGAAAATACCTGTCGTCCTTGAACTCCTGACCGATCAGGGCCGATCCGATTGTCTTTCCGTCCTTCTCGATCAGGCTGCCCTGCGCCTGATACGGAAAGACCGTGCCGGCAATGCCGGTGATGGCGAGTGGATAGGCCAGGCCGGTGATGAGCGTAAGACCGATGAGAATGAAGAATGCGGGGCGGATTTCTTTCAACATTGTGTGTCTCCATTGTGCTTGCGCATGATCTTTTCCGAAAACCGGTGTCCACGTTCCGGGACCACGCGTCAGGCCAGGTGCAGGGCGGTCACGATCAGGTCGATCGCCTTGATGCCGATAAACGGAATGATGATGCCGCCGGCGCCGTAGATCAGCAGGTTGCGGCTCAGCAGCGCGCCGGCTCCGATCGGCCTGTAGGCAACGCCTTTCAGCGCCAGCGGAATCAGCGCGATGATGATGATCGCATTGAAAATGATCGCCGACAGGATCGCGCTTTGCGGGCTCGACAGGTTCATGATGTTGAGCGCCTGCAACTGCGGATAAAACGCGAGGAAAATCGCCGGGATGATGGCGAAGTATTTCGCCACGTCGTTGGCAATCGAGAACGTGGTCAGCGCGCCGCGCGTCATCAGCAGTTGCTTGCCGATTTCCACCACCTCGATCAGCTTGGTCGGGTTCGAGTCGAGATCGACCATGTTACCGGCCTCGCGGGCCGCCTGCGTTCCCGTGTTCATCGCCACGCCGACGTCGGCCTGCGCCAGGGCCGGCGCGTCGTTGGTGCCGTCGCCGCACATGGCGACCAGCTTGCCCCTGGCCTGCTCGTCGCGGATGAGCTTCAGCTTGTCCTCGGGTGTGGCCTGGGCGAGAAAATCATCCACGCCCGCTTCGGCGGCGATGGCCGCCGCGGTCATCGGGTTGTCGCCGGTAATCATCACGGTGCGGATGCCCATGCGGCGCAGTTCGGCAAAGCGCTCGCGGATGCCGCCCTTGACGATGTCCTTGAGGTGAATCACGCCAAGCAGCCTGCCGTCCCGCGCGACGGCCAGCGGCGTGCCGCCCGCTTTCGCGATCTCATCGGCAATCGTCTGGATTTCCCGGACGGTGTCCGCGTCTCTCGCCGGAGACATCGCACGAGCCGTGCCGCCTGAGGCAACCGCCGCGCGCGGACCACCGTTGACATAGTTCATGATCGCATCGACCGCGCCCTTGCGCACGGACGAGCCGCCGGCATCGACGCCGCTCATGCGGGTCTGCGCCGTGAACGGAACGAAGGTCGCGCCAAGCTCGCCCATGTCGCGGCCACGAATGCCGTACTTGTCCTTGGCAAGAACAACGATGGAGCGGCCTTCCGGCGTCTCGTCGGCCAGCGACGCCAGTTGGGCAGCATCCGCAAGCTCCTGCTCGGTCACGCCATGCACGGGACGGAATGCCGTCGCCTGGCGATTGCCGAGGGTGATGGTCCCGGTCTTGTCCAGCAGCAGCGTATCGACGTCGCCCGCCGCCTCGACCGCACGACCCGACATCGCCAGCACGTTGAAACGCACCAGGCGATCCATGCCGGCAATGCCGATGGCGGACAGAAGCGCGCCGATGGTGGTCGGGATCAATGTGACGAACAACGCCACCAGCACGATCACCGACACCGATCCACCGGCATAGGCGGCATAGCTCGGGATCGTGACCGTCGCGAACACGAAGATAATGGACAGACCCGCGAGCAGGATGTTGAGCGCAATTTCGTTGGGCGTCTTCTGGCGCTCGGCGCCCTCGACCAGCTTGATCATGCGGTCGATGAAGGTCGAGCCCTGCGCCGCGGTGATGCGCACGCGAATCCAGTCGGACAGAACCTGCGTGCCGCCGGTCACCGCCGAACGATCGCCGCCGGACTCGCGGATCACCGGCGCGGACTCGCCTGTGATCGCCGCCTCGTTGACAGAGGCGACACCTTCGATGACCTCGCCGTCGGAAGGAATATTGTCGCCCGCCTCCACCAGCACGATGTCGCCGACCTTCAGACTGGTGCCGGACACCATCTTGTAGGTCTTGCTGTCGCCGGTCAGCAGCTTGGCCTGGCTTTCGGTGCGGGTCTTCTTGAGAGACTCGGCCTGAGCCTTGCCGCGGCCCTCCGCGACCGCTTCCGCGAAGTTGGCGAACAGCACCGTGAACCAGAGCCACAGGATGATCTGGAAAGTGAAGCCGATATCCTCGCCGCCGGTGAGCAGCGCACGCAGGAAGATAACCGTGGTCAGCGCGGCGACGACTTCCACCACGAACATCACCGGATTGCGGACCATCGCCCTCGGATCGAGTTTGACAAAGGCCGAGCCGATCGCGGGAAGAACGATCTTCGGATCGAGCATCGCCGATCCCGCTGTCCGCTTTTGCAGTTTTAATGTTTCCATGATTGTCACTCCAAAAGGGATCGATCAGAACAGGGTGTTCGCGGTCATCGCCAGATGCTCGACGATCGGCCCGAGCGCGAGCGCCGGGAAGAATGTCAGACCGCCGACAATGAGGATCACGCCCACAACGAGGCCGACGAACAGACCGCCTGTGGTCGGCAGCGTGCCGGCGGACGGCGGGATCGACTTCTTCTGTGCAAGAGATCCCGCCAGAGCCATCGCCGGCACGATCATGAAGAAGCGGCCGACCAGCATCGAGCACGCCAGCGTCAGATTGTAGAACAGCGTGTTGCCGGTGAGGCCGCCGAACGCCGATCCGTTGTTGCCGGTCGCGGACGTGAAGGCGTAGAGCACCTCGGTGAAGCCGTGCGGCCCCGCATTGGCCATCGAGGCGACGGCCGACGGCAGCACGACGGCGACCGCGGTCCAGCCCAGATACATCAGCGGCAGGATCAGAATGGCGAGCATCGCCATCTTCACCTCACGCGCCTCGATCTTCTTGCCGACGTATTCCGGCGTGCGGCCGACCATCAGACCGGCGACGAAGATCGCCAGCACGACGAACAGCAGCATGCCATACAGACCCGCGCCGACGCCGCCGATGATCAGTTCGCCGAGTTGCATGTTGATCAGCGGGATCATGCCGCCGAGCGCGGTGAATGAGTCGTGCATGGCATTGACGGCGCCGCAGGACGCAGCGGTGGTGATCACCGCGAACAGCGACGATGCGACGATGCCGAAGCGGACTTCCTTGCCTTCCATGTTGCCGCCGGTGAGACCCAGCGCCTGCATGGCGGACGTCCCGGAAGCTTCTGCCCAATAGGTGACGGCGATGCCCGCGATAAAAAGCACGCCCATCGCGGCCAGGATGGCCCAGCCCTGACGCTGGTTGCCCACCATGCGGCCGAACACATTGGTCATCGCTGCGCCGATGACGAAGATCGAGAGCATCTGCACGAAGTTCGACAAAGCCGTCGGGTTCTCGAACGGATGCGAGGCATTGACGTTGAAGAAACCGCCGCCGTTGGTACCCAGCATCTTGATCGCGACCTGCGATGCGACCGGACCGACCGCGATGGTCTGCTTGGCGCCCTCGAGCGTGGTCGCATCGGTATAGGCACTGAGCGTCTGCGGCATGCCCTGCCAGACCAGAAACAGCGCATAGACAACACAGATCGGCAGCAGCACGTACAGCGTGGTGCGGGTGACATCGACCCAGAAATTTCCGACGGTGCGCGCGGACGAGCGCGCAAACCCGCGGATCAGCGCCACGGCGATCGCGATGCCCGTCGCGGCGGACAGAAAGTTCTGGTGGGTCAGGCCAAGCATCTGGGTCAGATACGACAGCGTGCTTTCGCCGCCGTAGTTCTGCCAGTTGGTATTGGTGATGAAGCTGACGGCGGTGTTGAACGACAGATCCGGCGCGACGGCGGACTGCTCCATCGGATTGAAGGGCAGCACAGCCTGGAAGCGCATCAGCGCGTAGAGAATCGCGAAGCCGCCGACGTGAAAGAACAGCATCGCGACCGTGTAGGTCAGCCAGTGCTGCTCGCGCTTTTCATCGACGCCGCTGATCCAGTAGAGCCCTGCTTCGACCGGGCGCAGGATCGGCGAGAGAAACGTGCGCTCGCCGTTGAAGACGCGCGTCATGTAGCCGCCGAGCGGCTTCGCCAGCGCGACGATGATCGCGCAGAACAGCAGAATTTGAATCCAGCCAATGACAGTCATGGTCGTGTGCTTTCGTGATTTTGCGCGCGGTGTTCGCTTTGAGAGACCTGTGTCTAGAACCGTTCAGGCCGCAGCAGCGCGTAGGTCAGGTAGAACAGCAATCCGGCGGAAACGATGCCGGCGAGTGCGTAGTCGAAGATCATGATCGTTCTCCCCTCAGAGCCTGTCGCAGGCGTAGACGTAACCCACCGACAACGCGAAAAAGCCCAGTCCGAGGGCCAGCATGATGACGTCCAACATTGAAATGCTCCTTGGCGGTGCGGTCCCGGGCGTGTCTCAGCGCATGTCCGAAGCGCAAGGACATCCCGCAGCTTCCGTGCCGGGATGGAATGGCATCTGCGCCATAGGGTTTCGAGATGGGCGGGAGCGCGACGTTATAGGAATCTCATAAAGACCCGACCCGCCGTGGTGACCGGGGCCGCGCCGGAAGCCCTTTCCACAGATCCCGCCGCCCCTTCGATCTGGCCGATTTGAGCCTTGCGCGCGGTTCCGGGCGATGATGCTCGAGGGCCGCGGCGAACGCCTGTTTCAGGCGGCCATTCTCCATCCGATCGAGATGACGCCGCAGGATGGCAGAACTGGCGGCATGATGCGGATTGGCGATTGCATTGCAAAACTCCGCGCTGGTCTTGCGGAAGAAACTGAAACCCGTCGATCGCGTAACCCGCCCGTCGACCTCCGCCGCGATCGCGTAAACCGCCAGTCTGTCGTTGTTGTCCGACGTGATCGCAAACCGCAACAGCGCCAGCAGCCAGGATTGCACAATCCTGGCGCGATACTCGCCGGTTTCCCGCCTTGCAGGCGAGCCGACATCAGTTGGGCAGCGCACACGCCACCCCATCGCAGACGACCTCCAAAGCCCGCGCAACCTCGGCCTTCGATGGAGCCGTCAATTCAACCAGCGGCAGCCGAAGACGAGGCGACATCAGGCCAAGCAGGCTGAGCGCATACTTGAGCGCGGCGGGATTAGCCTCCCGCAGCAAAGCGTCCGTCAATTGTCCCATCTGGAACGCGGAATGTCGCGCAGCCTGCAACTCGCCCTGCCTGCAGCTCAGATACAGTTGGTGGCAAAGGTCCGGCACAATGTTCGATGTGACCGAGATGCATCCGTCTCCTCCGTGGACCAGAAAGGCCGGCGCGGTTCTGTCGTCTCCCGACAGCAGCCGGAAATCCGGCCGAACCAGCGACCGCAAGCGGAGCGGACGCGCGACATCGCCGGTTGTATCTCTCACGCCAATAAACTGATCCGATTCAGCAAGGCGCGCGAGGGTATCATCCGCCAGCTCGCGGATCGTGCGGGATGGAACATCGTGCAGAACGATCGGCATGCGTGTCGAATCCGCGATTGCGCGGAAGTGGGCATGGATGCCCGCCTGCGTCGGCTTGTTGTAGTAAGGCACCACCGACAGCACTGCGTCGGCGCCATCCGCCTCCGCCCGCCTTGTCAGCTCCATGGCCTGGCTCGTTGAATTGGAACCCGCGCCGGCAATGACCGCCGCGCGGCCGCGCCCGCCGCGATTTGGCGCTCGCACAGTTGCCTGAACGCGGCCGAATCGATTTCGTCGTTGCCGTCGAAAGGCGTCGGCAGATCGGGGATGTAGCCAGCTAGCCAGGGAGCCGAATGATGCATCATGGAGACGTTTCTTCACATGCGGCTGAAACCGAGAGCGGGATTCTCTAGCGGTTGTGTGAGGAATGAGGCGTCCGGCCCATGTCGATCTCAAGTCCATTGGATGCGGCCACAACAGCCTCAAGCCGGCGACCGTTCTCGAACAGCGCATATCGAACCGCCTCGGCGCGGTTGATAAACAGACCGCCGAAAAGGCCGTTCTCTTCCTGGGCAACCCAGTTGCCGCGGCTGTTCTTGCCGACAAACACCAAACCCGAGCGACACAACGGAGGTTCAGTCTGCTTCACGATTCGTCTCCTGCGGAGAACCTGTCTGGGGTGATGAAGTTGGGGGTCCGCGAACGCCTTCAGGCCGCCGCCACGCTTTATGCGAAATTCTCGCAGCAAACCGGCCAGGACTGCCGCGATCGAATGCCGGAACCTGTCGCGGGTTGAGTGTCTTCGACAGTTTCGCCGTCACGTCTCTTGGCTTCGACAAACGCCTTCAGCAAGGCCAGCGGCAGTTCGGCGTGGCTGGTCTCCACCGCCCGGTCCAGCCATTCAGGAAGATCGCGCTGGAGCGAGAGCGCGCAATGCCATTCGCCTTCGTCGTACACAAGGCGGCGAAGTCTCCACCGCGGCAGCTCCGTCTCCATGAGCATCACGGCCGCATCGGTCCAGGCGCCGGCCTCTGTCAGTGTGCGCAGATGCGCCGCAGCGCGGCCCTGACCCGATGCCGGAAGGCGATCGCAGCATTCGGCGACAATCTCCGACACAAGACCGGCCGTTACCGCGCCGGTGGACTGCAAGCGATCCGCGATCCTGCCCAGCCGCGCAGCAGGTGTGAGATGGAATAACATGACGGGCTCCTCGGGTAGCGACCAAGCGTGGTCACGCCATCCAGATGAGCCAAACGTCATTGGAATTCGAGAGGGGAGCGGCGCCGCGAATATAGCAATCTCATAGGATTTGCCGGCGCGCGATATAGGCGGGCTGTCGACAGGCGGGCAGCCTTGATCTGCCGAGCCTCGCCATGGGACCCCCCGACGTGCGCTGCGCCTATAACGAACGCTTCGCCGCCGGCGCTCCTCCGGCAATCGTGAGTATCTGCGGCGAATTTTCGCGCGGGGCATTCAGACCGTCGCCTTGCGGCAGATCCGGCACCAGCGTCGGCTGCGGTGTCAGTGCGTGGCGGACGCAATTGCGGCCATCGGATTTCGCGCGGTAAAGCGCGGCATCGGCGGCTTCGACCAGCCTCCGCCACGCGAATTGACCCAGACTGCCCCTGGCGACGCCGAAGCTCGCCGTAACAGCAAGCACGGCGCCGTTGGACAAAGCGATCTCGTGCGTTTCCAGCGCGGCGCGAATCCGCCTTGCCAGCGCGTTCGCCTCGCTGAGATCGCCCCCTGGAATCAGGATGACGAACTCCTCGCCGCCGAAGCGGGCGAAGATGTCATTCTGGCCCAGCATCGGGCGCACCAGCCGCACGCTCTCTCTCAGGACACAATCGCCTTCGAGATGACCGTAGCGGTCGTTGATCGACTTGAAATGATCGATGTCCATGAGAATCAGGCAAGCGCCGTCCGCCATCACCTGGCTGCTGGTATGGCTTTCGCCGATCATGTCGAGTGCGCGGCGGTTCATCAGCCCGGTCAGGCCGTCGGTCTCCGCCTGCTGCTTGAGCTTCTTCGTCAGCGATGCACGCTCGGCCAGACTGTCGCGCAGGATCTCGATGGCGTCGAACAGCCGCCGCATCTCGGTGGCGTGATGATGCGGCTCGTGAAGGGGTACAGTGGGGCGATCTTCCGCCAGCACGATCACGGCTTCCCGCGCCCGCATCAGCGGACCGAACACAAAGCGCTGGGCTGCGACCAGCAGGCCGGCCAGAATGGCAAGAATGATCATCGTGATGGCGATCGTCACCGCGAGGGTCGCGAGCGCGCCGTTGCGAAGCTCGGTCAATCGCTCGATGGTGACGTCTAGAAAATCTCCGCGCAGGCGTTCGAGCGGCTTCAGGGTTTTGACGAAGCGGACGGTGAACTCGTCGGCCGTCAGGGAGTAGTTGCCTGATTTGCGGCCCTCCGCGATCAGCCCGTCGAGAATGCCCAGACCTTCGCCGAAAAACATCAGCTCCGCGTCGCCCAGATCAGACGCAAGACGCGGATCGCGGCTGCCGATGACCTTCTGATTTCCGGCCAGCTGCCACAACTCCTGAATACGGCCGCGCGTCCGGTTGCTGTCCACAAGATGCTTGAGCTGCAATGGCTGACTGACGGCGATCGGCGCCATGATCTGAGACGCGATCCTGCCGCCATATTCACGCAATTCTCCAAAGATCCGCCCGACCATGACGGGCGCGGCCAGTTCGGGATTCTGCGCCGTCAGATCGCCTGCTTTCCATATGACGACGGACTGAAAAATATCGACCACATCGAACATGTGCTCGATGACGGATTGCACGTCTTCGAGACGGCGGCGATCGCGCGGAATGGCCGCGACGCGGTCCACCTCCTGCCGGCCTTTCTGAAGCTGCGCCTTCGCGGGGGCGAGCAGTCCCGGCGGGACGCCGGCGCTCGTGGACAATTGATCGAGGATTGCGTCCGAGCGGGCACGAAATGCCGTGAGACGTTCGCGTAGCGCACCGTGCTCCGCCGCTGTGGCACCCAGCACGCTGTTCGACGGCCCGCGCTCGGCCGAAAGAAGATTGGCCGTATCGAGGATCAGCCGGAAACTTTCCAGCCCGCGAAGATTCTGCCGGGCATGGCGATAGTCGTCGAGCGATTGGCCGATCAAGCTGACGGCAAGGACCGCGGTGCAGACAAGCGCGATTCCGGTCCCGATCAGTAGCTTGCGGCGCAAGCTATGATCGCCGCCGCAGGGCATGCTGCGCGTGAACTGGAGTTTGATCCGTTGCAGAGCTGCTCCGAGATGACTGATGGACCGTAAGGTCATTGTTCTTGCTGGTCCTTCACAACGGCGCTTCTGCATCCGCCGTCATAAGCACATGCGGGAATTTCATTTGAGTAAAATGACACAGTTAAGATTGCGTCCAAAGCCGGCAACCCCCGCGACATCGATGGTGCGGGCGGGAAAGCCGCGCAAACACCGGCAATGGCGTCGCGTCTGCATGCCTGATTCAAGCGCGTTAGGGGAAAATTCAGCTTAAATGATCGCGCCGTGTATAACGGGTGAAATCATGATCCGCGCGTGTCGCTTGCGCGCGCACCGTCTTCGTCGCTTCAGGGACGAGGCGCACGGCGGGCGCGCGGCTGCTGACTGCCCTGCTCTGCCGGCGCAAGCCAGAAATTCCGCTGGCAGTAGGCGGCCGTGCCGGACACCGCGGCCAGACATTGCTCGTAAGTATCGTATCGGCAATCGCCCGGCCCAGCTTCACCCTTCCTGCAGAACGGATAATCGCGCGCGGCCGATAGCCCCGTGCCGAAAATCGAAAACGCCGCTAGCGCCGCCGCGGCCAGAATGATTTTCTGTCTGTTCATTGTTCGCAATCTCCAGCGCACCGACAAGCCTGCCCGGATCAAGCGTTCCTCCGGTGTCCCGGCCCGTCAAGGAACGAATGTGTGACCATGCGGCGAGGCAGGTCCTGCCTTGGCAGCCGCTCGAAAACGCAGCCATTATGCCCGCGGGACAAAGGCAACCGGCGTATGGAGGATCTGACATGACCCAATCGGTTACCACTACGCTGCTGTGGTTCTCCGCGATCGGCTGCGGCATGATGGCCGGGCTGTACTTTGCCTTCTCCGCCTTCATCATGACCGCGCTCGGCCGGATCCCGCAGGTACACGGCATTTCCGCCATGCAGGCAATCAACACCACGATCCTGCGATCGCTATTCATGCCGCTGTTCTGGGGAACGACATTGGCGGCGCTCGCACTCGCCGGACTGGCGCTGTTTCGTCTTGGCGAGACCGCCGCTACGGCCATGCTCACTGCGGGCATCCTTTATGTCGCGGGAATGTTCGTCTGCACGGTGACCTTCAACGTGCCGCTCAACAACGCGCTCGACGCCGCCGATCCGTCCGGCGCCGAGGCCGCCGCGGTGTGGGCGCGTTACCTGAAGGACTGGACCTTCTGGAACCATCTGCGGACGGTTGCCTCGGCCGCGGCCAGCGCATTGTTCGTGGTCGCACTTGTCGCACGCTGAAGGCGTTGACCGGGGCCGGGGGAACCCCTTGTATGATGACAGCTTGAATGTCCGGTCATCCGACGGGGTTGGCATGCGCAAGGTCATCGCATTCGACGAAGCAACGTACCAGGCCCTGGTTCAGCTCGGCCGCGACCGGATGGCGACGCTTCAGGAACTTGCCGATGAATCCTTCGCCGACCTCCTGAAGAAACACGGCGTGCCGAAGGACCTGCGGGAGGCATTGCGCAGAAGCGCCAGCGCCTCCGCGCCCGCCGCGAAACGCAAAAAGAAATCTGCGCGCCGGAAATGACGCATTCCCCCGACAGAGACGCCGGCCCGGTGCTGATCACAGGATGTTCCAGCGGCGTCGGCCATGCCGCCGCGATCATCTTTCGCAGAGCAGGCTATGAGACCTTTGCCACGGCACGGGACATCTCCACCCTCGATGACCTGCGCGCGCTCGGCTGCCGCACGCTGGCGCTCGATGTCACCAATGAGGCTGCGCGGCGCGCAGCCGTGGAGACGATCGAGCGCGAGTTCGGCGCGGTTGGAATTCTTGTCAACAATGCGGGCTACGGTCAGTATGGTCCGCTGGAAGAGATTTCGCTCGACGCGCTGCGGCGGCAATTCGAAACCAATGTCTTCGGCGGCCTGCGGCTGTCGCAACTGGCGCTGCCGGCGATGCGCCGCGCCGGGCACGGGCGGATCGTCAACGTCAGCTCGGTGGCGGGCCGCGTCTCCTCGATCGGCGGCGGCGCCTATCACGCCACGAAATTCGCCATCGAAGCGCTGACCGACGCCCTGCGTCCCGAAGTCGAACCGTTCGGCATCGACGTCGTCAACGTGCTGCCGGGCCCCATCGCCACGCACTTCGAGGAAACGCTTCTTAAAACTATTCCCGACACCGGATCGCAAAGTCCTTATGCGTATTTCAAACAGCGCCTTGCCCAGCGCATGCACAGCTTCCTCGATCCCCATGGATTCGGCGTGATGTCCGCGGAAACCGTGGCGCGCGTGATCTTCAAGGCTGCGACGGTGAAACGTCCCCGGACCCGCTACAGCGTCGGTGTCATCGCGCATCTCGGTCCCATCGGCCGCGCACTGACGCCTGACCGCGTCGTGGATTTCATGACGCGGCGGAAGGTGCCGGTCGAAAAACCGTAGGACGGATCATCAGCGATCGATCCGTTTCAGCAGCACCAGAAGGCAGGCCACCGCGCCGACCATGATGGTGAAGCAGCCGAGCCCGATCAGCGTTGCCTTGAAGATAAACTCGTCGCGAAAAATCCACGCCGCTGTCCAGCACAGCACGGCGACCGACGGCGCGAAGATCAGGATCGGCAGCAGCGCCTTTTCAAGGCTCGTTCGCGCGCCCGTGTTCTTGTCACTCTGAGATTCTCCGGCCATCGCCATAGATTGCGGAAGGAGCGCCTGCCGGTCAATGACGCAATACGACGCAAAATGAGCGATAGATGGAAAACAAGGAGACGCTGTCGTGCGGCGCGATACGCAAACAATCAGGTGCGCGGCGATGCTTTTCGTGAAGGAATCGTCATTGCGGCGATGCCGATGATGACGCAAACCAGTCCGATCCAGACTGTCGGCGGCAGGGTTTCTCCGAGAAAACCAACTCCCAGCGCCACGCCGATCGGCACGCGCAGATAGGCCTGCGCCGTTGTGCCGACCGATCCCAGCGTCTGGATCAGCCGGAAATAGATCACAAAGGCGAGCGCGGTCGAGAACACCGCAAGCGTAACCAGCGCCGCGATGGACGCCGCCGACGGCGCCAATGCCCACGGCCGGTCGACGATGAGGCTGAGCGGCGTCAGCATGATCGCGCCGCAGATCATCGATCCGGCAGCGGGCACCATCGCGTGGAGCCCGTTGAAATTGCGCCCGAACAGGGCCGCCGCGCCGAACGTAACGGCGGAGAACACCAGTGCGAGCTGCGCGATCACATCCTGTCCAAGTCCGCTGAAGGCATCAACGCCGACAACCAGACAGATTCCGGCAAGCCCCGCTGCGACACCAAACGACTGGCGCAATGTCGGACGCTCATGGCGGACGAACAGCAGCGCCAGCAGGAACGCGAAGATCGGCGCGTTCGACCCCAGGATGGTGGCAAGACCCGCGCCGACATGGCGCTCGGCATACGCAATCAGCGTGAAGGGGACGACGCTGTTGAGGCAGGCCTGAATTATGAAGCGCTTCCATACCGCCGGATCGCGCGGCATGGCGATGCCGCGCAGACGCAAGATCGCCAGCAGGATGGTTCCCGCAACGAGCGTGCGCGCCGCGATCAGGGTCAGCGGCGGAATGGTCTCCACGCCGATCTTGATCAGGGTGTAAGCCGAGCCCCACAGCGTCGCCAGCAGCAACAGCAGCGCGAGATTAGTCGCGGTGCGTGGCCGTGGTGTCTCGATTGCAAGAGTCATGGTGCGCCGTCAAATCCCTGTTGGCGGCGACGTTGCCACGCCGGCGCAGCTCGTCGTTTCGATGCGGATCGAAGTTTATCCGCCGCGCAGCAGATTGGCGTATTGCTCCGGCACCTCGACCGGGAAGCCGAGGATCGCCGCCGAAAGCGCCTTGCCGTAATTGTCGAGACTGAGGCTGCGCGACACGCCGCCGCCGAGCGCGCCCTCCGCCACGAAATTCAGCGCCGCGAGATTGTCGGCCTCATAGCGCGTGACATCGCCCTTGATCGCGCCGCGATAGAACGCCTTGAACCGCGCCGCGGTCAGTTGCTCTTTGAGCAGCGGATAGAATTCATCGCGATAGGCGATCACCGCGATGTTCGAGGTGTTGCCCTTGTCGCCGGAGCGCACATGCGCCACGCGCTCAAGTTTGATCAGCATGTGTCAGCTCTCGTACCAGGTGATGACCGGCGGCACGGCTTCGCGCGGCACCAAGGTGGACCACACGCCGATGATCTCGCGGGCACGGTCCTGATGCGGCACCCGCTTGCCGGTCATGCCGACACCGGACACCGCCATGCCGTCGATCTCGCGGCCGACTTTCAGCGCTTCCTCGCGCGTCCTGCAACGCGCGGCGACGCGTACCGCGACTTCATAGGGCTCCGGCGCATCCTTTGGTGTGGCTTCGCCGTGAATCGCGTTGAGACCAAGGAAGTCGATGCGCAGATCGTCGGCCTTGAGGTTCACAACACGAAAGCGCTCCTCGAGAATTTGCTTCGCGAGCTTCGCGCGGCGCAGCGCGCCGGGACCGGCATAGAAGAACATATCCTCGCCGATGAAGCCTTCCATGCAGCCCATCGACACTTTTAGTGTCGGGGTTCGCGGCTTGCCGCCGATGTTGCTGACGCGCATGCGGTCGGGGCCGACCTGCTCCAGCGCGGCGGTGGTGAAATCGACCACCACATCCGGCGTGATGTAGTTCGCCGGATCATGCACCTCGTAGAGCATCTGCTCTTTCACCGTCATGGCGTTGATCGCGCCGCCGGTGCCCGCGACTTTCCCGATCACGGCAGAGCCGTCGCTCTCGACCTCGGCGATCGGAAACGCCAGATCCCACGGATTTGGAACGTCCTTGAAGCCGGGATCGGCGAAATAGCCGCCGGTAACCTGCGCGCCGCATTCCAGCAGATGACCGAGGCCGCTGCCCGCGCCGAGCCTGGTAAAATCATCGGCGCGCCAGCCGAATTCGTGCATCATCGGCGCCAGAAACAGCGACGGGTCCGCGACGCGGCCGGTGATGACAATGTCCGCGCCCTGGCGCAGGGCTTCGGTGATGGGCTCCGCGCCGAGATACGCCTCCGCCGAAATGATCTCGGACGCAATGGAGCCGACCGGCGCGCCGTTTTCCAGAATGATGCCGCCAAGCTTTGCGATCCGGTCGGTGACGAGGCTGCCGGAGACCGCCGCAACCTTCCTTCCTTTTGCTCCGTGGTCGCGAAGAAGTTCGACGATGCGCTGCGCCGCGCCGTCCGGGTAGATCCAGCCCTGGTTGCTGATGATCTTCGTACCGCGCCTCAGGCAGCCGGGCAGCACCGCTTTCATGCGGTCGTCGAGATAGGTGTCGTAGCCGGGGAACGAGGGATCGCGCCGCTTGCGCACCTGCGCGGCGGAAACGGTCGCCTCCGCCATGGTCTCGAAACAGAGATAGTCGAGATCGCCCCGCTCGGCATTGAGTTTCGCCGGCTCGATGCGGTCACCCCACCACGCCGATCCCGCACCTATCCGCAAACCCGACAAAAAGTTGATCCTTCCCCGAAATTTTCATTTGTGTTTCGGCTTGCCTTGAACGGCAAATCCAACAAGTATTTGCCCATGAAACTCGTGTGGTGGTTCGCAAGTCCGCATCTTTCCAGACACAAGCCCCGTATGCGGACTTGCGAACCAAAACCACACGAGAATAATAATTTGCTCGTGTCCTTTCGAATCCGAAGTTCGCTCAAGGATATGCCGCAGGGAAAGGCGAACTTCGGATTCGGGACACTAGTGTTGTTCGCCCCGCTTGTCGCCATCGCTCTTGCGCATACCCCGGTGGATGCGCGCGCGGAGCGGCTGCCGCCCTCTCCCTTCACCACGACGCTGTCCAATCACACGCCGCTGGTGTTCGGCATGAGCGTGGAGGACGCGACCGACGCGCTGGGACAGCCCTTGAGTTATGTGAGCGGGCGGCCCGGCAATGAGATTTTTCTGGTGATCCGCAATGTCGGCGGCAGCCGCTGGTCGTTTCGCGACGATCCGCTCTATCTGCAGTTCCGCGGCGGACGTCTTACCGGCTGGAAGGCCGACTGGAGCCGCAACTGGATGTGGCGGTAGAGCGCCTCACACCCGTTCACCGGGGACGACGCACCGGAAAGGCCTCGCGCTAGAACCACCGCTCGGCAACGACGACGGTATCGCCGGGCTTGAGGAAGGTGCCGGGCGGCACCACAGCCTGCGCGGCCCCCGCTTCGCCGACGCGGGTCAGCTTGATGGCCTTCCGCTCGGCGCGCGGGGTGAAACCACCGGCAATGGCCACCGCGCTCTCCACCGTCATGTTGGGCACGTAAGGATACTGGCCGGGGGCGGTGACTTCGCCCAGGATGAAGAACGGACGATAGCTCTCGACCTCCGCCGCGACATAAGGTTCGCGCAGATAGCCCCGTTTCAGACGCGCCGTCACCGCTGCCGCAAGCTCTGCCGGCGTCAGACCGCGCGCAGGCACCGGCCCGATCAGCGGCATGGTGATCGATCCGCTGGCGCCGACCGCATAGGTGTTGGTGAGACCTTCCTGGCCGTAAACGACGATGCGCAATCTGTCACCGGCATCGAGCCGGTACGGCTCATCGGCCGGGGCATAGCTGGTCGTCACAGGCGCGGACGTCTGCATGCAGCCCGTCAATGCGAGCGCGGTAACAACGACAGCGATCAGCGACAACCGCGACGCACGCATGAAACGCTCCGGGCCTGCCTTCACATGAGAGACAGGCCCGGTTTGCAGCATTTATGGTTAACAAAGAGTAAGCGTAGACTACGGCAGAATCGTCAATGCGAAGTCCCGGCGAAGACCGGAACGGCCGCCGACTTTAAGCGCTGACGCCCACTCCGATCGGGCACGACACGCCGGTTCCGCCGAGACCGCAGTATCCGGCGGGATTCTTCGCCAGATATTGCTGATGGTAGTCCTCGGCAAAATAGAACTCGCCGGCTGGCTTGATCTCGGTGGTGATTGAACCGTACCGCCTGGCGCTCAACGCCTTGTTGTAGGCGTCCTTCGACGCCAGCGCCGCCTTCACTTGCGCGTCGCTGGTGGTGTAGATCGCCGAGCGATACTGCGTGCCGATGTCGTTGCCCTGGCGCATGCCCTGGGTCGGATCGTGGCTTTCCCAGAACGTCTTCAGCAACGCGTCGTAAGACACCTTGTTCGGATCGAACACCACCAGCACCGCTTCGGTGTGGCCGGTGCGGCCCGAGCAGGTCTCTTCATAAGTGGGGTTCGGTGTCGTCCCGCCGGCATAGCCAACCGCGGTCACATGGACGCCGTCCATTTCCCAGAACTTGCGCTCGGCGCCCCAGAAGCAGCCGAGACCGAAAATCGCAGTCTCGAGGCCTGCGGGATAAGGGCCCTTCAGCGCGTGTCGGTTGACGAAATGGGTCTTGGCCGTCGGCAGCGGTACCGCGCGGCCCGGCAGGGCCTCGGCGGCGCTCGGCAGATCGAGGGGCTTGCGGGAGAAGAACATGGCATGCTCCTTAACGGTTCGCGTCTCTATATATGAGCCTGTACGCGGCAATTGTCAGAGCGTTACGCGCCGCCGGCTCATCATATGTCCGGCATCACCCCTTGAAACGCTTGCGATCCCGCTCTCGGCATCTGCCCGCCAGGCGAATTGCCTCGCCGCGAACGCTGCTCAATTCCGCGAGTAACCGATCAGCGGCTTGGAGGGCCGGAACAGCAGCATCAGCACGATGCCGAGAATACCGAGGACCGCCCAGGCCGGCTGATTGAGCAGAAGCTTCATCACGCTGTTCCAGAGCAAGGGCGAGACCCCCTCGACCATAACCTGAAACGACTGCTGGCTGGCCTGGTTGATGTCGTTCCAGAGCTCGCCGAGCCGCGTGATCCGCAGCGTCTGGTCGGCAATGGTCCGGGCCCCGTCGTAAACCAGCGACAGGAAGCCGATGACCAGCAGAAACAGCCCAATCAGACGAAAAAACCCACGGATCATCATTCACCCCATTCATTTCAATCACTTCGCCGGCCCCGGCAGGCCCCCCAACCAACCCCGGAAACCCCAAAATGGGCCCGGAAATCGTTGACGGTGCAGGCCAGTATCCCTATAAGAACCCGCAACTGGCGGCGGGCGCAATCCTGCCGCCGATGTTCTTTGAGAGCATGTTCTTTAAACAGGCTCTTTGAGAAGAACATTATCAGGACCACCGATTTTCACCCATCATCGGCCGAACGGTCGATAGCAATCAGCCCGGCGGCTCACAACGACAGCCGCGGTCTGACGGACCGAGAGAAACCGAGAGACCATGGCCAATACCACCTCCGCCAAGAAGGCTACGCGCAAGATTGCCCGCCGCACCCTGATCAACAAATCGCGCCGCACCCAGATGCGCGGTTCGGTTCGCAATGTCGAAGAAGCCATCAAGAAGGGCGACCGCGCCGCCGCGCTCGAAGCGATGAAGAAGGCCGAGCCGGATCTGATGCAGGCCGCGCAGCGCAACATCATTCACAAGAACAATGCGAGCCGGAAGGTATCGCGCCTGACCCATCAGATCGCCAAGCTCGCCAAGTAAGAGAGCGCCAGGTAAATTCCGCGGCGCACGCGTCGCGAAAAAACTGATCCTTAAAAAGTTGATCTGCAAAAAGCCCGGCCAGCGCGCCGGGCTTTTTCTTTTGCACATGCACCATCACGCGCAAATCATCTTCGGCGTGTGACAGAGCCAGCGGCATGCAAGCACCGCTCAAGACGCGCGCACCAATCGCACGCAGCGCGCCTTCGATATTTTGAAAATGCAAGCGCGGTGATGCGCCTGCTTCAAAACGTGAGTGGGGGTTACCCTGTCCTGCCGATCACAAAAAAACACGTTTGGCGAAGACCTTATCGGCATAGCGAGCGACAGCAGTTGGAAAACGCGTGCGCCGCCTGATGAATCTTAAATTATTTATGAAGGAAGTTTTGCCGATCGCTCCATTTGTGACAGTTGTCCGACTTTTCGAATCTGCGCACAGATTCAAAACCTTGCTGTTTTGTCATGAACCGCTCCGTGTTTCGCATCAGCGGCAAGTCGCGCTTTGAGCGCGCGATGCGAAATCAATTTCGTTGCGGGGCGCAGCGCCTCGTGTATTTCTTATTACGTCGCGTCGCCCACGGCTCTCTTGATCAGCGCGGTTTGAGACTCTTGGGCGGGCATGCAAGTCGATTGGTCTGCAAGTTAGCGACGCTTTCCTAGCGATGGTCGGGCCTGAACTCACGTGAGTTGTGAGAGCGCGGTCCTCTGCGCGAAAAATTTCTCCGCCGCGGCGGCCGGATCATTCCGGGCTCCGCGTAACAAAGCGAGAAACCCGCGGAGGAAAAACCCACCGGCTTCGAGGGCAGGGGACAGGTTTGGACGGGCAAAACGAAGCGGCGGCTGAGGCCTGATCAGTCAACGGATCGGGCGGAACAAAAGACTAGCAGATCAAGGCGACAACAACTTGCCATGGTTTTCCTGTGGCAGGAGGGGGAATTTCTATGTCCAGCAGTCAGAGCAGGCACAGCGACCTTACAGCATTCATTTCCAGCGATTTCATTTCAGTCAGCGCCCCAGCTGCGCCCTGCGGTCCGCCGCCTCATTCCAGTACCCGCTAACGCGACACACGTCTTCTTCCCAAAGCTGAGCGATGCCCGCGGCGATCGGCGCCGAACGGCGGAGCGTCTGCGGACGACGGAAGAAACGCGTGTCAGCGACGGACACCATCACGGCTCTGGCCGGCCCTTAAACTCAATCAAAAGATCAGAACGCAAATGACAATCTCGGCAGAAACAATCTCGGCAAACATCGAACTGGCAGACATCGAACGCGACCAGTGGGCGCGCTTTAAGGGACGGCTGCGGACCAATGTCGGCGAGGATTTCTACACCAGCTGGTTTGCCCGCATGGACCTTGAGCGCATCCATGACGACTGCGTTCACATGACGGTCCCGACCAAGTTCCTCAAGAGCTGGATTCAGGCGCACTATGCCGACCGGGTTCTGGCCTGCTGGCAATCGGAAGCACCGAGCGTGAAGCGCATTGAACTGACGGTGCGGACCGCGCTACGGTGCGCGGCGCCGGTGAAGGACGCCAAGGCGCCGCAAGATCAACGTCGGCCGGAACTCGGCAATGGCGCAAGCCGCCCCGCGCCTGAATTGCGCAACACCGCCACCGCGCCGGTCTCAGCCAGCCACGATGCGCTCGGCGGTTCGCCGCTCGATCCACGCCTGACATTCGCGACCTTTGTGATGGGCCGCTCCAACACGCTGGCACACGCTGCTGCACGTCAGGTCGCCGAAGGCCGCCGCGGCGACAGCGTGATGTTCAACCCGCTCTACATTCATGCCGGCGTTGGCCTCGGCAAAACCCACCTGTTGCAGGCGGTGACCTGGGCCGGGAATTCCAATCCCGAGCGCAAGGTGTTGTATCTGACCGCCGAAAAATTCATGTACGGCTTCGTCGCCGCGCTGAAATCCCAGACGGCGCTCGCCTTCAAGGAAGCGCTGCGCGGTATCGACGTGCTGGTGATCGACGATCTTCAGTTCCTGCAAGGCAAATCGACCCAGTCGGAATTCTGCCACACGCTGAACGCGCTGATCGACGCTGGACGTCAGGTGGTGATTGCCGCCGACCGGCCGCCGTCCGATCTGGAAAGCCTCGACGACCGCGTGCGCTCGCGCCTCGCCGGCGGCCTTGTGGTCGAAATGGGTTCGCTTGGCGAAGAACTGCGGCTCGAAATTTTGAAATCACGCGTCTCGGCGGCCAAGGCGCATCACGCCACCTTCGATGTGCCGATGCCGGTGCTGGAGTATCTCGCCAAGACCATCACCCATAACGGCCGCGACCTCGAAGGCGCGATCAACCGCCTCCTCGCACACAGCAAGCTCAACGCCACCACGGTGACGCTGGAAATGGCCGAACGCGAAGTCCGCGATCTGGTCCGGCCAATGGAGCCGAAGCGGGTCAAGATCGAGGACATCCAGCGCGTGGTCGCCCGGCAGTACAATGTCAGCCGCTCGGACCTCTTGTCATCGCGCCGGACCGCCAATGTGGTCCGCCCGCGTCAGGTCGCGATGTATCTGGCCAAGACGCTGACGCTGCGCTCCCTGCCCGAGATCGGACGCCGGTTCGGCGGCCGCGATCACACCACGGTTCTCCATGCGGTTCGCAAGATCGAGGCGCTGGTTGCCAGGGATGTCTCGCTGTCCGACGAGGTCGAACTGCTGAAGCGTCAGCTTCAGGAGTAAGGCGATAGCGTTTTCAAGCGAAGTGGGCACCGGTTCGCGTCAAGAAAACGCGTCAAACCAAAAAGACCAGAGCTAAGCCGGAAAAGCTCTGGAGACGTTTTTCCGCGGAATTGCCGGAGATACCGAGGGACAATACCGCCGGAACGCGGCCTTGCCCTTGAATTTCCAGCGCATTCGCGTCACCTTACGGCCCCCGTGGGGTGCGGCGAAATCTCCGTTTTTCCGGTCTGCGGGTCCAATCGCCGCGGTGTGCTGTCCGGCCACCCGGCATCTCCAATCAGCTTACGGACTTGGGATCGGGCGGAATTGTCATGAAGGTTACCGTCGAGCGGGCGCAACTCCTCAAATCGCTGAGCCACGTCCATCGCGTGGTCGAACGCCGCAACACAATTCCGATATTGGGCAACGTGCTGATCCGCGCCGACAAGTCGCGCCTCAGCCTGAAGGCAACCGACCTCGACCTTGAAGTGACCGAAACGCTGGCCGCCGAAACCGCGACCGGCGGATCGATCACCGTTCCGGCCCACATGTTCTACGACATCGTGCGCAAGCTGCCGGACGGCTCGCAGATCGTGCTGGAAGGCGACGGCGACCGCTCCGTGCTGGCGATCCGCGCGGGACGCTCGCGTTTCACGCTGCAAACCCTGCCGGAAAGCGACTTCCCCGATCTCGCTGCCGGCGACATGACGCATTCGTTCACGCTGGCTGCCGCGGACATGAAGCGATTGATCGACCGCACCCAGTTTGCGATCTCGACCGAAGAAACCCGCTACTATCTCAACGGCATTTATCTGCATGCCGCGGGCACCGCCAAGGCCGCGACGCTGCGCGCGGTCGCGACCGACGGACATCGCCTCGCGCAGGTCGACCTGCCGCTGCCGAAGAGCGCCGAGGGCATGCCGGGCGTCATCGTGCCGCGCAAGACCGTCGGCGAAGTGCAGCGCCTGATCGAGGACAACGAGGCCGAGCTCAAGATCGAACTGTCGCAGGGCAAGATCCGTTTCACCATCGGCGATGTCGTGCTGACCTCGAAACTGATCGACGGCACGTTCCCCGACTACGGCCGCGTCATTCCGCAGAACAACGACAAGGAACTGATCGTCGACAAGAAGGATTTCGAGGCGGCGGTGGACCGCGTCTCGACGATTTCCTCCGAGCGCGGCCGCGCCGTGAAACTGGCGCTGTCCGCCGGCAAGCTGGTGTTGTCGGTGACCAATCCGGATTCGGGCAGCGCGACGGAAGAGCTCGAAGTCGAATATGCATCCGACCCGCTCGATATCGGCTTCAACTCGCGCTACCTGCTCGACATCGCAGCCCAGATCGAGGGTGAGGTCGCGGTGCTGCGGCTGGCCGATCCCGGTTCGCCGACACTGGTGCAGGACAAGGACTCCAAGGGCGCGCTTTACGTCCTGATGCCGATGCGGGTGTGATTTTTCCCCTCTCCCCTTGTGGGAGAGGGTGCCCTCGCGAAGCGAGGGCGGGTGAGGGGTTCAATGACACAAGAACCGCATCATCGGCCGATCGCCAGACCCATCCGTAACTTCGCGAAGAACATGCGGCGCGAGCCGACAGATGCGGAAGCTGCGATGTGGCGGCTTCTGCGACATCGGCAACTCGCGCATCTCAAGTTTCGCCGACAGGTACCGTTTCGAAACTACATTCTCGATTTTGCTTGCTTCGACAAACGCCTCGTCATCGAGATCGACGGGAGTCAACACGAAGCCTCGCTTCGCGATACCAAGAGAGATCAAGCCCTGGCCACCGAGGGATTTCGAACCCTGCGCTACTGGAATAACGACGTGCTGCAAAAGCCGTCGTCAGTTCTCGAAGATATTCTTGCCAACCTTCCCGATGACAAATAACCCCTCACCCGGCTCGCTTCGCTCGCCACCCTCTCCCACAAGGGGAGAGGGAAAGCGAGACGCGGGTGATGGATTGCCGGGTCAAGCCCGGCAATGACGACCAGAACCTGTTGTGACGTTCTTGGGCCTGCTATCTAACACCCGATGACCGTCTCCCGCATCCTGCGCCTCAGCCTCACGCATTTCCGCAACTACCGCGCGGCGAGCGTCGAGACGCGCGGCGACGTCGTGGTGCTGGTCGGGCCCAACGGCGCGGGCAAGACCAATTGTCTCGAAGCCATCTCGTTTCTCTCGCCCGGACGCGGATTGCGCCGCGCCACGTTCGATGACGTCGCGGATATCCAGGGCGACGGCTCCTGGGCGGTATCGGCCGAGATTGAAGGCGAACTCGGGCTTGCGACGCTCGGCACCGGCATCGACGCGCCGCGCGCCGACGGTGGGTCCTCGCCCCGCCGTGTGCGGATCGACCGCGAGCCGGTGACGTCCGCGGCGGCCTTCGGCGATCATTTGCGCATGGTGTGGCTGACACCCGCGATGGACGGCCTGTTCATGGGCGCGGCATCAGAACGCCGGCGCTTCTTCGACCGTCTGGTGCTGGCGATCGACAGCGAGCATTCAAGCCGCGTCTCGGCGCTGGATCGCTCCCTGCGCTCACGAAACCGCCTCTTGGAAGACCGCAACCACGATCCGCACTGGTGCGACGCCATTGAACGCGAAACCGCGGAACTCGCGGTCGCCGTCGCCGCCCAGCGCGGCCAGACATTGCAACGATTGAGTTCGATGCTTGCCGCGCGTGGCAGCAAATCCGCGTTTCCATCGGCGCTGATTGCACTCGACGGCTGGATGGAAAACGCGCTGCTGACCGAGACCGCCACCGCCGTGGAGGACCGCTACCGCGATATTCTGCGCGAGGGCCGCGCGAAAGATGCCGCCGCGGGGCGCACGCTGAACGGTCCGCACCTGACGGACCTGATGGTGATCTACGCACCGAAAAACATGCCGGCGCGCGATGCCTCCACCGGCGAACAGAAAGCGCTGCTGATCGGCCTTGTGCTGGCGCATGCCACGCTGGTGGCCGAGATGACCGGCATCACGCCGCTCCTCTTGCTCGATGAAATCGTCGCCCACCTCGATCCCAATCGCCGCGCAGCGCTGTTCGACGAACTCGCGGCGCTCGGCGCGCAGGTCTGGATGACCGGCGCCGATCCGGTGGCGTTCACAGACCTCGGCACGCGCGCGGACGTTTTCGATGTCGAAGCGGGAACAGTGAAACGGCGCACGCGCGGCTGAACCGGGCCGCAATCCCGTCGGCAACCAGCACTTTCAGCTTGCCCGAATCAGGCTTTTCCACAGCCCCGGAAATGCCGTTTCGAAGCCTTGAAAAACAGACAAAAAATACCATCTAATCAATAGCTTGCGGGACACCACTTTGTCCTAGGAGCTTGTCTGTTTTCATGGCACAAATCGACAATCGAAGGCGCATTTTTTGCGGCCCGATTTGATCTTTCTGCCGATCCATCTTTGAAGGCTTCTCATGACCGAACCAGCCCGGCAAACCAGCGCCGAACCTGTCGCCAATCTCGGTGCGGAATACGGAGCTGAATCGATCAGGGTGCTGAAAGGTCTTGATGCCGTCCGCAAGCGTCCGGGCATGTATATCGGCGACACCGACGACGGCTCGGGCCTGCATCACATGGTCTACGAAGTCGTCGACAACGCCATCGACGAAGCGCTGGCAGGTCACGCCACGCGCGTCGAGGTCGTGCTCAATCCCGACAACTCGGTGACCGTGCGCGACGACGGTCGCGGCATTCCGGTCGGCATTCACAAGGGCGAGGGCATTTCGGCGGCCGAGGTCATCATGACCCAGCTCCATGCCGGCGGAAAATTCGACCAGAACTCCTACAAGGTGTCCGGCGGTCTGCACGGCGTCGGCGTCTCGGTGGTCAACGCGCTGTCGAGCAAGCTGGAACTGCGCGTCTGGCGCGACGGCAAGGAACACTACATCCAGTTCAAGCACGGCGATTCCGTCGCGCCGCTGGAAGTCGTCGGCGACGCCCATGGCAAGCGCGGCACGGAAGTGACATTCCTCGCCTCGACCGAGACCTTCACCAATGTCGAGTATGATTTCTCCACGCTGGAGCATCGCCTGCGCGAGCTGGCGTTCCTGAATTCCGGCGTCAACATCACGCTCTCGGACATGCGTCACGCGGTCGAGAAACGCGAGGAGCTGTTCTACGAGGGCGGCGTCGAGGAATTCGTCAGATATCTCGACCGCAACAAGAAGCCCGTGGTGCCGGCCCCGATCGTGATGCGTTCGGAGCAGAACGGCATCAGCGTCGAAGTCGCGATGTGGTGGAACGACAGCTACCACGAGAACGTGCTGTGCTTCACCAATAACATTCCCCAGCGCGATGGCGGCACCCATCTGGCGGGCTTCCGCGGCGCGCTGACGCGCCAGGTCACCGGCTATGCCGACGCCATGGCGAAGAAGGAAAAGATCGCACTGACCGGCGACGATTGCCGCGAAGGCCTCACGGCTGTGCTTTCGGTAAAAGTGCCTGATCCGAAGTTTTCCTCGCAGACCAAGGACAAGCTGGTCTCCTCGGAAGTGCGGCCCGTGGTCGAGAACGTGCTGAATGCGGCGCTTTCGGCCTGGTTCGAGGAACACCCCAGTGAGGCGAAAACCATTGTCGGCAAGGTGATCGAGGCCGCGTCCGCGCGCGAAGCCGCGCGCAAGGCCCGCGATCTCACCCGCCGCAAGGGCGCGCTCGACATCGCCTCGCTGCCCGGCAAGCTGGCTGACTGCCAGGAACGCGATCCGGCGAAGTCCGAACTGTTCATCGTCGAGGGCGATTCCGCCGGCGGCTCCGCCAAGCAGGGCCGCAACCGGGAATTCCAGGCGGTGCTGCCGCTGCGCGGCAAGATTCTCAACGTCGAGCGCGCGCGCTTCGACAAGATGCTCTCATCCGAGCAGATCGGCACGCTGATCACCGCGCTCGGCACCGGCATCGGCCGCGACGATTTCGATATCTCGAAGCTGCGCTATCACAAGATCATCGTGATGACCGACGCAGACGTCGACGGCGCGCATATCCGCACGCTGCTCTTGACGTTCTTCTTCCGCCAGATGCCGCAGATGATCGAGGGCGGCTATCTCTATATCGCCCAGCCGCCGCTCTACAAGGTGATGCGCGGCAAGTCCGAGCAGTACCTCAAGGACGAGCGCGCGCTGGAAGATTATCTGATCGAGACCGGCCTCGATGACTGCGTACTGAAGCTGTCGTCCGGCGAAGACCGCAAGGGCCGCGACCTTCAGGCGCTGTTGGAAGACGCACGCGTCATACGCGGCATCCTGAACAATCTGCACAGCCGCTACAACCGCACCGTCGTCGAGCAGGCGGCGATCGCTGGCGTACTCAGCCCGCATGTCGTCGGCAATATCGACACCGCCAACGCCGCCGCGGACTACATCGCCAAGCGCCTCGACGCGCTGGCCGACGAGGTCGAGCGCGGCTGGGCCGGGCGCTTCACCGAAGGCGAAGGCTATTTCTTCGAGCGCACCGTGCGCGGCGTCAAGGATGTCGCCATCATCGACGACGCGCTGCTCGGCTCCGCCGAGGCCCGCAAGCTCGACGAATATGCCGCCGCGCTTCAGGAAGCCTATCCGCGCAGCGCCGTGCTTCGCCGCAAGGACACCGAGACGCCGATCCACGGGCCCGTCAGCCTGTTCGAGGCCGTCACCGACGCCGGCCGCAAGGGCGTGACCTACCAGCGCTACAAAGGCCTCGGCGAAATGAACCCGCAGCAATTGTGGGAGACCACGCTCGACGTCAACGCCCGCTCGCTGTTGCAGGTGAAGATCAAGGAAGTCGACGCCGCCGACGACATCTTCACCAAGCTGATGGGCGACGTCGTCGAACCGCGCCGCGAGTTCATCCAGGACAACTCGCTCGACGCCAACGTGGACGTGTAAGCACACGCGTCCGGCGGCGAGGCAACGTATCGGGCGGCATTTGCCCGCGCGCCCTCGCGGATTGATCAGCCTAGCTGCCGATCTCAGCCCTCAAATCATTGAAGGCATCCCGAAAGTAATTGGGCAGCGATCGCTTTCCATTCTGCTCAAGCCATGAATCAACAGCGACGCGCATCGCCCCGATCGATGCAATGGCCACAAGGCGCAGCCGCCTGCGCCGGTTCTTCGCAGGCCAAACCTCGCACAGCGCCTCGAATATGGCTTCTTCAAACTGGAGATTTTTTCGTCGTTTGACGCGTAGCGCCACGCTCTCACGCATAAAACGTGCGGTATCAAGAAGTTTGGAGGCCTCAAAGCGGCCGGACACCTTCGCCATTGCATCCCGCACGCTGTCCAGGGGCGAACGAGAAGCGGTGCTTTGTCTAATTTCAATCTTCAGGGCTTCGGCGACACCAGAGATATACTCGAGGATGATGTCTTCCTTGCTTTCGAAGTAATAAAAAAAAGTACGCCGGGAAATTCCAGCCTCGGCCGCAATCTCGTCAAGCGTCGTCGCGTCATAGCCTTTGGCTAAAAACAAACCGAGCCCGACCTCGGAGATGCGCCGAAGCGTCTCGCGGCGCTTCCGCTCGCGCAAACCCTCTTCTTTTCTTGAATCGGCCATCAGCATCGGCGGATTCTGCCACAATTCCGGGCAGAGTGCAAAATTACACCGGGTGTAAATTATGCCCTTTGCGCGCCATAATCATAATTACACTCGGTGTAATGTTTTTGCAGCAGGGGGTATCCATGTCGTTTGAATCTCGCGGCCGGAATGTCCAGCGTTCCGAGTACCGGACCGGGAAATCATGTTTCTCGCTCGCAGTGACCGGACTGCTGGCGGCGTGCGCAACCGCCCCGCTGGAGCAGGCGGGGAGCCTTCGATCTTACAGTCATCTCAAACCGTCCGATGGGGTACTGACACGGTCGCTTCTGAATTTAAACAAGGAGGATGTTTTGGCAGCCAAGACCGTCAGAATAATCCCGACCGAGTTTTCAGCCGCCACATCACGCGTGCCGTTCACTGCCACACAACGCAAACTGGTAACCAATGCCGTGGACCGTTCGCTGTGCGCCGGTCTCAGCCAGCGCTTCGAGGTGGTGAGCGGTTCACAGCCCGCCGACCTGACAATTCAGACCGTCATTACCCACGCTGCGCCCACGGATGTGGCCGCAGTCGGCGTGTCAAAAGGCGCATCTGTCGCGAAATCGATCCTGCTGCCAGGAATCCCCGTACCAATCCCGCGTGTCCCGATCGGACTTGGAAGCCTGTCACTCGAGGCGGAGGCGCGCAGTGACAGCGGAGAGCAAAAAGCTGCGATGGTTTGGGGCCGCGGAGCCAATGCGCTTATAGGGGGAGCGGGGCGCATGTCGGAAGAAGGCGATGCGTACACCTTGGCCGCGGCGTTCGGTGAAGACTTCAGCAAAATGCTTGTGACCGGCTCGACGCCATTCGGCGGAACCCCGAGCCTTCCGCCAATTGAAAGCCTCGGCCCCCTCCTCGGAGGAGCACACAAATATCCGGCCTGCGAAGCATTCGGGCGCTTTCCCGGCCTCGTTGGAATGGTGGGAGATCAAATGGCGTTGCCTCCCGACTGGACCGACAAAGGGGCGCCGAAAACCGACTAAGCAAAAATTGGTTTGAAATGGCTCTCGCAGGCTGATCGATCCGCGCCGGTCATGATTTGGCCGAGCGGTGTGTTAAGACGCGTCCCATGACATTCCTCGACAAGGCGGAAGCGGTCCGCAGCGGCTCGGCGGATTCCGTTCGCTCTCTCGCCGCGACCGAGTTCATCGAGACCCTGAAGCTGGCGCTGCCCATTGCGCTGACGCAACTGGGGCAGATCGCCATGATGACCACCGATCTCGCGCTGATCGGGCGGCTCGGTGATACCGCGGTCGCCGCTGCGTCGCTGGCGCATACGGTGTTCTTCGTCGCTTTCGTGATCGGCATGGGGCTGGTGTCCGCTGTGGCGCCGCTGGCGGCACAGGCGCTGGGCGCGCGGCAGCCACGCAACGTCCGCCGCGCGCTGCGCGTCGGTCTCTGGGCCGCACTGATGATATGCGTGCCGATGATGATGCTGCCGCTGTTCGGCGAAAAGATCCTGCTTATGCTCGGTCAGGCGCCGGAGAATGCCCGCCTCGCGCAACACTATCTGCTGGGCCTCGCGCCCGGCATGGCGCCTGCGCTGTGCTTCATGGCGATCCGCAATTTCATGGGCGCGGTCAACCGGCCCGAACCGGGCCTGTGGATCACGCTGGCCGCGATCCCGGCCAACGCCCTCCTCGGCTACGCGCTGATCCACGGCCATTGGGGCATGCCGAAGCTGGAATTGCTCGGCGCGGGTGTTGCCACCACCACGGTGAACTTCGGCATGTGCGCGGCGGCGCTGTGGTCCACATACAGCCAGCGGCCGTTCAAGAAGTTTCATGTACTCGGACATTTCTGGCGGAGCGACTGGCAGCTGATGCGCCAGCTTGTCATCATCGGCGCGCCGATCGCGGTGTCGTTCCTGCTGGAATACGGATTGTTCTCCGCCGCCGGTCTCCTGATGGGCCTGATCGGCACGACCGCGCTGGCCGCGCATCAGATCGCGCTGCAAATCGCGGCCATCCTGTTCATGGTGCCATTCGGCATCGGCATGGCCGCCACCGTGCGTGTCGGACAGGCGCTGGGACGCGGCGATGCCCCGGCGATCCGCCGCGCCGGCGTGGCTGCGATTGTGCTCGGCATCATATTCATGACGACGATGACGCTGGCCGTGATCGTCGTGCGATTTGACCTTGCGGGATTGTTCTTCGGCGATACGCGGCAAGGCCTGACCGCGATCGAACTCGCCGCGACGCTGATGCTGGTCGGGGCAACCTTCTTCATCGCCGACGGCATCCAGACCGTGGCCGCGGGCGCCTTGCGCGGGCTCAGCGACACCCGCGTCCCGCTGCTGCTTGCCGCCGTCAGCTACTGGCTAATCGGGTTCACCGCCGCCTGCGGGCTCGCCTTCTGGACCAGTTTGAGCGCCATCGGTGTCTGGATCGGCCTGTCGATCGGCACCGGCATCTATGCCATCCTGCTTGTGGCGCGTTTCCGCGCCCTGACGTGGCGGCTGAGGTTACAACATGACCGTTCGGGCTTTTAATGTTCAAGGCTTCGAGGCCGATGCCGGGATGAAAGGACTGCTTCCCGGCGCGCAGTTCGCCGATGCGTTTCGTGTCGCGGTGGATGATGACACCCTCACCGCGCGGCAGGCGGCGGAGCGGATGTTTCTCCGCCTGCCGCGCTGGATCAGCGGCCTGATGAAGCTGCGGAATCTTGTGGTCGCGCCGCTCGGTCTCAAGACGCCAACGCACACAAAAACCATCGTCGCGGATTCGGTCGGGCCATTTCCCGTCATCAGCGCAACGCCGCAGCGGCTGGTCGCGGGATTCGACGACAAGCATCTCGACTTCCGCGTGATCGTTGATGTGACCGGCGACATTCCCGGCCGTCAGGTCACCGCGACAACGCTGGTGCTGACCCATAACCTGCCCGGCCGCGTCTATCTCGCGACCATCATGCCGTTTCACCGGATTATCGTTCCAGCGATGCTGCGGCAGATCTGATCCATGCGGATAACCCGGCTTGAATGCCGCGCGCGGCCCGCCTAGCTTGCCCGCTGAATTCGGAGACGAACAACAATGGCGAATGAAACCGCAACGCTGGCCGCTTACGTCGCAAATCTCAAGTACGAAGACATTCCAGCCGAGGTGCTGGAGCGCGCCAAGGCGCTGACACTCGATTTTCTGGGCAGCGCCGTGCGCGCGCGCAGCGAGGCTGAATCGACGCCCTCGCTGCTGGCGATGCTCGCCACCCTCGGTCTCGACGGCAAGGGCGAGGCGACCGTCTGCGGCGACGCCAAAACCTATACGCCGGCCATCGCAGCCCTCCTCAACGGCGCGCTCGGCCATTCGCTCGACTTCGACGATACTCACGCGGATTCGTCGCTGCATCCGAGCGCACCCGTGGTGCCTGCCGCCCTTGCCGTCGGTGAGATCGTCAAGGCCAGCGGCCGTGATGTGCTGACCGCCATCGTCGCGGGCTATGAGGTCTGCTGCCGTCTCGGAAATGCGCTCGATCCGACCTCCCACTATGCAAAGGGCTTTCATCCGACCGCCACCGCGGGCACCTATGGCGCGGCGGCGGCGGCGGCGAAACTCTACAAGCTCAATGCGGATCAGATCGTCGCCGCGTTTGGTGTTTCGGGGAGCCAGGCTGCCGGCTCGCTGCAATTTCTGGTCAACGGCGCATGGAACAAGCGCTATCAGGTCGGCGCTGCCGCGATGAACGGGGTCGTCGCCGCATCGCTGGCGCGCGAGGGATTCATCGGCGCGACGGAATCGGTGGAAGGCAAGCACGGCCTGCTGGTCGGCTACAGCGACGACGCACATCCGGAGAAAGCCACCGCCGGGCTCGGACGCGTCTATGAGACCATGAAGATCGGCGTGAAGCCGTATCCAAGCTGCCGCTACACCCACGCCGCCATCGATGCGCTGATCGCCATGCGCCGCGAGCACAATCTCACCCCGGAAAACATCAGGAGCGTCGAGATCGGCCTGCATCGCAACGGCATCACGCTCACCGGCGATGCCGCGACCAAGCGCCATGCGCGCAGCGTGGTCGGCGGGCAGTTCTCGATGTTCTTCACCGGCGCGCTGGCGCTCGATCAGGGCTCGTTCGGCTGGGACGATTACAAGCGGCTCGGCGATCCCGCCATTGAGGCGCTTGCCGACAGGATCGAGGTCGTGCAGGACGCCCGGCTTGAAGGCAAGAGCCATCCGTTCGGCGCGCGCGTGAGCATCGAAAGCGGCGAAGGCACGCTGGAGCGCCTGATCCCCGATCCGTCGGGCGAGCCGTCGTCGTTTCCCGACGCGGCGGCGATGCAGCAGAAGTTCCTGCAACTCGCCCGGCCGGTACTCAACGACCGCGCCGACCGCTTCGCCGACGCCATCCTGTCGCTCGACAAGTTCGACCGCATCGACCGTGTCACCTCCCTAGCGCGACTCTGAGTCGCATCGCACGCACCCTTTTCCCTCTCCCGCAAGGGGAGAGGGGTAGAAGATCACGATCCCGTACAGACGCAAACCAAAGTTGCAGGCAAGCCGTCTGGAATCGGTCGCATTCACTGTCTATCATCTGCGTATGATGGCCTACCGCGCAGGAGCAGGCAGACGAATGGCGACGCTGGGACTGGATCGGGCCTCCTTAAGCAATCTGCTCACCACGCTGACGACGCGGGGACGCACCCTGCTTGGCCTCTCCAACGGCGCCCGGCCGATGTCGCAGGCCGAATTGATCGGGCTCGGCGAAACCCTGCTGTCGCGGCGCGGCGAAGCCACCGGCGTCGCACTCGCCAACACGCTGCTCGCGGGTTACTCGGCGGCGAGCGAAGCCGACCAACTCGCTTTTCTCAATGCACTTGCCGATCTGTTCGGCCCGGACATGGACGAACTGAACGCGGCGCTGGCCGTGGTGCGCGACAAGGGCACCTCGCCCGATGCCGTCAGCAAGCTTCTGAGGGCGGCCGAGCCGCGCCGTCAGGAACTGATCCGGCGTCTTAATCTGGCGCCGGGCGGCACCGCGTCGCTGGTGCGGATGCGCGAAGCGCTGCTGACGCATCTCAAGGATCATCCCGCGCTCAAGCACGTCGACAGCGATTTCGTGCATCTGTTCGCGTCGTGGTTCAACAGGGGTTTTCTCGTGCTGCAACGGATCGACTGGACCACGCCCGCGAACATTCTGGAAAAGATCATCCGCTACGAGCAGGTCCATGCCATCTCCAACTGGGACGATTTGCGCAGCCGCCTCGCGCCGTCGGATCGCCGTTGCTATGGCTTCTTCCATCCGCAACTCGTGGATGAGCCGCTGATCTTCGTCGAGGTGGCGCTGACGCGCGAAAGCCCGGCGGCAATCGCGCCGCTGCTCGACCTCACGCGGGCGCCGATTGCCGCCACCGACGCCACGACGGCGGTGTTCTATTCGATCTCGAACACGCAACGCGGGCTCGGCGGCATTTCCTTCGGCAACTTCCTGATCAAACAGGTGGTCGAGGAGATCAAGCGCGAACTGCCGAACGTGCAGACCTTCGTGACGCTCTCGCCGGTGCCCGGATTCGCCGCCTGGCTGAAGCGCGAACGCGCATCCGACACCTCGCCGCTGCTCGACGCGGCGTCGCGCGCTACGCTCAATGCGCTGGATACGCCGGGCTGGGCCGACGATCCTGACATCGCCGAACAGGTCCAGGCCGAACTGCTGCCGCTGGCGGCTTACTACTTCCTGGAGGCGAAAGGGTCGCGTGGGCATCCGCTCGATCCCGTGGCGCGCTTCCATCTCGGCAACGGCGCGCGGCTGGAGCGACTGAACTTCCTCGGCGACCGGTCCGAGAAGGGCATGCAGCAATCGCACGGGCTGATGGTGAATTATCTCTACGCGCTCGACAAGATCGAGGCGAACCACGAGGCGTTCGCTGAAAAAGGTCAGGTTGCATCGTCATCGGCCGTTCGTAAGATGTTGCCGGCACGCGCCCTCGTGGAGACGTCGGCAAGCGCGTGAACGGTGGAAGACGCAACAACCTCAGCGGTCATACGCGGGTTTGACCCGCGTATCCATCCCAAGTGAATTTTCTTGAAGGATGGATTGCCGGGGCGAGCCCGGCAATGACATAGCAACCGGGAGACGCGCCATGAGCTGGATGCCCTCGAACGATCCGATCCTCGGCGACCCTCAGACCTGCGATGCGCTCGACCTCATCATCGTGCCGCGCACCCGCGATCTCGGAGATGGGTTCGCGGTACGCCGCGCGCTGCCGCACGGCAAACGGCAGATGGTCGGCCCCTTTATCTTCTTCGATCACTTTGGCCCGGTGCAGTTCGTCGCGGGCAAAGGCATGGACGTGCGCCCGCATCCGCATATCGGGCTCGCCACCGTCACTTATCTGTTCGACGGCAGCATCATGCACCGCGACAGCGAGGGCAACATCCAGGAGATCCAGCCCGGCGCCATGAACCTGATGACCGCCGGCCGCGGCATCGCGCATTCCGAGCGCACACCGGACGTGCAGCGCGCCAACGGTCAGAGCATGCTCGGCCTGCAAAGCTGGATCGCGCTGCCGGCCGGGAAGGAAGAAATCGCGCCGTCGTTCCAGCATTTCGGCGCTGACGTGTTGCCGACCGTGCAGGATACCGGCTTCAAGGCGCGCATTATCGCGGGTTCGTCGTTCGGCGCAAAATCGCCGGTCGATATGGTCTCGGAATGGTTCTACGTCGAAGTCGCGCTCGATGAAGGCATGCGCGTGCCGCTCGACGCCGATCACGAGGAACGCGCGATCTATGTCGTCGACGGCGAGATCGAAATCGCCGGCGAGAAATTCGAAGGCCCGCGGCTTTTGATCTTCCGTCCGGGGGACCGCATCACCGTCAAGGCCACGCGCCCCACGCGGATGATGTTCCTCGGCGGCGCGGCGCTGGAGGGCCCGCGCCATATCTGGTGGAATTTCGTCTCCTCGAGCAAGGAGCGCATTGAGGAGGCCAAGGCCGACTGGAAGGCTGGACGCTTCTCCCATGTTCCCGGCGAGCACGAATTCATTCCGTTGCCGGAGTAACGGGCGCGGCTGCGCGCCTTCGCCGGACAGACTGATTCCTCATTTCCAAACGAGTGCCTCAATGAATGAAAACATCGATCGCCTGATCGCGCAGATCAGGCTGCTCAACGGCGAGCTTGAGGCTGAATTCGCGATCCGGCGGGCCAAGCTGCGCTATACGCTGCGAGGCTCCCGCGCGATTTTCGAGGAGGAAATCCTCCGTGCCCATCGCGAGCTGCGCATCGGCCTCGCGAAGTATATTTTCAACGCCAGCCTGCTGACGGTGGTCACCGCGCCGGTGATCTACGCGATGATCGTCCCGTTCGTGATCCTCGACATCACCATCACGATCTATCAATGGATCTGCTTTCCGGTCTACGGCATCGAGAAGGTGAAGCGCGGCGACTATTTCATTTTCGACCGTTATCACCTCGCCTATCTGAATATTCTGGAGGCGATCAACTGCGCCTACTGCTCATACGGCAACGGGTTGATGGCCTATGCCAGCGAGATCGCCGGCCGCACGGAGCAGTACTGGTGTCCGATCAAGCACGCCCGCAAGGCGATCTCGGCACACCAGCTCTATATCGGCTTCGCCGACTTCGGCGACGCGGAGACGTTCCGCAAGAAATACGGCCACCCCGATCCGGCCGTGAAAGATCAGAAGACGGTGTAGCCGCCGTCGATCACGATCATATCCGCGGTGTGATACGACGACGCCTTGCTCATCAGGTAGACCGCGATGCCGCCGAAATCCGACGGTTCGCCGAATCGCCGCATCGGAATCCGCGGCATCACGTTATCGACGAACTTGTCGTTCGCCATGAGTCCTTGTGTCATGTCGCTCTTGATCCAGCCCGGCAGGATCGCATTGGCGGTGATGCCGTAGCGCGCCTGTTCGACCGCGAGCGCACGGATCAACGCATTGATCGCAGCCTTGGTCGCCGCGTAGTGCTCGTTACGCGCCGTTCCGAACAGCGACGCCATGCTCGATGTCGCCACCAGCCGCCCGAAAGCGTCGCCTTTTGCCGCGCGTTCCGTCATGTGCCGCGCCGCCGCCTGAAACACATGAAACACGCCGTCGAGATTGGTGGCGAACATCTTGCGCCAGTCTTCCTCGGTGCGGTCGATAAAGGCATGCCGCCCGCCGCCGCCGATGCCGGCATTGGCGAAGCAGCCATCGACACGGCCGAACTTGTCCAGTGTCGCTGCCATCGCGGCTTTCACCGAAGTGGCATCGGTGACATCGCAGATGCGCGCCTCGGCCTTGCCGCCCTTGCCGGTGATCGTGGCAAGAGCTTGCGCATTCTTCTCGGCATTGCGGCCCCAGATCGACACCGCGCACCCCTCGGCCGCCAGCGCCTGCGCAATGCCAAGACCGATGCCGCCATTGCCGCCAGTCACCACCGCCACGCGGCCGCTCAAATCGAAAATACTCATGTCGTTTCATCTCCCGTTGCTTCTTGGTCGCGACATTGGCCAATCGGTCACGCAAAATCAAACCGCCAGTTGCCGATCTCGCGGCTCTTTCGCCATGCGAAACCAAAGTTCGCAGCGCATGGCAGGCCAGACATTGTTGCCGCGCCAGATCACGCCGTTTACAGCCAATTCGGTTTCCGAAATAGTCGCTGCGAAACGGACGCGGCGAGGTTTCGCGGACGTCACGTTCAATCAAAATCCATCAAGCGAGGAACGCATGCAGTTCAAACATTGCAGACTGGAATTCGACGGCCCGGTCGCCACACTTGTGCTCGATCATCCTGAAGTCATGAACGCGGTATCGCAGGACATGCTCGCCGGCCTTGCCGAGGCGATGGATGCGATCGACGAAAAGCGCGAGGACGTCCGCTGCCTCGTTCTCACCGGCGCGGGCAAGGCATTCTGCACCGGCGCCAATCTTCAGGGCCGGAACGATCAGAGCGGCAAGCGGCCCAACGCCGGCTCCACGCTCGAAACCGCGTTTCATCCGTTCCTGCGCCGTCTGCGCAACCTGCATTGTCCGATCGTCTCGTCGGTGAACGGTCCGGCTGCCGGCGCCGGCATGAGCTTCGCGCTGATGGGCGACATCATCGTTTGCGCGCGGTCGTCATATTTCCTACAGGCGTTTCGCCGTATCGGCCTGGTGCCGGATTGCGGCTCGACCTGGATCCTGCCGCGCCTCATCGGCAAGGCCCGCTCCGTCGAGCTGTCCTTGATGGGCGAACGGCTTCCCGCCGAGAAGGCGCTGGAATGGGGCCTGGTCAACCGTGTCGTGGACGATGCCGCGCTCGCTGAAGAAACCAGGAAGCTTGCCCATGATCTGGCCAACGGCCCGACCGTGGCGCTGTCGCTGATCCGCCGGCTTTACTGGGAGAGCGAGAACAATTCGTTCGAGGAACAGCTCGACCTCGAACAGCAATTCCAGCGCGTCGCCGGACGCAGCGAAGATTTCAAGGAAGGCGTCGGCGCGTTCCTGGAAAAGCGCCCGGCAAAGTTCAAGGGCCGCTGATCCGCGGTCACAAGGTTCGACGCAATGGGCTGCGCTGGAAACGGCGCAGCCTTTTTGCTGCCGTCGGACCCGGATCTCTCATTTTGCGCAAAGACCAGCCACGGCTGCGACTGTCATAAAAATCTCTTTTACGTCCGCGTTGTCGTCGTCTAGGACTGGCCTGCCTCCATCCATGGACGTCCCGCGTGGCCTTCCCCTCCGCAAGCCCAATTCCAAGCCCGCGTGTAAGGTTTCGTGCGTGGCTGAATGATATCTTCGCCAGTGCGGCACCCGCGGTCCTGACGGTGTCGTTCGGACTGTCCTATTCGGTTCTGATTTTCTCCGGCCCGCTGGCGGCGTATCTGCCCTATGGGATCGCGGCGACCTTCACCGCCACCGCCGTTATCGCCGTGGTCATCGCGCTGGGCAGCACCTTTCCCATCGCGGTCGGAGGCCCGGAGACCTCCACGGCGGCGGTCACCGGCATTCTGGCGGCATCGGTGGTCGAACACATCACGGCAACCGATCCCTCCGCGCCATTGCTCGGCCCCGTGCTGCTGACGCTGTCCGCCGCGACCATCACCACCGGCCTCACGTTGTGCAGCCTGGGCCTGACCCAGATCGGCCGGGCGATCCGCTATGTGCCTTATCCCGTGATCGGCGGATTTCTTGGCGCGACGGCGCTCCTGATCGCGCTCGGTGGCGTTCGGGTCATCACGAATCAATCCCTGCGGTTCGATACCCTGGCATCGTTCGCGAACCCCATGACGATGTACGAGTTGCTCGCAGGCGGCGCGCTGGCGCTCACGATCTATCTGACGTGGCATCGTTCGCGCAATCCACTGGCGCTGCCGGCGCTCCTGATCGCCGGCGTGGTGACGACCCATATCGTTTTCAACTTCGCGGGCATCTCGCTGGAGCAGGCGCAGGCTCTCGGCTGGACATTTCAATCGTTGCCGCGCGCGACATTTTCGCTGCCCTGGCATCTGAGCGACGTTGAAAGCTATCCATGGCAGGCGGTGCCAGGGCTGATCGGCAACCTGATTGCGGTGATTTTCGTCACCGCGATCAGCACGCTGTTCAACACCACGGGCCTCGAGGTCGCGACCAGCCGGGAAGCGAATCTCGAACGTGAACTGAATGTCGCCGGAGTTGCCAACATCCTGTCGGGCCTGTTCGGCGGCTATGCGGGCTGTATCTCGCTGAGCCGATCGCTGCTCAACAGCAACGGCGGAGCCACCGGCCGCATTTCCGGGCTGACGGTCGCCGTCATCGCGGTGCTGATGCTGGTGGCCGATCCGGCGCTGCTCAGCTACGTGCCGAAGTTCATTCTCGGCGGCCTGCTGATCTATCTCGGCGTGGATCAGCTCAACCGCTGGATCGTCGAATCGCGGCGGCGGCTGTCCACCATCGAATATCTGTCGCTGCTCGCGATCATTTTTATCATCGTGAAGTGGGGGTTTATCGCAGGCGTCCTGATCGGAACCATCATCGGCTGCGCGACATTCGCGCTGAGCGCATCCCGCATCAGTTCGATCAAATTCGGCTTCAACGGCGCGGAATATCGCAGTTCGCTCGATCGTTCGCGGCGCGATCTGGCGCTGCTGGCAGCCCACGGCAAGGAAATCCATGGGCTCAATCTGCAAAGCTATCTGTTTTTCGGTTCTGCCAATCGCCTCTATCAGCATGTGAAGACGTTGCTTGGACATCATCCCGAGTGCCGCTATCTGGTTTTCGATTTCAAGCTGGTGACCGGGATCGATTCATCGGCCGCCTACAGCTTCGCCCAGATCAGGCGCTCGGCGAGCGGGAACGACGTCAAGCTCGTTCTCGTCAACCTGCCGCGCACAACAGAGAAGATGCTGCGGTCGGGAGAATTTCTGTCCGGCGACATTCTGGTCATGCCGGACCTCGATCACGCGCTGGAGTGGTGCGAGAACGAAATCATCGCCCGGTACCGCGAACTGGAGCAGGAGGAAGGCGATCTGCAAGGCTGGTTCGCCGGCATTCTCGGCAACGACCATGATGCCGCTGAATTGACGCGGCACTGCGAACGCGTCGAGGTCCGCGCCTTCGAGACCATCGCGCGCGCGGGCGAGCCGGCCGATTCGGTGCTCTTCATTCTCAACGGCCGGATCGGCGTCATCGTGGACGCGGGCGGGGGCCACAGCACGCGGGTCCGAAGCCTCGGCCGCCATACAACGGTGGGAGAAATGGGGCTTGTCGCGCGCCAGCCGCGCAGCGCCACGATCCGGGCAGAGGCTGACAGCGTGCTTTATGTGCTGCGCGCGGATGCGTTCGACGCAATCACCGCCAGCAATCCGGCCCTCGGGCAGAAGCTGCTGACTTATTTCATGTCGGTGCTGGCCGAGCGGCTCACCTTCGCCAGCCGCATGATCGGCGTGCTGCGCCGCTAGGCGTCAGGCGACGTGACTCATGAAGGCTTCGCGGCGGCCAATCATGCGCTCCGCGGCAACCTTCGCATCTTCACGTGTCGATGTCGCGTAAGTGCGGTATTCGAGATCGAGCGATGTCGCGGGATCGCGCTTGCCAAACCAGGAGGCGAATGATTTCGGCCCGGATGTGATCGACGACAGCGCGAGGGCAAGGTTGTCGGCGGCGTCGAAGGCGAACAGCGCGCCGGACGAGGTGTGCCTGACTTCAAAAATTCCCGGCCCGATCGGCGCTTCCAGTTTTTCACCGCGCACGGCCTTCGGGTAATGTTTCCATTCGCTCCAGGTTGAAATCATGGTGACCTTCCGCCGCGCCCTGCGCGTATCTCTCTAAACAAACATCCCTGCCCGCACAGCGGGAAAAGTTCCAACGAACGCAACAGGCAATCGTTCCCGCCGAAAATCGTCTTTCGTCATATGGATGCGGGCCGCGAGCCCTTCAAGGACAAACGCGGTTAACCGGAAGTCACTCGATCGTGAACAGTTCGCCACTAGACCGGCAGTCCGGCGGCCTGCGCCAGCGCCTTTAACGACGTTTGCGGACGCGCGCCGATATGCTGAATCACCTCGGCGGCGGCGAGCGCGCCAAGACGTCCGCACTGATCATGGTTAAGCCCGCGCACGATGCCAAACAGAAATCCCGCGGCGAACAGGTCGCCCGCGCCGGTGGTGTCCACCACCTGCTTCACCGGACAAGCCGGCACCGCCGTCACGACGTCCTTCGCCACGACCACGCAGCCTTTCTCGCTGCGGGTGACGACGGCGAGTTGGGCATCGGCGCGCAACTGCGCCAGCGCCTTGTCGAAATCCTCGGTCTGATAAAGCGACGCCAGTTCGGCCTCGTTGGCGAACACCAGATCGACCGTCTTGGTCCGTATGAGATCGAGAAATTCATCGCGGTAGCGGCCGACGCAGAACGCGTCCGACAGTGTGAGTGCCACACTGCGCCTGTTGTCGTGCGCGATCTTCGAGGCTTTCAGAAACGCCTCCTTCGCATTGGCCGGATCCCACAAATAGCCTTCCAGATAGACAATCGAGGACGCCGCAATCTGGGCGGGATCGATATCGGCAGGGGAGAGATCCTGTGCCGCGCCGAGATAGGTGTTCATGGTGCGCTCGCCATCCGGCGTCACCAGGATGTAGGAGCATCCGGTGGCGGGGCCGCCGGTCGCGGCCGCGGTGGTGAACGCAACATTCGCCGCGCGGATATCGTGGGTGTACATGCCGCCAATCTGGTCATCCTTGACCTTGCCGACATAGGCCGCCTTTGCGCCGAAGCCCGCCACGCCGAAAATCGTATTCGCCGCGGACCCGCCGGACATTTCGGTGGCCGGGCCCATGGCCTGGTAAATCGCCGCGGCGCGCGCCTCATCGATCAGCGCCATCGATCCCTTGGCCATGCCATGCTGACCGAGAAACGCATCGTCGGTTCGCACCAGAATATCGAAGATGGCATTGCCGATCCCGAGAACGTCGTATGTCGCTGCGGTCATTAATGATATTCCTGTTGGGGAGGCGCATGATCAGCAAAAGCTGGTATTTCAGGGAAGGACTGGAAGGCCGGTTCCAGGGTCCTTGGGGCAACCGGCGACCTATCACGACAACGCGCCCGCCAGCAAGCACATGATCCGCAGAATAGTTCGATGATCCGTCATATCCTGACCATCTCGACCGGAACGCTGGCGTCGCGAACGCTGGGGTTCATGCGCGACGCCCTGATCGCGGCACTGCTCGGCGCCGGATCGGTCGCTGACGCGTTCCTGGTGGCATTTCAGTTCATCAACGTGACACGCCGCTCCTTCGCCGAAGGCGCGCTGAACGCAGCGCTGATCCCGCATTATCTGCGCGTGCGGGAAACCGAGGGCACCGTCGCAGCCGCCGCCTTCGCGGGACGCGTGCTTGGCAGCGTCAGCCTCATCCTGATCTGTATCGCGCTGGCCCTGACGGCCCTGATGCCGATCGTGATCGCAGTGCTTGCGCCGGGCTTTGTCGGCCGCGAGACATTGCAGCTCGCCATCAACGACGCCCGGCTGATGATGCCGTATTTCGCGTTCGTCGGGCCGTCCATCGTGATGATGGGCGTGCTGAACGCCGAGCACCGTTTCATGCTGACCGCGTTCTCACCGGTGCTGTTCAATATAACAATGATCGTGGTGCTGGTCGTGCTGCTGGTCTGGCGGCACGATCCGCTGTTCTCGGCCACCGTGATCGCGGGCGCGGTCGGCGTCGCCGGATGCCTGCAAATGCTGATCCTTGTTCAGCGCAGGCCATGGCGCGACGGCATCGCCACCCCGATACGGATTTCGTTCGACCCGCAAATCCGCGGGTTTCTGCGCAAGGGCATTCCCGGCATGGTCGCCAATGCCGGGCCGCAATTCCTGATCGTCGGCGGGGCGATCATTGCGTCGAACTCGCCGGCCGCTGTGTCGTGGCTCTATTTCGCCAATCGCCTGATCGAACTGCCGCTCGGCATGGTCGGCGTGGCGATGGGCACAGTGCTGGTGCCGGAAATGACGCGCGCGATCCGCAGCGGCGACCGCGCCGCCCTGATGCAGGCCGAATCCCGCGGCCTCGAACTTGCGACCGCGCTGGTGACGCCGGCAACCATCGGCCTGATCGTCCTGAGCCGGCCGATCATCCGCGTGCTGTTCGAGCACGGCGCATTCACTCCGGCGGATACCGCCGCCACCGCGCAGGCGCTGTCGATTCTCGCCCTCGGCCTGCCCGCGCATGTTCTGGTCAAGGTGCTGGCCCCGGCTTTCTTCGCGCGCGAGGACACCAAAACGCCGCTGGCGGCGACGCTGTCCGGCATGGCCGTCGCCGTGGCCTGCGGACTGGTCTTCGGTCACGCCTATGGCGCCAGCGGCGTCGCGGCCAGCATCTCGCTCGGTGCATGGTTCTGCGCCGGCGTGCTGGGCTGGCGCGGCGCGACGACATTCGGATTTTCCATCGACGCCATTTCGCAGCGGCGGCTGCCGCGGATCGCGATCTGCGCCGCCGCGATGGGTACGATGCTGTTTCTCGCCGAATCCTTTGTAGCCCCGGTGACGGCAACGGCTGGCTTCGCGGCCCAGATCACCATTCTTGGCGGGCTGGTCGCGGCGGGCGTTTCGTTTTACGGCCTGCTGCTGGATCTGTTTGGCGTCGTGAGCTGGGGCGAGGCGATCAGCAGTTTGCGCGATGGCGGCTTGCGCGAGTAGCGCCAGCGCGGCTAAAGACGCCCATCAAATACATCTGCCGGACGGCGGCGCGGGAACGATCAAAATGGCTGCAAAAGAACTGGTTTTTTCGGGCGTCCAGCCGACGGGCAATCTGCACCTCGGCAACTATCTCGGCGCCATCGTCAACTTCGTCAAACTTCAGGATACCCATAACTGCATCTACTGCGTGGTGGACCTGCATGCCATTACCGTCTGGCAAGACCCTGCCGAGCTGACCCGCAATATCCGCGAGGTCACGGCGGCCTTCATCGCCGCCGGTATCGACCCGAAAAAGCACATCGTGTTCAATCAGAGCCAAGTCTCCGAGCACGCCGAGCTCGCCTGGGTGTTCAACTGCGTGGCGCGGCTGGGCTGGCTGAACCGCATGACCCAGTTCAAGGAGAAAGCCGGCAAGGATCGTGAGAATGCGTCGGTCGGGCTCTACGCCTATCCGAACCTGATGGCGGCCGACATTCTGGTCTATCGCGCGACCCATGTGCCGGTGGGCGAGGATCAGAAGCAGCATCTGGAACTGGCGCGCGACATCGCGCAGAAATTCAACAACGACTTTTCCGAGTCGATCAGCGCGCACAGTTTTGGCGAGAAGTTCTTCCCGATGCCGGAGCCGCTGATCACCGGCCCTGCGACACGTGTGATGTCGCTGCGCGACGGCACCAAGAAAATGTCCAAATCGGATGCGTCGGATTATTCGCGGATCAATCTCACCGATGACGCCGACGGCATCGCGCAGAAAATCCGCAAGGCGAAAACCGATCCCGAGCCTTTGCCGAGCGAGGAGGAGGGTCTGAAGAATCGCCCCGAGGCCGACAATCTGGTTGGCATCTATGCGGCGCTGTCGGGGCAATCGCGGCCGGACGTGCTGCGTGAATTCGGCGGCGGACAATTCTCGGGCTTCAAGACGACGCTGGTCGATCTCGCGGTCGCAAAGCTCGGGCCGATCGGCGCGGAGATGAAGAAGCTGACACAGGACACTGCCTATGTGGATGCGGTTCTGATCGACGGCGCCGATCGCGCGCGCGTCATCGCCTCCGAGACCATGAATGCGGTGAAGGACATCGTCGGCTTTATCCGCAAACGGTAAAGCACGCAGCCCCGGCTGCCGCGTTCCGCGCAAGCGCGGAACGCACGAATCAAGTTCCGTCAAGCTTTGACTCGGCTTGTCGGCGCGCCCTCGCGCATGGCAGCATGATGCCGGTCATTAAACTGCGCGTATCCTGTTCGCAAAGCCGGCGCCCACTTTTGCGGAATACGCGCGAGGGACATGCATGAGCAGCCAGCGACGAAGTTACGAGCAAGGTCACAAGCCGAAATGCCTGGTCGTCGTTGACGACACCGCGGAAGGCGACCGCGCAGTGTACTACGCGAGCCGCTGGGCGGTTCGTGTCGGCGGCGGCGTGGTCATGCTGCGCGTCATCGAGACGGAAGACCGCAACCAGCAATGGCTCGGCGTCGCCGATATCATGCGCGCGGAAGCCGAGGAAATCGCGAACGCGGCGCTCGACCGCGCCTCGGGCCGCGCCAACGGCATCGCCGCCATCACGCCAGAGCGCGTGATCCGCGAAGGCGATCCCGGCAAGCAAATCCTCGATGTCATCGACAGCGATGTCGACATCGCCATGCTGGTTCTTGCCGCCAGCGCGGGCGCGGAAGGCCCTGGTCCGATCATCACCATGCTTGCCAAGACCGCCGGGACATTTCCGATCCCGATTACCGTGGTGCCCGGCAACCTCAGCGACGCCGATATCGACGCCCTGTCATAGGCGCGGCGCGATTTTCTCGCCCGTCATTCCGGGGCGCGCGAAGCGCGAGCCCGGAATCCATGGCGCGGACATCTCGTGAGTGATTGTGGATTCCGGGTTCGCG
>NZ_JBXAFS010000020.1:0-76925 GCF_058793355.1 Afipia sp. MLSD5-FHT05B12
CCACCCTCCCCACAAGGGGGAGGGATAAGAACCGCTTGCGCGGGGACGACATGGAGAAAAATCGCGAAGCCGGACCCGTAGGCGAAGCCAGACTCGCAGCGAGGACGACCCGCGCATTGTCACGCGCTAATCTTTCTGCTCACGCGCCTTGTTCACCGCATCCGCCAGCGACATTTTCGCCGAGCCGGGCTTCAGCGGCTTCTGCTGGCTTTCATGCGGCGCCCAGCCGGACAGCCAGACAACATCGAAGGTGGCGCGAATGCGTCCGTCCGGATCGGCAAACCGCTCGGCATAAATCCGCGCCATCTTCAGAAACGTGGCGCGGCGCGACGGCGCGCGGCGGCGCTCGTTCAGAATGTTGGTCGCGCCCATGCGCCGCAAATCCTGCATCAGCGCGAACGCGTTGTCGTAGCGCACGACGATGCGATCCACATCCGTCACAGGCAACGCGAAGCCGGCGCGCTGCAACAGCGCGCCCAGATCGCGCAGATCGGCGAACGGCGCCACACGCGGCGACACGCCACCTTCCACCTCGGATTCCGCGGCGGCAAACGACTGCCGCAGTTCGGTCAGGGTCTCGCCGCCAATCGTCGCCGCGAGAAACAGCCCGTCAGGCTTCAGCGCACGGCGGATCTGTGCCAGCACGCCCGGCAGGTCATTGACGAACTGCAATGCCAGCGCGGAGACCACGAGATCGCTGGAGGCCGGAGCAAGCGCCAGCGGCTCGGCGTCGGAGACCGGCAACGCCACCGCACGCAACTGCCTGACGTTGCCTCTCAACGCGTCGCGTACCTGATCTCCCGGCGTGCCGAGATCGATGCCGTCGGAGAATTCGCGCAGAACAGCCTGCTGCCGCTCTGCCATATCCTCCGCGACCCGATCGAGCAGGAATGGCGCGGACCCCTGCCGCATCGCGCGGAACTGCCGGGCGCGCAACAGGGCGCGATCGAACAGGCGGGGCGGCGTATGGTTCGGAGTCGACGTCATGGCCGGTAGGTACGCCTTCGCAGACTGGTCTGGCAATTCCCCATGAGTGGCGTGGATTTGACATTCGCGGCGCTTGTCACGATCCCGCGGCGGAACTAGCCTTTGTTCGCGGGGAAGATCATGTCGGGGCTCGATCAGGCATCGTCACATCGTTCGGGCCGGTTGCGCAGCCGGTTTCTCGGCACGCTCCGAGCCGCCCTCGCTTCGCTTCCACAGCTTGCCCTCGACATTGCCCTGCCGACGCTTTGCGTATCGTGCCGCGAGCCGGTCTCAGGCGAAGGCGTCTGCGCGGTTTGCTGGGCCAGGCTGTCGTTCATCGCGCCGCCGTTCTGCGCGCGGCTCGGAATCCCCTTTGTCTACGATCCGGGACCGGGCCTGTTGTCGATGCAGGCTATCGCCAATCCGCCGGCCTATCAGCGCGCCCGCGCCGCGGTCCGCTACGACGAGGTGGCGCGGACCATGGTCCACGCCCTGAAATATCAGGACCGCACCGATCTGGCGCCGGCCATGGGCCGCTGGATGGCGCGCGCCGGCCAGGAACTCCTGAGCGAAGCAGATGCGCTCGTCCCCGTGCCGCTGCATTGGCGGCGCGGATGGAGCCGCCGCTACAACCAGTCCGGCGCATTGGCGGCGGCGATCGGCAAATCCACTCATCTGCCGGTGATCGGCAATACCCTGCGCCGGGTGCGGCCGACACTGCAACAGGTCGGTCTTTCCAAAGCCGACCGCGCGCTCAACGTGCAAGGCGCGTTCAAGGTGCCCCCGGAGAACAAATCTGCCGTGCAGGGCCGCCGGATTGTGCTGATTGACGATGTTTTGACCTCCGGCGCGACAGCGGATGCCTGCGCGCGCGCGTTGTTGCGGGCCAGGGCTGCATCGGTGGATGTGCTGGTGTTCTCGCGGGTTGTGGACACGCTCTAGTGTCTCCATATAATTTGGGTTCTTCACGTTTCACAAAGGCAAGCCATGCCCGCAGTCGTCGAGATCTACACGCGCCCTGGATGCGGCTATTGCAGCGCTGCGAAGTCGCTGCTGAACCGCAAGAACGCGGCCTTCACCGAATTCGATGTCGCGGTCGATCCGAACTGGCGCTCGGAGATGGTCCAGCGCTCGAAGGGCGGCGCGACGTTCCCGCAAATCTTCATCGACGAGCAGCATGTCGGCGGCTGCGACGAGCTTTATGCGCTCGATCGTGAAGGCAGGCTCGATGGCCTGCTCACCGGCCAGAAGGTGTCTTCATGACAGCCAGCATTGAAAGCGGCGCTCCGTTCACCGCAGCCTTGGTGCAGATGCGCACCGCCATGCTGCCGGAGACGAGCCTCGCCCAGGGAATCGCGCTGATCCGCGAAGCCAGGGACAAGGGTGCGGACTATGTCCAGACGCCTGAGGTCACCAACATCATCCAGCAGAACCGCAAGGCGCTGTTCGAACTGCTCGCGAACGAAGAGGACGACCGTTCGCTCAAGGCCTATCGCGAACTGGCGCGCGAGCTGAAGATTTACCTGCATATCGGTTCGCTCGCGGTGCGCGCCAATCCCGAGCGCGCGGCAAACCGCTCCTTCCTGATCGCACCGGACGGCAACATCCTTGCCAGCTACGACAAGATTCACATGTTCGACATCGAACTCGACGGCGGCGAGAGCTACCGCGAGTCCGCCAACTATCAGCCGGGTGAAACCGCCGTGATCTCCGACCTGCCATGGGGCCGGATCGGACTGACGATCTGCTACGACGTGCGCTTTCCCGCGCTCTACCGTGCGCTCGCCGAAGCCGGCGCGTCGTTCATCACCGTGCCGTCCGCGTTCACGGTCAGGACCGGAGAGGCGCACTGGAGCACCCTGCTGCGTGCCCGCGCCATCGAGAACGGCTGCTTTATCTTCGCGGCTGCGCAGGCCGGCAAACACGAAAGCGGCCGCGAAACCTATGGCCATTCGCTGATCGTCGATCCATGGGGTGAAATCCTCGCCGAAGGCGGCACGGAGCCCGGCGTGGTGCTGGCGAAGATCGATCCGGCGAAAGTTCTCTCGGTTCGCAAGAGCATTCCATCGTTGCAGCATGGCCGCCGCTTCGGCCTCGCCGATCCGAAGGCCGGACCGGAGCATCTGCATCTCATACGGGGATCGGCATGATCCGCTATGCGCTGCGCTGTGAGCGCGGCCACGCATTCGACAGCTGGTTTCAGAGTTCCGCAGCTTACGACAGTCAGCACAAACGCGGACTCGTTGCCTGCCCCGTCTGTGAATCCACCAAGGTGGACAAGGCGATCATGGCGCCGCGCGTCGTGCGCAAGGGGAAATCCAGGTCCACGCCTGAACCCGTCGCAGCACCGGCCGAGGACGCCGCACCGACATCGCTGGTGATGGCGCCGCAGGAACGCGAGCTTGTGGCCAAACTGAGGGAGTTGCGCGACAACGTCCTCAAGAACGCGGACAATGTCGGCAACAAGTTTCCCGAGGAAGCCCGCAAGATGCACTACGGCGACATCGAGCACCGCGCGATCTACGGCGAGGCCACCACCGAGGAAGCCCGCGCGCTGATCGATGAAGGCGTCGAAGTGGCTCCTCTGCCCGTGCTGCCGGGCGACAGGAACTAGCCCGCCACCAGCATCGCGACGCCGATCAGGATCAGCGCGATGCCGGAGATTTCCCGCGCCGAGATCGGCTGCTTCATCGAGTAGCAGGCCGCGACCTGCGCGAACAGGACTTCGACCAGCGCCAGCGTCCGCACATTCGCGGCGGCGGTCAGCGCAAAGGCGAGAAACCAGAACAACGACGCGAACGAGCCCATGAAGCCCGCGAACATCGACGGTTTCCACAGCCGGAAAATCGCCGTCATGGTGCCCGGCGCGCGCACGATCAGCCAGCCTGACAGGACAACGGTCTGCATCAGCAATGTCGCCACCAGCGTCACACTCGCGGCGGTGACAAAGCTCACGCCGGTGACGTTCAGAATGGCGCCGCGATAGCCGACCGCCGATAATGCAAAGAACGACGCAGCCAGTAATCCGAGCGCGGTCGGCTTCAGGCTGCCGAAACCCTTCATGCCGCCGGGCCGCAGCGCGGTAATCACCACACCGATGGTGGCGATCAGAATGGCGGCGACCTTCAGCACCGTGAGATGATCCGCGAGGAACACAAAACCGAAGATCGCCGCCTGAATCGCCTCGGTCTTGAGATAGGCTGTAGTGACGACAAAAGACCGCTCGTTCATAGCCATCAGCATCAGGGCGGTGGCCAGAATCTGCGCCATGCCGCCGACCACGAGCCACGCCCAGAAGCCGGTCTCGGGCCATGACAGCCGGTCGCCACTGACGGCAAGAATCAACCCGAGAAAAACCAGCGAAAACGGAAATCCGAACAGAAATCGGATATGGGTCGCCCCTAACGTCCCGAGCTGGGCCGTCAGACCGCGCTGCATGGCATTGCGCACGACCTGCCCCGCCGCCGCGAGCAGGGTGAAAGGTATCCAGAGCCAAACGAACTGGGTCATGAAGGATTAAGGCCAGAGCGGCGGGAGCGCCGCATTCCACAGGCCATTGTCGGCGGCTCCTGGTCAACCGGCACGATCTCATGCCGGCGTTGCATCTATCCTAAATCGCCGCTTCCGCGATCACCATGTAGTTCACATCCATGTCTGACGACAGACTCCAGCGGTCGGCCAGCGGATTGTACACCACGCCCGCCTGATCGCTGATGGCGAGCTTGTTGCGCTCGAGATGATGCGTCAGTTCGGCGGGCGTGACGAACTTGTCCCACTGATGGGTACCGCGCGGCAGCCAGCGCAGAACATATTCCGCGCCGACAATGGCAAGCGCAAAGCTCTTCCAGGTCCGGTTGATGGTCGACGCCACCATCATGCTGGTCGGCTTGAGCAGCGCCGCGCAGCGGTCGAGAAACATCCCGACATTGGCAACGTGTTCGACGACCTCCATCGCCAGCACGATGTCGAACCGTTCACGCGGGTCCATTTCTTCGATGGTCGTGCAGCGATAGTCGATGCTGAGATGACCCCGTTCGGCATGAAGTCTGGCGACCGCGATGTTCGTATCCGACGGATCGACACCGATCACTTGCGCGCCAAGACGCGTCAGCGGCTCGCACAACAGGCCCGCCCCGCACCCGATGTCGAGGATGCGCAGGCCCGACAGACAGTTCAGACTCTTCGGATTGCGGTCGAACTTGCGGCATGCTGCGTCGCGAATATAGGCCAGCCGCAACGGGTTGATCTTGTGCAGCGGGGCCATCTTGCCCTTCGGATCCCACCACTGTTCGGACAGTTGCGAGAACCGCGCGACTTCGCCGGGATCGACCGTGGACGCAGATGGAGAATTCGTACTCATAACGAGCGTTTACCGGGTTATCGACAATGCCTGTCGAAAATTTAGCGTGCCGTGATGTGATTGCGGAATTCGATCGGCGCACCGATCATCTTTATCGTCTTCGTGCCCTCTCCGACACCGTTAACCCTGACATCTCCCCATCCAAAAATCCGGCCCGCGATACTCTGGCTGACATCGACACTTTCGATTTTATCCAAACTCATCTCAAAGGTCTGGCGCTTGATGAAGCCTTCCTTGTGGACCACCCGCAGCGACGTCACGTCGGTTTCCGTCGTCCAGCGCTGGAACCAGGCCCGAAACAGCAGGAAGCCGCCCAGAAGCGCCAGAAGGGCGCTCAACGCCAGCAGCGGAAAGATGACCCCGCCGCCCGAGCCGACCAGGCTGGCCGCGGAGGCCGCCAGGCAAACCAATCCCGGGAGATAGACGACCCCATGAATCGTGGTCGAATACAGAATCTTTTCGCCCGGCTGAAGGATATCGTCGATATAGCGGCCCATTCCCGTCCCGTGTTGCTTGCTCGCGACCTGATGGGTATGTATAGCCGCCTTTTCGGGGCCGTGCTGCCGTTTTGCGCGGAACTGGCTCCTTACTGACAACCAGCCTAACCGGGACCGCGCCATTTACCATGGGCCGCCTTGTGATGAAATTCGGCGGCACGTCCGTCGCCAACATCGACCGCATCCGCAACGTCGCGCAGCATGTGAAGCGCGAGGTTGATGCCGGTCATGACGTCGCCGTTGTCGTGTCCGCGATGTCCGGCAAGACCAATGAGCTTGTGGCCTGGGCCACCGAGGCCTCGCCGCTGCACGACGCGCGCGAATACGACGCCATCGTCGCCTCGGGCGAACAGGTGACGTCCGGTCTGCTCGCGATCGCGTTGCAAGCCCTCGGTATCCAGGCGCGCTCGTGGCAGGGCTGGCAGATTCCGATTCAGACCAGTGACGCGCATGCATCCGCCCGCATCACCGGCATCGACGGCAGCGAACTGATCAAGCGCTTCAAGGAGCGCAAGGAAGTCGCCGTGATCGCCGGCTTCCAGGGCATCCACGAACCGACCGGCCGCGTGACCACGCTTGGCCGCGGCGGTTCTGACACCTCGGCGGTTGCGATCGCTGCCGCGATCCATGCCGAGCGTTGCGATATCTATACCGACGTTGACGGCGTCTATACGACCGACCCGCGCGTCGTGCCGAAGGCACGGCGGCTCGAGAAGGTCGCGTTCGAGGAAATGCTGGAAATGGCGTCGCAAGGCGCCAAGGTGCTTCAGGTCCGCTCCGTGGAACTGGGCATGGTTCACAACGTGCCGGTTTTCGTGCGCTCGAGCTTCGACAAGCCGGAAGATATCGATCCCCACGGCACGCCGCCGGGAACGCTGATTTGCAGCGAGGAGGAAATCATGGAGAACCAAGTCGTCACCGGGATCGCGTTCTCAAAGGACGAAGCCCAGATCTCCGTGCGCCAGATCGACGACAAGCCCGGCGTCGCGGCAGCGATTTTCGGACCGCTGGCGGATGCCAGCATCAATGTCGACATGATCGTGCAGAACGTGTCCGAGGACGGCAAAACCACCGATCTCACCTTCACCGTGCCGGCCTCCGAGTACACCCGCGCCAAGGACACCATCGCCAAGGCGAAGGAGAAGATCGGCTACAAGGCGATGGACTCGGCCACCGACGTCGCCAAGGTTTCGGTGATCGGCATCGGCATGCGCAGCCACGCCGGGGTGGCCGCGCAGGCTTTCAAGGCGCTGTCGGAGCGCAACATCAACATCCGCGCCATCACCACATCCGAGATCAAGTTCTCGCTGCTGATCGACGCCGCCTATACCGAGCTGGCTGTCCGCACGCTCCATACGCTCTACGGTCTCGACCAGGCCTGAACTGCCCTGGCGCGGTGGACAGCTTCGGCCCGGCACCGAGGCATGCTGCTGGATCGGCTCTGATCTTTGGCAGGTGTTTTGCTTGGCAAAACGCGCCTCAATTCGATATAGCCTCAGGATAAGGCACTCGCGCTCGAACCCCTGGCTCCGGACCGTCAGGCACGTTCGGAAACCGGCAAAGGGGCCAGGGAGCGACCCGAAAAGTCGTTATTTTACTTTTGGTTAACGCTGTCGCAGCCAGTCGCGGGCCGCGCTGGAGTTGCAGGTAAGGATGTCAACGGATGCGGAGCGCGCTGGGAGGCCCCCGCGTCTTGTTGAGACGGCTCCGCGAAGTGATGGCCGAGCAGGTCAGCGCTCAGGAACGGCTCGACAAGATCGTGGTGCTGATCGCCGCCAACATGGTGGCGGAGGTCTGCTCGACCTACGTGCTGCGCGTCGACAACACCCTTGAGCTCTATGCCACCGAAGGTCTGAACCGGGACGCGGTCCACCAGACCGTGCTGAACGCGCACGAGGGCCTTGTCGGTCTCGTCGCCTCCGAGGCGACGCCGCTGAACCTGTCGAACGCGCAGTCGCATCCGGCATTCTCGTACCGTCCGGAAACCGGCGAAGAAATCTACCATTCGTTCCTTGGCGTGCCGATCCTGCGCTCGGGCAACACGCTCGGCGTGCTGGTGGTGCAGAACCGCGCGCACCGCACCTACGTCGAGGAAGAGGTCGAGGCGCTACAGACCACCGCCATGGTGGTCGCGGAGATGATCGCCTCGGGCGAGTTGTCGTCGATCGCGCGTCCCGGCGCCGAGCCAGCCGCACGTCATTCGCTGCACAAGACGGGCGCGATTCTATCGGACGGCATCGCGCTCGGTCATGTCGTGCTGCATGAGCCGCGCGTCGTCATCACCAACTACATCGCCGAAGATCTGCCGAAAGAACTCAAGCGGCTCGACACCGCGATCCTGAAGCTGCGCTCTGACCTCGACCGCATGCTGGAGCGCGGTGACGTCGCGGAGGGCGGGGAACACCGCGACGTGCTTGAAGCCTACCGCATGTTCGCCAACGATCAGGGCTGGCAGCACAAGCTGCATGAGGCCGTGGCCACCGGCCTCACCGCGGAAGCCGCCGTCGAGCGCGTGCAGTCGGATACGCGCGCCCGGATGCTGCGTTCGACCGATCCCTATCTGCGCGACCGTCTGCATGATCTGGAAGACCTCGGCCACCGCCTGATGCGGCAACTGGTCGGACAGGACCATGCGCCCTCGCGCGAGCAACTGCCGGACAACGCCATCCTGATCGCGCGTTCGATGGGCCCGGCGGCGTTGCTCGACTACGACCGCAAACGGCTGCGCGGCCTTGTGCTGGAAGAAGGCACTGCCAATTCGCATGTGTCGATCGTCGCACGCGCGCTCGGCATTCCTGCTGTCGGTGAAGTGGCGAACGCCGCGGGCATCGCCGATCCCGGCGACGCGATCATTGTCGACGGCACTTCGGGTTCGATCTACATCCGTCCGTCGCAGGAAATCCAATCCGCTTATGCCGAACGGGTTCGCTTCCGCGCGCGCCGGCAGGAACAGTACCGTGAGCTGCGGGACAAACCCTGCGTCACGAAGGATGGTCAGCCCGTCGATCTGATGATCAACGCCGGTCTCGTCATCGACCTGCCCCACATCGATGACACCGGCTCGTCCGGCATCGGATTGTTCCGCACCGAGTTGCAGTTCATGGTCGGCCAGAGCCTGCCGCGCACCAGCGAGCAGCTCGCGCTGTATCGCACCGTGCTGGATGCGGCCGGCGACAAGCCGGTGACCTTCCGCACCCTCGATATCGGCGGCGACAAGGCGCTGCCGTACATGGATACGATTGTAGAAGAGAACCCGGCGCTGGGCTGGCGCGCGATCCGGCTTGGATTGGACCGGCCGGGTCTGTTGCGCGGTCAGATTCGCGCGCTGCTGCGCGCGGCATCCGGTCGTTATCTGCGCGTGATGTTCCCGATGATCTCGCAGGTCGATGAATTCGATCAGGCCAAGCTCGTGATCGAGCGCGAACTGACCTATCTGCGCCAGCACGGGCACACACTGCCCGAGCGCGTCGATGTCGGAACGATGGTCGAGGTCCCGGCGCTGCTCTATCAAATGGACGAACTGCTCAAGCGGGTCGACTTCATTTCAGTCGGATCGAACGACCTGTTCCAGTTTCTGTTCGCGGTCGATCGCGGCAACTCGCGGGTCACCGACCGCTTCGATACGCTGTCGGCGCCGATCCTGCGCGCCTTGCGCGACATCGCGAAGAAGGCTAACGCGGCGGGCAAATCCGTTTCGCTGTGCGGCGAGATGGCTTCGCAACCGCTCGGCGCACTGGCGCTGATCGCACTCGGCTATCGCTCGCTGTCGCTGTCGGCGACGGCGCATGGTCCGGTAAAAGCCCTGATTCTCGATCTCGACGCCAAGAAAGCGGAAGCCATGATGACGCCGCTGCTGGACGCGCCGGCCGGAAGCGTATCGATCCGCGGCAAGCTGATGGAATTCGCCGAAGCCGAAGGGCTTTCGTTGTAGCGACGCTTCTGGACATTCCGAAGCTCGCCTCTGAACCATCCTGATCGATCGAGACCCATGACCACACTGCCCGAAATCAAGCTCGATGCCTTGCTGGCGCGTCATGCTTCGCTTGAAGCCGAACTGCTCGGCCAGGTGAATTCGGAAACCTACGTTCGCATCACCCGCGAACTGAGCGAACTGACGCCGGTGGCCGACGCCGTGAAGGCGTATCGTTCCGCAGTCGACGAAATCGCCGGCATCGATGCCCTGATCGCCGACCCGGCCACCGAGGCCGACATGCGGGCGATGGCGGAAGGCGAACGGCCGCAGCTTGAGGCTCGGCGCGACGAACTCGCGCAGGATATTCGCATTGCCCTGCTGCCCAAGGACGCAATGGACGAGCGCAACGTGGTGCTCGAAATCCGCGCCGGCACCGGCGGCGACGAAGCCTCGCTGTTCGCCGGCGATCTGTTCCGCATGTACGAGCGCTTCGCCTCGTTGCAGGGCTGGAAGGTGGATCTGATTTCGGCCTCCGAAGGCACCATGGGCGGGTACAAGGAAATTGTCGCCGAGGTGCAGGGCCGCGGCGCATTCGCCAAACTGAAATTCGAATCCGGCGTGCATCGCGTGCAGCGCGTGCCCGACACCGAAACCCAGGGCCGCATCCACACGTCCGCTGCGACGGTAGCCGTGCTTCCCGAGGCTGAGGATGTCGATGTCGCCATCAAGAACGACGATCTGCGAATCGAGACCATGCGCGCACAAGGCGCCGGCGGACAGCACGTTAACAAGACCGAATCCGCGATCCGCATCACCCACATTCCGACCGGCATCGTCGTCAACATGCAGGACAGCCGCTCGCAGCATAAGAACCGCGCCAGCGCGATGAACATTCTGCGCTCGCGCATCTACGACGCCGAACGGCAGCGCATCGACGCCGAGCGCTCCGCCGAGCGGAAGGGCCAGGTCGGCTCCGGCGACCGCTCCGAGCGCATCCGGACCTACAACTTTCCGCAAGGCCGCGTCACCGACCATCGCATCAACCTCACGCTCTACAAATTGCCACAGGTGATCGCGGGCGATGCTCTCGGCGAACTGGTCGATGCACTGACCACCGAGCATCAGGCAAAGCTGCTTGCGGAACAGGGCAACGCGCTGTGAGCGCAAACGATCCATTCGCTGGCTTGACGATTGAAGCGTGCCGACGCGCGCTGGCAGCTCAGTTCAAGGCTGGCAGTATCGAGACGCCCGAACTCGATGCGCGGCTGCTGATCGGGGCGGCGCTCGGCCTCGACCATACCGGCCTCGCTACGCAGGCGGCGCGCCTGATCACGAGCGATGAATCAAAGGCGATCGCAAGCTTGGCGCAGCGCCGGATGGCGCATGAACCGGTGGCGCGCATTCTCGGCCACAAGGAATTCTGGGGCCTTGATTTCCAGCTTTCCACGGCCACGCTGGTCCCGCGCCCCGACACCGAAACCGTTGTCGAGACCGCGCTTGAAATCCTCCGGAGCAACTCCGGGACCAGGGCACTCCGCATCGCAGACATCGGCACCGGCTCCGGCGCCATCCTGCTGGCGCTGTTGTCCGAATTTCCCGAAGCGACAGGCATCGGCACCGACATCAGCGCGGCAGCTCTGACAACCGCGGAGTTGAATGCACGGCGGCTCGGTCTAGCCACCCGGGCTTCGTTCGTTCAATGTGAATATGCGGCTGCGCTGTCCGGCCCATTCGATCTGATCGTCTCGAACCCGCCCTACATCCGCTCCTCGGACATCGCCGCGCTTGACCGCGACGTCCGCGATCACGACCCGCATCTGGCGCTGGACGGCGGCGCGGATGGCCTGGATGCCTATCGTGCAATCATACCTCAGGCGACCGCCCTGCTCGGCCCTGACGGGGTTTTGATTGTCGAGACCGGGTACGATCAAAGCACACCGGTGAGCGATCTGATGCGCGCCGCGGAACTAACTCTCCCGCGTCCGCCCGCAACCGATCTGGGCGGCATTCACCGCGCTGTCATGGGGCGAAAAGCGGTATTTTAAAGGGTGTCCGGGCCAGAAAAAACCTCTTGGAATATTGCCCCGGAGCGACTACGTTCCGGCCACAGCATCGGTTCAGGGTCGTGGCCCCCGTTCATACGGGCCGAGCCAGACGTCTCGAAAGGGACGCCCGCCGAGTGAAAGGTTCCTACAAAGGCAGGTCATGACGAGCGCGAAGGCTGAAAGAGCTGCGCTGCTTGAGACCTCGAAGCGAACGAAAGCCTGGTATTGCGCTTGAACAATCAACCGCTGAACGACACGCCTGAAGGCTCAGGCTGATCCGGCCCAGACGGCTCATTGCCTTCGGGCATTTGGAGAACGCGTCCTTGTTGAACGCGAAATACGGCAACTACGGTCTGACTATTCACGGTATCGCCGCCTGCGCGAATGCATTGCGCCGTGTCCGCACATCAATCATCACGATCCAGAATCGGTAAAAGGCACCACATGAGAAACGGCCCGAACAACAACAAGCGCATGCGCAGCCGGAACAATAATAACAACAACAATAACAACAACCGGCGCGGCCAGAACCCGATGACCCGGGTTTTCGAGTCCAACGGACCGGACATCAAAATTCGGGGCACCGCCTCTCATGTTGCGGAAAAGTACGTCCAGCTCGCGCGCGATGCGCGCTCGTCCGGTGATCCGGTCGCCGCTGAAAACTACTACCAGCACGCCGAACACTATTTCCGTCTGATCGCCGCGGCGCAGGAACAATTCCGCCAGAACCAGCCGCCGCAGCAGCAGCAGCCTATGCCGCGCCAGGACGGTGATGCTCTCGACGACAATGGCGATGACAGCTACTCCAACTTCGGCGCGGAACCTGGCTTTGTGCCGGCGCAACAGCAGCCGCAATTCCAGCCGCGCGAGTCCCAGCCGTATCCGCGCGAGCAGCATCAGCCGCGGGAGCAGAACTTCCGCGATCGCGATCAGCGTTCGCAGCCCTCTTCGGCACAGCCCGCGGAAGGCGATCAGGTTGATCGGCTTCCATCCTTCATCACCGGGGGCGCACAACCGCAACCGAATGGCAACAGTGCGGAAAGCAGCGGTAATCCGAGTGGCGAGCGCTTCGGTCATCGCCGCCGGCGCCGGCCGCCTGGGCCGCGTCCCGAAGGCGCCGCTCAGCCGCCGGTCGAATCGGCTGGCGAGTAACCCACGCGCCATCTGGCGCCATGCCCGTCAGGGCGTGGCTGTAACCATACATAACCCGTGTAACCATACATTGCCCGCCCGAGCGCTCCTCAGGCGGGCCGTTTTTTTGTTTAGCCGGCCGCGGGCCAATCGTCGCGCCGTGTCGGCGTCGGCAAGAGAACCGGCGGCATCGACGGAATCAGACGCGTGCGCTCGCGATGCGCCGGGATCGCGCGATAGACCTGCTTCGACGCTTCCACAATGTGAACGCCGGCGAACGGCGACGACACCGCAGCGCTCATCCGCTCCCATGCCATCGCCGAACGCAGAACCCATCCTCCCTGGAATGGCGGCACGAACAGCGCTTCACCCCAAGCCACCGGCGTGAACCATGTCTGCCTCAGCAACTGCGTGATCTGCGAGCGCGAATACGGACGGCCGTACCCGAACGGCGTATTGTCGGTCCGCGTCCACACACCGCGGCGGTTGGGGATGATCGCCATCATCCGTCCAGACGGCGCCAGCACGCGCCAGACTTCGCGCAGCAAGCCTTCCGGATCGTCGGATATTTCCAGCGCGTGAACCAGCAGGATGCGGTCGACAGCGGCATCCGCCAATGGCAGCGCGAATTCATCAACCAGTGCCGACAATGTCGGCCGTGCCGTGGGCCATTTGAGGACGCCCTGGGCGGCGGGCATCAGCGCGATGCACCGTTCCGCATCCTCACGAAACAGGCCGAGATACGGCGTCGGGTAACCGAGCCCGGCCACGCGCAAGCCATCCGCTCGCGGCCAGTGCCGCTGAATGCCGCGGCTGATCAAACGCCGCGCCACCGCACCGAGGCGCTGCGAATAGAAATTACGCAGATCGATCACGTCGATTGTCATGGTCCCAGTCTATCACGAGGAACAGCACCATGCAGCGGCCGCGAGGCGATCCACGGAACGGCGTTAACGTATTTCACCGCCGATATGGCCGTGTTAGCGTGGCCTATCCGCGACAAATGGAGCTGTCATGACTGCCGAGATTCGCCTGTTTCCCTGCCTGTCCGACAATTTCGGCTATCTCATTCACGATCCAGTCACCAAGGCCACCGCCTCGATCGACGCGCCGGAGGCAGGCCCCATCATCAAGGCGTTGCAACGCGAAGGCTGGACGCTGACCGACATCCTTGTCACCCATCATCACACGGACCATGTCGGCGGCATCGCCGATCTCAAGAAAAAGTATGATTGCCGCGTGGTGGCGCCATACGACAAGACCGCGGCGATTCCTCTTGTCGATGAACGCGTCAAGGAAGGCGCGACCGTCAAGGTGGGCAACCTCACCGCGCGCGTACTCGAAACTCCGGGTCACACGCTCGATCACGTCAGCTACGTGTTCGACGAGGTCCGCGCGTTGTTCTGCGCCGACACGCTGTTCTCGATCGGCTGCGGCCGCGTCTTCGAGGGCACCTATCCGATGATGTGGGACTCATTGCTGAAACTGCGCGCGCTGCCGAATGACATGAGAGTCTATTGCGGCCATGAATACACCGCCTCCAACGTCAAATTCGCGCTCGGCGTCGACCCGAACAATCCGGCGCTGAAGGCCCGCGCCGAAGAAGTGGCCAAACTGCGCGCCGCGAACCAGCCGACGGTTCCGACCCTGATCCGCGACGAGAAGGAAGCCAATACGTTCCTGCGCGCCGACGTTCCGGCTGTTGCAGCCGCTGTCGGTCTCGCAGGCAAGAGCCCGGCGGACGTTTTCGGCGAACTGCGCGAACGCAAGAACAAGGCATGATGCGCGAACGTCCCGTATTGACCGCTGATGACATCATCGCGCACCTCGGCCTGAAGCCGCATCCCGAAGGCGGTTACTATCGCGAGACGTTTCGCGATTCCCGCGCGGTCGGCGGCGGCCGGGCCGCGTCCACCGCGATCTACTTCCTGCTGACGCGAGGCCAGACATCGCATTGGCATCGCGTCGATGCCGTGGAGATCTGGCACTACCATGCCGGCGATCCGCTGACGCTGCGGATCGCTGATGACTGCGGCGAACGTGCAATCCGGCTTGGGCCCGATCTGAATGCCGGCGAACAGCCGCAGGCGGTTGTGCCGGCTCATGCCTGGCAGGCGGCCGAGAGCACCGGTGACTGGACGCTGGTCGGCTGCACGGTCGCGCCCGGATTCGATTTTGCGGCGTTCGAACTGGCGCCACCGGGATGGTCGCCGGCCTAGGCATTAATGATAGGGCATGATCTGGTCCGAAAACCGGCTTCCACTTTCCGGGATCATGCCCCTCGTTTGACGATCATGTCCTTCGCCGCGATCAAGCCACCGCCCGCGATCAATGCGGCCGCGATGGCGAGTGTTGCCGTTGGCTTCGCAAAACCGGCAACGATCAGGAACGCAGTCGACAGCAGCGGCGTGGCGTAGGACGCAGCCCCCAATACGCGAATATCGCCGCGCTTCATGCCGATGTCCCACACAAAGAATGCGATACCGACTGGCCCGATCCCGAGCGCCAGGATGGCAAGCCACTGCACCGTCGTCTCCGGCCAGACCGTCGTCTCAAGAGCGAAATGACATACCGCCGCCAGCAGCGCGGTGGCGAGGCAAAATCCGGCAACCGCGTCCGTCGGCACCGCCGCCAGTTTGCGCGACATCACTGAATAGCCGGCCCAGACAAACGCTGCGATAAACGCTGCGATAAAACCGGGAATGTGGGCCGGATCGGGTGACGATCCGGTGTTGCCCGTGAACAGCAGAATCGTCCCGGCGAAGCCCAGAAGCGCGCCGACGATGTGATGCGGCGCCAGCCGCTCGCCCGGCAACAGCGACGAGAGCAGCACGATCAGCAGCGGCCAGAGATAATTCAGCAGCCCCGCTTCAGCCGGTGGCGCGAGGCGCAGCGCCAGAAAGTACAGCGCGTGATAGCCGAACAACCCGCCAATGCCGACCAGCCACACCAGCAGCGGTTGCCGCAAAGCGCGAATGGCTGATGGCCGCCACAACCAGGTCAAAGGACCGACGCAGGCGCCGATGGCGAATGTCATCCCCAGCAATTGGAACGGCGGAACACGGCCCGTCGCCACGGTGAGCGCGGCGAGCAGCGACCACATCACAATGGCAGCGAGGCCGACAAGAGTGGCGGTTGAAGACGTCATCGCGGATCAATGCCATTCAATCCGCGATAACGCCATATCCGAAAAGCCAATCCCGCTATTCCGGGATCGTTCTCTTATTGCAGGTATTGTCCGCCGTTGATGGTCATCGTTGACCCTGTGACGAAACCCGAGTCGTCGGAGGCGAGAAATACCACCGCACGCGCGATTTCTTCCGGTTCGCCGAGGCGGTTGACGGGAATTTGCGGAATCACGTTCTTCTCAAGAACATCCTTCGGCACCGCCTGCACCATCTCGGTATTGATGTAGCCGGGACAGATCGCGTTGACCGTGACTCCGCCACGCGCATTCTCGAGCGCCAGCGCCTTGGTGAACCCGATATCGCCGGCCTTCGCCGCGGAATAATTGACCTGACCGAACTGGCCCTTCTGACCGTTAATCGACGAGATGTTAATGATGCGTCCGAACTTACGGCCACGCATGCCCTCGATCACCTGCCGCGTCATGTTGAACAATGAACCGAGATTGGTGTTCATCACTGCATTCCACTGATCGAGCGTCATCTTGTGAAACGGCACGTCGCGCGTGATCCCGGCATTGTTGACGAGTACGTCGATCGGCCCGATATCGGTCTCAACTTTCTTCACACCGTCCGCGCACGCATCGAACGCACCGACATCCCATTTGTAAACGGGGATTCCCGTCTCGGCCTTGAATTTCGCCGCGGCGTCATCGTTGCCGGCATAACTCGCCGCAACCTTGTAACCCGCAGCTTTCAACGCCTTGCTGATCGCAGCGCCAATGCCGCGCGTTCCGCCTGTTACCAATGCCACGCGTGCCATATCAGATATCCCCTCCGCAATTCACTGAAGTGTTTTTGGAAGACAAGTATTCAGATCAATTACGATAACAGCAAGAAAAAATGCCCGGCAAATCGCCGGGCATTTTGATCTTGTATTGTGCAGTGCGTTCAGAGAATTTTCTAGTGATCCGGTTCTGACACTAGCGTTCAACGCACAGTGCAATGCCCATGCCGCCGCCGATGCAAAGCGTTGCAAGGCCCTTCTTGACATCGCGCTTCTGCATTTCATGCAGCAGCGTCACAAGCACGCGCGCACCCGAAGCACCGATCGGATGACCGATCGCAATCGCGCCGCCGTTGACATTGACCTTGGCGGGATCCCAGCCGATTTCCTTGTTCACGGCGGAGGCCTGCGCGGCGAACGCCTCATTGGCCTCGATCAGATCAAGATCGCTGGCCTTCCAGCCCGCCTTCTTCAGCGCGGCGCGCGAGGCCGGGATCGGCCCGGTGCCCATGATCGACGGATCGACGCCCGCCTGCGCCCACGAAACAATGCGCGCAAGGGGGGTCTTGCCTTCCTTGGCAGCCTGCTTCGCGGTCATCAGCACCAGCGCCGCGGCGCCGTCATTGATGCCTGACGCGTTACCGGCGGTCACCGTGCCTTCCTTTTCGAAGGCCGGCTTGAGCTTGGCCATCGAATCCATCGACGCGCCATGACGCGGACCTTCATCCGCGTCCACGACAATGTCGCCCTTGCGGGTCTTGACCGTGAACGGGACGATTTCATCCTTGAACCTGCCGGCCTTCTGAGCGGCCTCGGCCTTGTTCTGTGAACCGACGGCGAACTCATCCTGTTGCTGCCGGGTAATCTGAAACTGCCGCGCGACGTTCTCGGCGGTGTTGCCCATGTGGTAGCCGTTGAAGGCGTCCCACAGGCCGTCCTTGATCATGGTGTCGACGAAATCGAGAGCGCCCATCTTCACGCCACCGCGCAAATGCTGTGCATGCGGCGACATGCTCATGGATTCCTGGCCACCGGCGACCACGATCTCGGAATCGCCGTTGACCAGCGCCTGATAACCCAGCGCCACCGTGCGCAATCCCGAACCGCACAGCATGTTGACGCCCCAGGACGGGCTTTCCACGGGAATACCGGCCTTCATCGCGGCCTGCCGGGCGGGGTTCTGCCCCTGAGCGGCGGTCAGTATCTGGCCCATGATGACTTCAGAAACGCGCGCTGGCTCAATACCGGCCCGCTCGAGGGCAGCCTTGATGGCGACCGCGCCGAGCTCGTGGGCCGGGGTATTGGCGAACGCGCCGTTGAACGTGCCGACCGGGGTGCGGGCAGCGCTGACGATGACGACATCGTCGGACATGGGCATCTCCTGCTTTTTTGAAGTCGAAAGACGAGGGCGCGAGGAAAGCCGCCGCTTGGGCCGCCTCTCACGCTATCCTGTTAACCTAGCCTTTTCGTGTCAACCAGCCAAAGACATTCTGGCGGTTTACTGGGCGGTTCCGCCGTCCCGCCGTGCCCTGACATTAACCGTCCTGCACAAAACGGTAGCCGTACCCGCCTGAAAGTGCTTAGTTTATTGCGATGCATTGTTTGCACTGCCCTCGGCGCCGTTCGCCGGTTCCTCTTTATGCTAGGTATGTGTGAGTCCATGGCAAAATCCGATCAGCCAATTACCATCAAGAAGTACGCCAATCGGCGCCTCTACAACACCGGCACCAGCACCTATGTGACGCTTGAAGACCTCGCGACCATGGTGAAGGAGGGCGAGGACTTCCTCGTCTACGATGCAAAGACCGGTGACGACATCACCCGTTCAGTGCTGGCCCAGATTATCTTCGAGCAGGAAAACAAGGCTGGTCAGAACCTGCTGCCGACCACGTTCCTGCGCCAGTTGATCCGCTTCTACGGCGACAGCATGCAGATGGTGGTGCCGAAGTATCTCGAACAATCCATCGACACGCTGACGCGCGAACAGGAAAAATTCCGCAAGCAGATGACGAACACGTTCAGCAACACGCCGTTCGCGCCGCTTGAGGAACACGTCCGCCGCAACATGGAAATGTTCGAGCGCACGTTCGCGATGTTCAAGCCGTTCGGCGCGCCGGCGCGGAATCAAACCCCGTCCGCCGAATCCCCCCCGACCGCGAACGAGGCTCCGGAGGCCGACATCGACGATCTCAAACGTCAGATGAAAGAGATGCAGGATCGTCTCGAGCGGATGTCGAAAGAATCAGAGAACAAGGGCTGATCGAATCAGCCCTGTAGCTCGTAGCGGCGGCAGGTTCTGCCGCCGCTGCGGTGAAATCAGTCAGCGCCGATTGCTATGGCGGGCTTGCTGTCCATGGTCCATGGCCTCGTCAGTGACGCCAGTCCCGTCAGCCGCCCCTGAATGTAGTCGCAGCCCCAGCCCTGCAATAGCCTGGCCGCCTCTTCATCCTGCACCCATTCGGCGACCGTCTCGATACCGAGCCGGTGGGCGAGATCGATCAGGGTCTGCACGAAGGCGCGGTCATCCGACGATCGCGCAATGTTCTGCACGAAGGCACCGTCGATCTTCACAATGTCCACGCCAAGTTTACGCAGGTTGCGGAACGACGTGTAACCCGCGCCGAAATCGTCGATCGCAATCCGGCTGCCGAAATTCTTCAGCCGTGTGACGAACCCGCGAACGTCATCCAGATCCTGGATCGCAACGGTTTCGGTGATCTCGACGATCAGCCGCTCGGCGACGCCGGGATGCGCCCGCATCAGCGATTCGATGCTGGCCCACCAGTCCGGATCCATGGTCGTGTCGGGCGAAATGTTGAGACTGAACTGCGCGTGAGGCGCGTCCGCCAGTTCGGCGACGACGAGCTCGAGCACCCGGTGATCGACAAGCCGGATCAGGCCAAGTTTCTCGGCAACCGGAACGATGTCCGGCGACAGCGAATACTCGCCGTCCTCCTGGCGCATCCGCACCAGGCATTCGTGGAATGCAGGCTGCCGCGAGACCGTGGCCACAACCGGTTCGTAAGCCATCACAATACGGCGTTCGTTCAGCGCCGTGACGATTTCATCGGTGACGCGGATGTTGACCCGGCGCTGGGCATCGCGCTCGACGTTCGGACGCCAGACCATCAGCGAACCCCGGCGCCGCACCTTGGCAAGATCCAACGCCTCCTGGGTCCGGCTCATCGCCTCCTCGACGGTGCCGGCGTGCCGGAGCGCATTGATCGCGCCAATCGACGCGGTCAATGCCACCGGGCCGGAGCGCGTCGGCACGACTTCATCGCGCACTCCCGCGAGAAAACGCTCGGCTGCGACATGCATATCGTCGACGGAGCAGTTCTTCAGGATCAGGCCGAACTTGTTGCCGGAAAACCGGCCGAGCACGTCGCCGCCCCGCAGCCGCGCGCGAATGCGCTTCGCGACTTCGACAATTACTTCATCGGCAACCTCATGGCCGAAGGCATCGTTGATCTGCGCGAGATGATCGATGCCGACCAGCATGAACGCAAAGGACGACCGGAATCGGCCAGCCTCTTCGATCGCCTCGGCCAACGCGGCGATCAGACGCGTGCGGTTGAATTCGCCGGTCAGCGGATCGTCCTGCGAAAGCTTCAGCAACTGCTCGTCCCGGGCGTGGCGCTCGTTGTTGATGCGAATGATCCCCCGCGCATGGGACGGTCTTCCATCCGCACCGGCAAACCAGCGGCCGCATTCATCGATCCAGAGTACCGGCGACGACGTGCTGGCGCGCAGCCCGTACTCGATCTGGTAGGGCACGCCCTCGCCGCTGTCGGCAGCCGTCGAATTCAGCACCGCGTCGTTGCGGATGGCGCGCATCGGCTCGATCAGTTTCGAGTACTCACCGGCCCTCGACAATGACTGTTGCGGAATATTGCGAAGCACGGCCGCGACATTGTCGCTCCAGTGCAGCGTGTCGCCCGCGATGTCCCAGGAAAAACTCGCCTGCCCAAGGGCGGCGAGAAGATCCGCACCGGCAGCCGGAAGAACGCTGTGCAGAAAGGGGGGATCACCGGGCACAACAGCAGGTCCGGGATTCCGCGAGGCCTGAAACGTCGTAGCTTTCAAAGGTGCCTCGTTCCGGGACGGCGAGGTGATTCGATGATCAAGAGTAAATCGTCCGACGCCCATCAGCCTAGGCCAACTTCCTGAATAATCCGGCAAACCGCTTGATTATCTATGCTCACAGGCAGGTAACCCCCTGCCAACCACATCCGGCATGGCCCTTGCGATGTCTTATGAAGGAGGCGCTTTGCGTCCCAAAATGAGACAGGCAGCCAGGCTATGATCGTATCCAGGATCACATCGACGGCGGGACCAAGCTCGCAGGCGAGACAAGCTGCGGCGGCCGTGAACCCCGCCTCCCCGGAGCCTGTTTCGAGCCGGGCTCTGGTGCCGCTTGAGCCTCCGGCCCGGATACCTCGGCTCAGCCAGCCGCGCCCGGACGCTTCGTTCGTGACCCACCTGATTGCCATGGCCGAGCAGACGCCTCAGACCCGCACCCTGCGGCGCGCAACTGCGGCGGACGCGCGCGCGGTGTATGACCGTGTCGCAGCGCCGCGTGCAAATCGTTACGGGAAAGCGTTGTCGCAGATCGCCTGAGGCCGATCAGGGCTTCGGCGGCGTTTTAACCGTGCCATCCGGCGCGCCGTCCGACACAAGGTCGCTGACATTCCAGTCTGAAACCTTGCGATCCGCAGCAGGCGTTACGCCGTTGGTATTGCGGACCACGGCCAGCGTCGGCACCGGCTTCTGCGCAGGTTCAGCATCCGCATGCTGCGACGGCGGGAATACCGGTTCAGCCGGCTTCACATCCTGATGCGGACGATCGAAAGACGGCTCTGCCGGCGCGAGATTGGCCGGCGCAGGACTGGCCGGCACGGGCGCAGGTTCGCGCCCGGCGCCGGCAGGCGCCGCAGCCGGCGCGCGCCGTTGCCGGTTGCGGAAGCCGATCGAGACACCTGCGAGAAACTCCACGACCATCAGCACAGTCAGCAGAAAGAAGGTCGATGTGCCGAACGGCACAAGCAGCAGAAACTCCGCCACCGCAGCTCCCGATACAATCAGCGACAGCAAATGATCGGTCAGATAGCGCGCGCCGGGACGCGCGGCCTTGATGACTTCGAACATCAGGAGAAGCGCGGCAAGCGCCAGCAGCGCATCGCCGAATGTCGGCGCCCACTGCACACCCGACATCAGCGTCACGCTCGCGACCGGCGCGGTGAACGCCACGCCCGGCATCAGGAAGACGAAGATGTTGTAGATCGCGAACGGAATCAGAAGCAGCGGAAAACCGATCATCGTCGGCAAGCTCTCTCTGAAGAAGTATCCTGTGATGCGCTGGTCATCACATGCGTCTGTGGCGTTCTTGTGAAGCCGCGTTCGCGCGCCTCCGCCAGCATCGCGGGCAAGCGCGCTGCCTGATAGCAGCGCGCCGCGATCCGGACGTTAGTCCTTCTTGACCTTCAGGACCTGACGGCCCTTGTACATGCCGGTCTTGAGATCGAGATGATGCGGACGGCGCAGTTCGCCCGAATCCTTGTCCTCGACATACGTCGGCTTCTTGAGCGCGTCCGCCGAGCGGCGCATGCCGCGGCGTGACGGCGAGGTTTTCCTGCGTGGAACGGCCATGGGATCGTCGTCCTCTAAATCAAGGCTCACCCGCCGGGCGGGGGCTCTCCAGAATTCGGATTGAGGCCGCGCTTATAGAGGAAGGCCGCTGCGAAAGCTAGACCAGAGGGGCCAGGAAAATGGGTCAAAAAGGCCCAAAATCAGCGATTTCGCTCCCAGCAGTCGGAGATTTCGGCGGACTGGGCCCGGATCACATAGGTCCCTGCCATCCGCCGTACACCCGGCCCCGGATTCCGGGCACTTCGGGTGACCGGATTGGGCAGGATCGAGGCCAAAAGGGCCGCCTCGCGGGCCGAAAGCGCCGCCGCCGGGCGGCCAAACGCATAATTTGCGCCCGCCTCAGCACCGAACCGGCCGTCCGGGCCGAGCTCGGCCACGTTCAGATAAAGCTCCAGAATGCGCTTTTTCGACAGCACCAGATCGATCCACATCGCCAGCGGGAACTCGAGCGCCTTGCGGACCACACTGCGGCCCGGCCAAAGGAACAGGTTTTTTGCCACCTGCTGTGTAATGGTCGAGCCCCCGCGCGCAACCTCGCCGTCCTGTGCGTCCTCAATGATGTTCCGAACCGAAGCCCAGTCGATGCCGTGATGAAAACAGAATTTAGCGTCCTCGGCGGCGACCACGGAGCGCGGCAGCGCCTCGGACATCTCGTCGAGATCGACCCATTTGCGGGTGACGGTTTCGCCTGTGAGATATCGCCCTATCATCAGCGTGGAGACGGGATGACCGCTGCTGTAGAGCGGGGTCAGCGCATAGGGCAAAAGCACCAGCGCCAGCACCACCAGCACAACCATGCGGATCAATCGCCGCATTCAGGCTACAGCCCTTCGACGCTGACGAGACGGGCTGAGCTGCATTCATCCCGAATATGCTTGAGGCCCTGATAGACCGGACCTTCATAGAAGCTCTCGAACGCGGCCACGGACGGAAATTCGAGAATCACAATGCGGCGTGGGCTCCAATCCCCTTCATGAACCTTGTGCATACCGCCGCGGGCCAGATACCGACCTCCCGCGGCCTCAAGTGCCGGCTTCACCTGACTCATGAAGCTCTGGTATCGCTCGCCGTCGCGAATTTCGACGTCGAAAATCACATAGGCAGGCATGGGCGCTCCCGTCGGGCGATTGGGCCCGCTTAGCTAACAGAAACCAGCAGCCGTGCTCTAGCCAAATCCCGGGTGGGATCAGGCTTTGCGGAATTGACGCGGGCGCTGCCATAACCGATTGTCCGCCGAAATTTGCGTTCGTTTGGAGCTTTTGATGACCACCGGCACTTCACCACAGGATTTCATGAAACGGCTCGACACCACGGCGGCCGACACCGAGGCGCTGTTGACGCGCCTTTTGTCTAACCAGCCGTTGTCCAGCGAGATCGTGCGCCCGCACCGGCTGATGGAGGCGATGCGTTATTCGAGCCTCAATGGCGGCAAGCGGCTGCGTCCGTTTCTGGTGGTGGAAAGTGCCGCGGTGTTCGGCGTGCCGCGCGATGCTGCGCTGATGGCCGGCGCCGCGCTGGAATGCATCCACTGCTATTCGCTGATCCATGATGACCTGCCGTCGATGGACAACAGTGATCTGCGGCGCGGACGGCCGACCTCGCACAAGAAGTTCGATGACGCCACCGCGATCCTCGCGGGCGACGGGCTTCTGACCATTGCCTTCGACATCATCACCCGTGACGAAGTTCACAAGGACCCGACAGTGCGCCTGCTGCTGACCCGCGCGCTTGCGCGCGCCGCCGGCGTCGGCGGCATGGTGGGCGGGCAGATCATGGATCTCGCCGGCGAAGGCCGTTTCGGAGATCCAGAGCCGCCGGATGTCGCCAAGCTGCAGCAGATGAAGACCGGCGCGCTGCTCAAGTACGGCTGCATCGCGGGCGCACTGCTCGGTCAGGCGCCGACGGACCAGTACGACGCGCTCGATGCCTATGGTCACGCGCTCGGCGAAGCATTCCAGATCGCCGACGATCTTCTGGACGTCGAAGGCGACGCCGCTGCGCTCGGCAAGCCTGCCGGGCAGGATGCGGCAGCGGGAAAAACCACCTTCGTCACGCTCCTGGGAATCGATGGCGCCAAGGCGCGCGTGCGCGATCTTCTGAAGCACGCCGATGCGGCGCTCGCACCATTCGGCGCGAAGGGCGACGTCCTGCGCGCGACCTCGCGTTTCGTCGCCGAGCGGCAAAACTAGAAGGCGCATCAGGATGCCAGGCAAGAAGGACGGCGATCCGTATCTTCTCCGCCTCAAAGGCATGCCCAAGCCGCTCCGCGTTATCTATGGGCGCCCGCGCACGTTCATCGCGCTGGCAATCGGTCTTGTATCGCTTCTGGTGCTGCCAATGCCGTGGCGGCCTGCGAGCCGCCTTCTCGTTGCGTGGGATATCTTTGTCGCAGTCTATATGGTTCTCGCCTACGTAACGGTGTTCACTTGCGACACCGCTCATATCCGCCGGCAGGCGGCGATCCAGGACGACGGGCGCTTCTTTATTCTCGCCATGACGGGCCTTGGCGCCTTTGCGAGTATTGCCGCCATCGTCATGGAGCTTGCCCTCAAACCGCAGGGAACTCCGCAACTCGTGCTTGCAGTCGTAACCATCGTGCTGTCATGGGCGATGATCCACACGACATTTGCGCTGCATTACGCCCACGACTTTTATCGCAACGCCAAAGCTGGCGGACTTTCGTTTCCAGGCGGAGGCGATCCTGACTACTGGGACTTCGTTTATTTCTCTTTCGTGATCGGCATGACAGCGCAGGTCTCGGATGTCGGCGTCACCGACAAGATCATCCGCCGGACTGCGACGGCCCACGGCATCGTGTCATTTATCTTCAATACCGCGCTGGTGGCCTTGATGGTCAATATCGCGGCCAGCGCAATATGACCGCTTCATGGTAACGACGTTCCTCACCTTTCTCCTTGTACTCACAACACTCGCGGCCTCCGCAACACTCGCGAAGCGGCTCGCGGTCGCGCCGGCCATTGTTTTCCTGATCGTCGGAATCATCCTGGCCTTCCTGCCGGGATTCCCGCGCATCGAGATGAAGCCGGAAGGCATTCTGCTGCTGGTGCTGCCGCCGCTGATCTATTCGTCCGGCGTGTCGATGAGCTGGCGCGAATTCAAGGACAATCTGCGCCCGATCGGCCTGCTGGCAATCGGCTGCGTGATCTTCACCACGGTGCTGGTCGCCACTGCTGCCCACTATGCGCTTGGGCTACCCTGGGGCATAGGGTTCGTCCTCGGTGCGATCGTGTCACCGCCGGATGTCGTGGCGCCGCTCGCCATCGCCAGGCGGTTGAAGCTCCCCCATCGCATTCTCGTCATTCTCGAAGGCGAGGGACTTGCGAATGATGCCACCGCGCTGATCCTCTACCGGTTCGCGGTTCTTGCCGTCAGCACAGGCGCATTCTCGCTCCCTCCCGCCGCCGGAACGTTCGTTGCGATCATTGTCGGCGAAGTTCTTTTTGGTATCGCCGTGGGCTGGCTCAGCCTGCGTTTGCGGCAATGGGCGCACGATCCACGCGTCGAGATTTCACTGTCACTGCTGACGCCCTATCTCGCCTTCTGGGTCCCGGAGCATTTTCATGGATCGGGCGTGATCGCGACCGTCGTGACCGGCCTTTACGTGAGCTGGAATGGACCGCTGCTGATCTCGTCGAAAACCCGATTGCAGGGCATCTTCTTCTGGGACGTCGTGATCTGGCTGATCGAGGGCGTACTGTTCCTGATGATCGGCTTCCAGTTGCGGCTTTTGATGGAAAAATCGAAGGCGCTTCCGGTATCCGAGATACTTACGGCCATAGCGATTATCTCCGCAATCGTCGTCATCGCGCGTTTCTTGTGGGTCTTTCCCGGCACGTACCTGCCGCGTCTCCTGAGCAAGCGGGTCGCCGCGCGGGATGCGAAGCCACCGTGGCGGCATATTGTCGTCATCGGCTTCACCGGCATTCGCGGCGTTGTATCCCTTGCCGTCGCGCTGGCACTGCCCCTGACGCTGCCGAACGGACAGGACTTCCCGCACCGAGATCTCATCCTGCTCGTGACCTTCGGCGTCATCATCTTCACGCTCGTCGGCATCGGACTGACGCTTCCGATTCTGGTCAGGCTGCTCGGCCTGTCCCGGCATGGACGGCTCGAAGCGATTCATGAGCGCGAGGCGGAAATCGCGGCGCGACGCGAGATTCTGGAAGCAGCGCGAGGTTCACTCGACCGGATCATCGCGGAGCGCAATCTGCCGGAGGGTCTGGCCAGATTTCTCGAGGCCCGTCACGAAACCCGCATGCGCGCTCTTCCGGAACCTCCGAGAGAAGAAGGTGAGTTCACGCCGGCGACGCAGGGCGCATCCCTGGTGCGCGAGATCATCACGATCGAGCGCACCTATCTGCACAAGCTGCTGCGCGATGGAAAGATCACCGACGAAACACGCCGGCGCATCGAGCGCGATCTCGATCTTGAGGAAGCCGTGGTGGACAACCGCGAAAAGAACGGCCCGCTGTAACAGCGGGCCGCCATGCATCGTGCAATGCGCGCTAAAGCTATTCGGCCGCGGTCACGGCGGACGCCTTGGCTCCGGTGCCGCCGTAACGCTGCTCGATATAATCGATCACCAGCGCCTTGAAGTCGGTCGCGATGGTCGGCCCGCGCAGTGTGCGGAACTTCTGGCCATCGACGAACACCGGCGCGGCAGGGGTTTCGCCCGTTCCTGGCAGCGAGATGCCGATGTCGGCATGCTTGGATTCGCCGGGTCCGTTAACGATGCACCCCATCACCGCGACGTTGAGTTGTTCGACGCCCGGATAGCGCGTCTTCCAGCTCGGCATTTCATCGCGGATGAAGTCCTGAATGTCGCGCGCCAGTTCCTGGAACACCGTCGAGGTGGTGCGGCCGCAGCCGGGGCATGCCGCCACAAGCGGCACAAAGGTGCGGAAGCCCATGGTCTGGAGAATTTCCTGACCGACCTTCACCTCAACCGTGCGGTCGCCGCCTGGCTCCGGCGTCAATGAGACGCGGATGGTGTCGCCGATGCCATCCTGCAGCAGAATGCCCAGCGCCGCCGACGACGCCACGATGCCCTTCGAACCCATGCCGGCCTCGGTCAGCCCGAGATGGATGGCGTAATCCGAGCGTGAAGCCAGTTCGCGATAGACCGCGATCAGATCCTGCACGTTCGATACCTTGGCCGACAGGATCATCCGGTTCTTCGGCAGACCGATTTCCTCGGCACGAGCCGCCGACAACAGTGCCGACTGCACCATTGCCTCGCGTGTCACCGCGCGGGCATCGATAGGATCGGGCGACGTGGCGTTCTCTTCCATCAGCTTCGTCAGCAATTCCTGATCGAGCGATCCCCAGTTCGCGCCGATGCGAATGGTCTTGCCGTGCTTGAGCGCCATTTCGACGATGTCGGTGAATTGCGTGTCGCGCTTGTTCTTGAAGCCGACGTTGCCGGGATTAATGCGGTACTTCGACAGCGCCGCGGCGCAGGCGGGATGATCCGCCAGCAGCTTGTGGCCGATGTAGTGAAAATCGCCGATCAGCGGCACATCGACGCCGAGCTTGTCGAGCTTCTCACGGATATGCGGAACGGCGGCGGCCGCCTCGTCGCGATCGACCGTGATGCGGACCATTTCGGAGCCGGCGCGCGCAAGCGCCGCAACCTGCTTCACGGTGCCCTCGATGTCCGCGGTGTCGGTGTTGGTCATCGACTGCACCACGATCGGCGCGCCGCCACCAACCCTGACGTTGCCGACGACGACCTGAACCGTCCGGTGGCGCCCCTTGGGGCCGGCCTGGATTTCCTTGGTCCGCTCTTTCAGATCGCTCACGTCAGAATCTCTTTGCGCTCAGGTGTCGTTTTCGGTGGCCGGAAGCAGGGGGTTCCCCGCCGGTTCGCCGGGGCGGTTTACCAGATATAGGCCCGCCATGACCAGAAGGGCAGCCCCTGCAAAGGCCAATGTCAGGGTGTCATGCATCACGAAATAGCCCCCAATGACCCCAAACAGGGGTGTCATGAAGGTAAATGACGACAGTTTGCTGGCTGAGTAGTTCTTTATGAGAAAGACCCAGATCAGGAATGTCGTCCCAACGATCCAGACCGTCTGGTAGATCATCAGCCCCCAGGCGAGAGATCCCGGCATCTGGGTGATGCTCTCGCCGGAGACAGCCGCCCCCAGAGCCAAAATCGGGATCGAGACCGCGACCTGATACGCCAGCGTCTTTTCGGCAGGCGCATGCAGCAGCGGGGACGCCTTTACGATCAGCGTGGTCACCGCCCACAGAATGCCGCCGGCCATCACAAGGAGATCTCCCATGATGACCCTGGCATCCACCGACGGCTGCGGCACGCCGATCGCCAGCGCGACGCCTGCGAAGGACAGCGCCAGACCGCTCCATTGCAACGGACTCAACTGTTCGCCGAGAAATCGCTTCGAGCCGAGCGCCACGACAAATGGTGCGATGTAGAGAAACACCACCGCCCGTGACGCCGTGGTGTAGACCAGTCCGCGATAGATCAGAATGAACTCGACCCCAAAGAAAAATCCGGCGAGCAGGCCCGCGCCGAGCGTGCCGTCACGCCGGAACAACCGCACGCCGCGCAACCAGGCGACCATCAGAATGATAACCAATCCGCCGGTCGAGCGGATCGTGGCCTGCAACAGCGGCGGAATCTCCGGAAGCGCCAGTTTGACCGTGATCTGATTGAAGCCCCAGCTCAGACACAACATCACCATCAGGGCGATGGCCGTCGCGCTCAACGGACGCCCCGCTGGCGCGACCTTCAAATTGTCTGATGGCATGGTACCCCGTATCCGGCTTCACGCCGTGTTGTTCTGATTATGCAGCTCGTTGACAATGCGCGCAGGTGCCGGTGATTTCCACCACCGACAATTTCGGCGCGAACCCCGTACCGCGCGCCGCTTCATTGAAACTCTGCGCCAGAGGTGCGGCCGGAATCTCGCCGACAGACCCGCATGTCTCACAAATGAGGAATGCCACCACCGCCGTCTCATCGTGATTATGCGCGCAGGCCAGAAACGCGTTGCGGCTTTCGATCCGGTGAACGAGACCGTTCTCCATCAGAAAATCCAGCGCGCGATATACCGTGATCGGCGCAGGACGCGGCATGGTCTTGGCGAGTTCGTCGATCACTTCATACGCGCCGAGCGGCCGATGGCTCGACAGCAACGCACCCAAAACCTGCCGCCGAATCGGCGTGAACTTCTGACCGCGTCCCCTGCAAACCTTTTCGGCATGCGAGAACGCATCCTCGGCGCAGCGGCCGTGGTCATGGCTTGGGTCAGGAAAAACCGGCTTAGCTTGTTTCATCGGTCCAATATGTAGTGCGGTTAATGTGATTCCGCTCATAATTTCAGCGGCATAAGTTGATGCAATATTTTGCGGCGCGTCATTTTTATTGCATTGCATCATAAAAACCCCAAATCATCGGCATACAAATGAACGCTGCGGGTCTCCAGGGAACCCGATAACTGTATCATTTCAGAGAGAAAGCAGCTGATGGCGACCACTCTCAAGACCTATCTCGACAACCTGACGCCCTGGAATTTCTCCGGCGTGCGCAAGGCAAGCGCCGCCAAGAAGATCAATCTGGCGCTTCAGGGCGGGGGATCTCATGGCGCCTTTACCTGGGGCGTGCTGGATCAGCTTCTTGCCGATGGACGACTGGAGATCACCGGCATATCCGGGGCGTCCGCAGGTGCCCTGAATGCCGTGATGGTTGCGGATGGTCTCACCCGTGGCGGTCCGGAAGAGGCACGCAAGCGCCTGGCCGAATTCTGGCGCGCAACCAGCACCGGCGGCGATCTCCCTCCGGTCCAGCGCGCCATGACCGACCGGATATTTTCATTGATGCCGTTTGCAGCCACGCCGCTGCAAAACTGGTTCGAGGCGATGGCGCATTATTTCTCGCCCTACGAACTGAACCCGCTCAACATCAATCCGCTCAGTCAGCTCATTGAGCGTTTCGTCGATTTCGATGCGCTGCGCGCCAACACCGACCTCGCGCTCTACATCTCGGCGACCAACGTCCATACGGGCCGATTGCGCATTTTCGCGAACGAGAAGATCACCGCCGACGTGGTGATGGCCTCCGCGGCGCTGCCTTTCATGTTTCGCGCGGTCGAGATCGACGGCGTGCCGTACTGGGATGGCGGCTACATGGGCAATCCCGCGATCTTTCCCTTCCTGCAGGCGACGGACGCCGAAGACGTGCTGGTGGTGCAGATCAACCCGGTGTCGCGCACCACGACGCCGCGAACCTCCGGCGAGATCATCAACCGGCTGAACGAAATCACTTTCAACTCGGCGCTGATCTCCGAACTGCGCACGATGGATTTCGTCAATCAGTTGATCGACGACGGCCGGTTGCCGCGCGGCACCGGCAAGGACCAGTACCGCCGGCTCAACATCCACCGCATCGATCTTGGCGGTCTCGGCACGCGCCTCGCCGCCTCCAGCAAGATGAAAACCGACTACGACTTCTTCGAATTGCTGCACCGGGCGGGCATGCGCGCCGCCAAGAAATTCCTCGACAGTCATTTCGACGATATCGGCCGCCGGAGTACGATCGACCTCGCCGCCGAATCCGGCGTCGAATGGGCGTGACAATCCAGCGTTCTGATACAGCTCAATGATTGTCGGGCCGGGGATATAGCGCGCCAACCCAGGCCGGAGTTATTGGACGAGGTTCTCAAAATCGAACGGGAGGCCAGAGGCCTCCCGTTTCTTCTCCGATAGCGAAAGATCAGTTCAATTTTTCGATAGCCGCCGCGGCACCCTGCCCGACGCCAACACACATGGTGGCCAGCGCATACTTGCCGCCGCGCTTTTCAAGGCCGTGGACGGCGGTCAGCACCAGCCGCGCGCCGCTCATGCCGAGCGGATGGCCGAGCGCGATCGCGCCGCCATGCGGGTTCACAAAGTCGGCATCCTCCTGGACGCCGAGTTGGCGCAGCACGGCGATGCCCTGCGACGCGAAGGCCTCGTTGAGTTCGATCAGATCGATATCACCGATCTTGAGACCGAGACGTTCCAGCAGCTTGCGCACTGCCGGGACCGGGCCCATGCCCATCACGCGCGGCGCGACACCGGCGGAGGCGTGACCGAGAAGTTTCGCGCGCGGCGTCAGACCATGTTTCTTCACGGCTTCTTCCGAAGCGAGGATCAGCGCAGCCGCACCGTCGTTGATGCCCGAGGCATTTCCGGCAGTCACCGTGCCATCGGGACGCACGACAGGCTTCAGCTTCGCCAAACCTTCGATCGTCGTCTCGGGGCGCGGATGCTCGTCCTTGTTGACGATGACAGGCCCGGCCTTGCCGCCGGCGATCGTGATCGGCGTGATTTCCTCGGCGAAATAACCCGCCGCGATCGCCTTGCCCGCGCGCTGCTGCGAACGGATCGCGAAGGCGTCCTGATCGGCGCGCGCGATCTGATAATCAGTCGCCACATTCTCACCGGTTTCCGGCATGGAATCGACGCCGTACATCTTCTTCATCAGCGGATTGACAAAGCGCCAGCCGATGGTGGTGTCGTAGGTCTCGACCGCACGCGCATAAGCCTCGCTCGCCTTGCCGGTCACGAACGGCGCACGCGTCATGGATTCCACGCCGCCTGCGATGGCGAAATCGATCTCTCCCGCGCGGATCGCCCGCGCCATACCGCCGACCGCATCGAGACCCGACGCGCAGAGCCGATTGACGGTCATGCCCGGCACTGTTTCCGGCAAACCCGCCAGCAGCAGCGCCATGCGGGCGACATTGCGGTTGTCCTCACCGGCCTGATTGGCGCAGCCGTAGGATACTTCATCCAAAGCACCCCAATCCGCCTTGGGATTGCGCTCCATCAGCGCCTTGATGGGCGCCGCCGCCAGATCGTCCGCGCGTACCTTGGCCAGCGATCCGCCGAACCGGCCGATAGGCGTCCGCACCGCATCGCAAATGAAAACATCACGCATGGTACCTCTCCTTGAAAGTCCTGCGGGCGTTGACACGTCCGCTTCCCGTTGGCCGAGTTTTAGGAAGCACCATCCATCACGTCAAATGATGTATGGCCCGAACAGCACCTTGGCCCGGCAGAGCGGCCATGCACCGGCCCTCTCAAGGCGTGGAAAACATCGCCTGCAATTCCACCATGCGAAAGAACTTTGCTAATGTTCGCTCCATGACCATCCATTCCTCGCCCCCCGCATCGCCAAATGCCGAAACTACCTCACCAGAGGTAGCCGGACGCGTCACGCCGATGATGGAACAGTACCTTGAAATAAAGGCCGCCAATCCCGGCCTGCTGCTGTTCTACCGGATGGGCGATTTCTACGAGTTGTTTTTTGAGGACGCCGAAACCGCCTCGCGCGCGCTCGGCATCACACTGACCAAACGCGGCAAGCACATGGGCGAAGATATCCCGATGTGCGGCGTGCCGGTGGAACGGTCCGACGACTACTTGCACAGGCTGATCGCGCTCGGCCATCGCGTCGCGGTCTGCGAACAGACCGAAAATCCCGCCGAGGCCAGGAAGCGCGGCAACAAGAGCGTGGTGCGGCGCGACGTGGTGCGGCTGGTGACGCCGGGCACCCTGACAGAAGACACGCTGCTCGACGCCAAGACCAACAACTATCTCCTGGCGATCGCGCGCGCGCGCGCGTCGTCCCATGCGGGCGACCGCGTCGGGCTGGCATGGATCGACATCTCGACAGCGGAATTCAGCGTCACCGAGTGCGGCGCAGGCGAGCTTGGCGCAACGCTGGCCCGCATCAATCCCAACGAAGTGATCATCACCGACGCGCTGTATTCCGATCCGGAACTGTCTGCGCTGTTCCGCACTCTCGCCGCCGTTACGCCGGTGACGCGCGACATCTTCGATGGTGCCACCGCCGAACGGCGGCTGTGCGACTATTTTGCTGTCGCAACCATGGACGGCTTCGGTGCGATGTCGCGGCTGGAAGCCACCGCTGCCGCCGCCGCAGTGACATATGTCGACCGCACGCAGGTTGGCCAGCACCTGCCGCTGTCGCCACCGGCGCGCGAGGCAGCGGGGACGACGATGGCGATCGATCCCGCCACTCGCGCCAATCTCGAACTGACACGAACGCTGGCGGGCGAGCGGCGCGGATCGCTGCTCGACGCCATCGACTGCACGGTGACCGCAGCCGGATCGCGGCTGCTGGCGCAACGCCTCTCCGCGCCGCTGACAGACAGCACAACCATCTCGCATCGGCTCGACGCCGCTGCGTTATTCGCAAACGACAGCGCCGCACGGGACGATCTGCGCGGCATCCTGCGCGCGGCACCGGACATTTCACGCGCACTGGCGCGGCTATCCGTCGGCCGAGGCGGCCCCCGCGATCTTGCCGCCCTGCGCGACGGCATTCTCGCCGCCGACAAGGCCGTCGAGCGGCTGGCGCGAATCGAGAAATTGCCGCGCGACATCACGCTCGCTATCGATGCCCTGCGCCGCCCGTCTCGCGATATTGCACGGGAATTCGCACGCGGCCTCGCCGACGAACTGCCGCTGTTCAAACGCGACGGCGGCTTCGTGCGCGCGGGTTATGAAGCCGCGCTCGATGAAACACGCAACCTGCGCGACGCCTCGCGCCTCGTGGTTGCAGCGATGCAGGCACGCTACGCCGACGATACCGGCATCAAGGGCCTCAAGATCCGTCACAACAACGTGCTCGGCTATTTCGTTGAGGTGACGGCGCAGCACGGCGACAAGCTGATGGCTGCGCCGCTCAACGCGACCTTCATTCATCGCCAGACCCTCGCGGGACAGGTTCGTTTCACCACCACCGAACTGGGCGAGGTCGAGGCCAAGATCGCCAATGCCGGCGACCGTGCCCTTGGACTTGAGCTTGAGATTTTCGACAAGCTGTGCGCGATGGCGGTTGCGGCAGGTGATGACCTGCGCGCCGCCGCGCATGCGTTTGCGCTGCTCGATGTGACCTCCGCGCTGGCGAAGCTTGCGGTCGACGAGAACTATGTGCGGCCTGTGGTGGACAACTCTCTGAAGTTTTCCATCGAAGGCGGCCGCCACCCCGTTGTCGAGCAGGCACTGAAGCGCGACGGCCAGCCTTTCATTGCCAACGCCTGCGATCTGTCGCCGGGACCGGCGCAGTCGTCGGGACAGATCTGGCTGCTGACCGGCCCGAACATGGCGGGTAAATCGACCTTCCTGCGGCAGAACGCACTGATCGCGCTGATGGCGCAGATCGGCAGCTTCGTGCCTGCGAAGCTTGCGCATATCGGCATCGTCGACCGTCTGTTCTCCCGCGTCGGCGCGGCGGACGATCTCGCGCGCGGGCGTTCAACATTCATGGTCGAGATGGTCGAGACGGCGGCGATCCTTAATCAGGCGGGCGAGCGTGCGCTGGTGATCCTCGACGAGATCGGACGCGGCACCTCGACCTTCGACGGGCTCTCGATCGCGTGGGCGTCGATCGAACATCTGCATGAGAGCAATCGATGCCGCGCTTTGTTCGCGACGCATTATCACGAACTGACCGCGCTCTCGGCCAACCTGCCGCGCCTGTTCAACGCCACCGTGCGCGTCAAGGAATGGCAGGGCGACGTGGTGTTCCTGCACGAGGTGCTGCCGGGATCGGCGGACCGTTCCTACGGCATCCAGGTGGCCAAGCTCGCCGGTCTGCCGGCCGCGGTGGTCGCACGTGCAAAGTCGGTGCTGGCGAAGCTCGAGGCGCAGGATCGCGGCACCACGGCACGCGCGCTGGCTGACGATCTGCCACTGTTTGCAGTGCCATCACGCGCGGCCGCCGAGCCGCAACCGCCGAGCGCAGCCGATCAGGTTGCCGAAGCATTGAGTGCGTTGCATCCCGACGAGATGTCGCCGCGCGAGGCGCTGGACGCACTCTATGCGTTGAAGGCGAAGCTGCCGAAGTAACGACTGTCAGATGCGATTCAGCGACACCGCCGTCTTCGGGCCGTTCTTGATGGTCTGGTAGACCACGCAGTAACGCTCGGTCAGCTTCAGCAGCTGATCGAGCTTGTCCTGCGGGGCGTCGGTGTCGACATCGAACCGCAGACGAATTTCCGCGAATCCAACCGGCGCATCCTTGTCGACGCCAAGCGTGCCGCGAAAATCGAGATCACCCTCAGCGGTGACGTTGCCGGACTTCAGCGGCGCGTCGATGGCGGTGGCGACGGATTTCAGCGTCACGCCGGCGCAGGCCACCAGGGCTTCCAGCAGCATGTCGCCCGAACAGAGTTCAAGTCCGGAACCGCCGGTCGCCGGATGCAATCCCGCGATCGCGGCAGCCGCCTTGCCGGTCTCGACCTTGCAGGACAGGCCTTCGCTGTCCAGCGAACCCTTCGCCTTCAATGTGATGAACGCTGTCTTGGGATCGGATTTGTAGCGATCCTTGATCGGCGCCTGCATGGCGCGGAGTGCGGCTGAATCCATTCTCTCGTTCTCCGTTTCCATCGGCATCAACAACGCCGCGTGCAGCTTATTCCGTATTTGGCTTGATCTACTCTAAAAAATATCATTATTATTCAATGACTTAAGAAATCAAAGAAACTCGCCCATACTCAAACCACCGTTTCTATCGAGATGAAACAGACCGTCCGCCGCAATACGCTGATGACACCGTTGCCGCCGTCCGTTATCCGAATGGAATGGACAGCGTGACGGCCAAACTCCCCCCGGAAGACGACGTGATGTTCGACAGCGCACGTATCGCAGGCGAAATCGACGCGCTCGCGCAAAAGCACGCCGGAAAAGACGACCTGCTTCGGGCGGCCATTACACAATTGCTGAAAGGCGAACTGGCGCTGGCCCGCGAGGCCGCGCAGACGGAATTGCTGAAGGACCGGCATGGGCGGCGATGCGCCGAGCGGCTTTGCTTCGTCCAGGACGAGATCATCCGCATTCTGTTCAACGCCGCGACCAAGCACCTTTATCACTCGCCGACCCCGTCAGACTCCGAACGCATGGCCGTCATCGCCACCGGCGGCTATGGCCGCGGCTTGATGGCGCCGGAGTCCGACATCGATCTCTTGTTCATCCTTCCTTACAAGCAGACCGCCTGGGGCGAGCAGGTCGCGGAAGCGATCCTCTATTGCCTGTGGGACATGGGGCTGAAGGTCGGCCACGCCACCCGCTCCATCGACGAATCGATCCGGCAGGCGCGGGGCGACATGACGATCCGCACCTCGGTGCTGGAAACGAGATTCCTCACCGGAGACACCGCCCTCTACGACGAGCTCGTCACACGTTTCGACAAGGACGTCGTGCAAGGGACGGCTACCGAGTTCGTCGCCGCGAAACTCGCGGAACGCGAGGAACGGCACCGGCGCGCGGGCCAGTCGCGCTATCTGGTCGAGCCCAACGTCAAGGACGGCAAGGGCGGCCTTCGCGACCTTCATACGCTGTTCTGGATCGCCAAATACGTCTACCGAGTCAGCAACACCGAAGACCTTGTGCAACGCGGCGTGTTCGATCCGCAGGAATACCGCACCTTCCGCCGCTGCGAGGACTTTCTGTGGTCGGTCCGCTGCAACATGCACTTCTTCACCGGCCGCCCCGAAGAGCGGCTGTCGTTCGAGATGCAGCGCGAGATCGCGCAGCGGCTCGGCTACACCTCGCATCCCGGCATGCAGGATGTCGAGCGCTTCATGAAGCACTACTTCCTGATTGCCAAGGAAGTCGGCGACCTCACCGCCATCCTGTGCGCCAAGCTGGAGGATCAGGAGGCCAAGCCCGCGCCGGTGCTGAGCCGGATGATGGCGAGGCTCCGGCCCGGCCGCAAACGCGGCCGCGTTCCCGGCGGCGAAGATTTTGTCATCGACAACAACCGCATCAACCTTGCGGCGCCCGACGTGTTCAAGACCGATCCGGTCAACCTGATCCGTATTTTCCGGCTCGCACAGAAGAACAATCTGGCATTCCATCCCGACGCCATGCGCGCGGCAACGCGCTCGCTCGGCCTGATCACACCGAAGCTTCGCGAAAACCCCGAAGCCAACAAGCTGTTCATGGAAATTCTGACGTCGAACGACGCGGAAACGGTGCTGCGGCGGATGAACGAGGCCGGTGTGCTTGGCCGCTTTATCCGCGCGTTCGGGCGGATCGTGTCGATGATGCAGTTCAACATGTATCATCACTATACTGTCGATGAGCATCTGCTGCGCTGCATCGGCATTCTTCAGGACATCGAGCGCGGCGGGAACGACGAATTCGTTGTCGCCAGCGACCTGATGCGGAAAATCCATCCTGAGCATCGCGCCGTGATCTACATGGCGGTGTTCCTGCACGACATCGCCAAGGGCCGCCCTGAGGATCACTCCATCGCGGGCGCGAAGGTGGCGCGGCGGCTTTGCCCGCGCTTCGGATTCAATGCCGCCGACACCGAGCTGATCGCGTGGCTGATCGAGGAACACCTCACCATGTCCACGGTGGCGCAATCGCGCGACCTGTCGGACCGCAAGACCATCGAGAACTTCGCAGCGGTCGTACAATCGGTCGAGCAGATGAAGCTGCTGACCATTCTGACCACGGCCGACATTCGCGGCGTCGGCCCGGGCGTCTGGAACGGCTGGAAAGCGCAGTTGATCCGCACGCTGTATTACGAAACCGAACCGGTGCTGACCGGCGGCTTCTCCGAGGTCAACCGGGCCCAGCGTATCGACGCCGCGCAGGCCGAATTCCGCGCCACCTTTACCGAGTGGCCGGACAGCGAACTCGAGGCCTATATCGCGCGGCACTATCCCGCGTACTGGCTCAAGGTCGAATTGCCGCGCAAAATTCGCCACGCGCGCTTCGTCAAGGCGAGTGAGGCCGGCGGCCACAAGCTGGCGGTCAATGTCGGCTTCGATGAGGGACGCGGCGTCACCGAACTGACGATCATGGCGCCCGATCATCCCTGGCTGCTGTCGATCATCGCAGGTGCCTGCGCCTCGGCCGGCGCCAACATCGTCGACGCGCAGATTTACACCACCACCGACGGCATCGCGCTCGATACCATCGCGATTACCCGCGAATACGACCGCGACGATGACGAGGGACGGCGCGCAACCCGCATCGGCGACACCATCGAGCAGGTGCTGGAAGGCAAGTTGCGACTGCCGGACATGATGGCGCGCCGCGCGGCGTCCAAGACGCGGCTCAAACCGTTCAGTGTGGAGCCGGAAGTCAGCATCAACAACCAGTGGTCGGATCGCTACACCGTGATCGAGGTCTCCGGCCTCGATCGTCCGGGCCTGCTGTTCCAGCTCACGACCGCGATCTCCAAACTGAACCTCAACATCGCATCGGCCCACGTCGCAACCTTCGGCGAACGGGCCCGCGACGTATTCTATGTCACGGATCTGCTCGGCGCGCAGATCACCGCGCCCACGCGGCAGGCCGCGATCAAACGCGCGCTGATCCATCTGCTCGCCAACGGCGACGCCGCGGAAAAGCCGGCGGCCTAACTGCGTTATCGTTTGTTGAGCGCCGCGCCTTCATGTGCGAGCAGCCATTCCTTGCGTGCGAGCCCGCCACCATAACCGGTCAGTGATCCATCAGCGCCGATCAGCCGGTGACACGGCACGACCACGCTGACCGGATTTGAGCCGTTGGCGAGACCCACCGCGCGGGCCGCATTGGGCACGTTCAGGCGAGCGGCGAACGCACCGTAACTCGAGGTTTTACCCGCGCGGATTTTCGGTAGCTCCGACCACACCTTGCGCTGGAATGCCGTGCCATTGGTCCGCCATTTTATCTTTTTCAGTTCGCCCAGATCGCCGGCAAAATAGCGGGTCAGCGCGGTCGTGATGCTTCTGGGAGCCGGCGCCTTCTTCAAAGCATAATCGCCGTAGTGCCGCCGCAGCAGGCGATGCAGCCGGGCTTCGTAATCGCTCCAGTCGAGCGCCCGCAGGAAGCCATGATCGTCGGTGACGAGCAAGGCGATACCGATCGGTGTTTCGAGCCGGCCGAGATGAAATCGTTCAGGTTGTTTTGCAGTCATGTTCAATTTCCGTCGTCACGAGTTTCAGCCATCCTGGCCGAGGCGACACGGGAAGTCTTTCCGTTTTCCGATAACATCGGGCTCTCGGCAATCGCAGCGCTTGCTGCTAGGTTCCCGCCCCTACAGGGGGGAATTGCCATGAATTTGATTGCCAATGGTCTCGTCGCGCTGGTCGCGGCGCTGCACATCTATTTCCTGGTGCTGGAGATGTTTCTCTGGACCAAGCCGAAGGGTCTCGCGACATTCGGTAATACAATCGAGAAGGCGCAAGCCTCCGCGGTACTCGCTGCCAATCAGGGACTCTATAACGGCTTCCTGGCTGCCGGGCTGATCTGGGGGCTGCTCCACCCGAGCCTGGCGTTCGGCTTCCAGATCAAGGTGTTCTTCCTGCTGTGCGTGATCGTGGCTGGACTGTATGGCGGCTACTCGGTCAGCAAGAAGATCATCATGGTGCAGGCGCTTCCCGCCGCAGTCGCATTGGTCCTGCTCTGGCTGGCGCGTTGAACTATTCAGCCAGACATTGGATCAGCCGGCTTGTCGGTTAGCTCCCCTCTCCCGTGGGGAGAGGGGGAGTGCATCGCGAATGCAGCTATAGCTCCGTTAAAAACGCAGCATTCTAATCCGGAATTTCGCCAAAGGTTTTGCCGGCCTGCATGGGGGCGGTGCGGATCAGCCGCGAGTCTTCGACCGCCGCCTGCCGATGCTTGACGGCTTCGCGATAAGCCGGATCGCGGATCATTTCCACGAACGCCGCGACGCTTGGATACTCGGCAATGAAGCAGTGGTCCCAGCGCTCTTCCGACGGGCCGATCAGCATCAGTTCGAATTTGCCTTGCCAGACGATCCGGCCGCCTAGCCGCGTGAACACCGGGCCGCTTTCGCGGCCGTAGCTGGCATAGGCTTCCGCTCCAGTGGCCTTGCAGCCATCAGGATACTTCGCCTGCGCATGCAGCCGCACCAGATTCAGCATATGGATCGGGCCGGAACGATCATTGGCGCGGAACGCTGCGAAGACTTCCTTGGTCGGGTCGATATGGCCGGTCATTTTGCTTCTCCCAGGGATGCGATTTCTCCAACGCTAGGTCATTCTTGACACAACTGTCAAGAATGACCTAGCGTTGGCACATGGTTGGAACGCGGCAGTTCGATGAAGATGAGATGCTGGCCGATGCGCTGGATATGTTCTGGCGCAAAGGATTTACCGGCACGTCGATGATCGACCTTGCACAGGCGACCGGAATTCAGCGCGGGAGCCTCTACAACGCCTACGGCGACAAGGAACAACTGTTCCTGCTCGCATTCGACAGATACGCGGAGCGCTTTCTCGATTCTGCCCGACACGCCCTTGCCGCGCCCGATCCTCGAATGGCCCTCACCGCATTCTTCGAGGCGGCGATTGCCAATATGACCAGCGGCTCGCCTTCGCGAGGATGTCTCACCACAAAAACCGCCCTGGAGATGGATGGGTTAGGGCCGGCTATCGAGGTTCGCGTCAAACATCTTATCGGCAACCTGACATCGCTCATTACCACGGCACTCTCGGGCCCCCGGGCCGAGTTGACCCTGGCCATCGAGCCGAGAGCCGCGGCGGACCTGGTCGTCACATTCACGCGCGGACTGGCCGTCATGGAACGGGTCCATCACAACCGGAAGCGGCTGAAGCAGACGGCCGCGCAGCTTGTTCAAGTTCTGTGCCGGCCCAAGTGACCGGGCAGTGACCTGACCCGGACGCGGAACATCTAATCCCTCGTTAACCTTTGCGTAACGCGCCTTTAAACCGCCATCGCTAGCCTGCACGCCTTGCATAATCAGCATCTCGGCACGGGTTTGGATGGCGTTGGGACGTAAAAAAAACAGCGGTCGCAAGGAGCCGAAATTCGATGGCGCCGCATCGCTGGACGGCGTTCGCCTCAATCCGTGGGATCGCGTCGGCGGCCCCGGGGACGACGAGGACGTGAGGCCAAAGCGGCGCGCGGCAAAAAGCCGTCCCATTGATGACGACGAGGACGACGCTCCGCGCGAACCTCGCCCACGCAAGACACGTGCGGCAGCCCGCAAGGAACACAAGGCCAAGGCAAAGGAACGCTCGCGCTCCGGCCTCGGCCGTCTTGTGTATTGGGGGGCCGTGCTCGGCTTGTGGGCGATCATCGCCGGCGCCGGTGTCGTCATCTGGGTCGGCGCGCATCTGCCCGCGATCCAGTCGCTGGAAATTCCCAAGCGTCCGCCCACCATCCAGATCACCGGCATGGACGGCAGCGTGATTGCGACGCGCGGTGAAATGCCGGGCGCCAATGTCTCGGTCAAGGATCTGCCGCCTTATCTGCCGAAGGCGTTTATCGCCATCGAAGACCGCCGCTTCTACTCCCATTTCGGTGTCGATCCGACCGGCATCATGCGCGCCGCCGTCACCAACCTTCTGCATCGTGGCGTCTCGCAGGGCGGCTCGACCCTGAGCCAGCAGCTCGCCAAGAACCTGTTCCTGACCCAGGAGCGCACCTTCCAGCGCAAGCTCCAGGAAGTCGAGCTGGCGCTCTGGCTGGAGCGAAAGTACTCGAAGAACGAAATTCTGGAGCTGTATCTCAACCGGGTCTATTTCGGTTCCGGCGCTTATGGCGTCGAAGCGGCGGCGCAAAAGTATTTTGGCAAATCGGCGAAGAACGTCTCGCTATCGGAAGCCGCGATGCTCGCCGGTCTCGTCAAGTCCCCGTCGCGGCTCGCGCCCAACCGCAACCCGGAAGGCGCAGAGAAGCGCGCGCAAATCGTGCTGAGCGCGATGGCCGACGTGAACTTCATCACCGACGCGCAGGCCAAGGCCGCGATCGAGAAGCCATCCTATGCCGTCAGGCCGGTTGGCGCCGGAACCATCAACTACGTCGCCGACTGGATCGGCGAAGTGCTCGACGATCTGGTTGGCCAGATCGACCAGAACATCGTGGTGGAAACCTCGATCGATCCCAAGCTGCAAAGCGTCGCCGAGGCTGCGATCATCGACGAGCTCGCCACCAAGAGCGTCAAGTTCAACGTCACGCAGGGCGCGCTGGTGGCGATGACACCGAGCGGCGCGGTGCGCGCCATGGTCGGCGGGCGCAACTACGCCGAAAGCCAGTTCAACCGCGCGGTGACCGCGAAACGCCAGCCCGGCTCGGCCTTCAAGCCATTCGTTTATCTCACCGCCGTCGAAGCCGGCATGACACCCGACACGATGCGTCAGGATGCGCCGCTCGACGTCAAGGGCTGGCGGCCGGAAAACTACAGCCGCGAATATTTCGGCCCGGTGACGCTGACGCAGGCGCTGTCGATGTCGCTGAACACCGTCGCGGTCCGGCTCGGCCTCGAAGTCGGCCCGGCCAATGTTGTGCGGACCGCGCACCGTCTCGGCATCGCCTCAAAGCTCGAACCTAACGCGACGATTTCGCTCGGCACGTCGGAAGTCTCGCTCAACGAACTGGTGGGCGCCTACGCACCATTCGCCAATGGCGGTTTCACCGCCTCGCCTCATGTCGTGAACAGGATTCGCACCCCCGAGGGAAAGGTGCTGTATGCACGCCGAACCGATCCTCCCGCGCGGGTGATCGATGCGAACGTGGTGGGCATGATGAATGTCATGATGCACGAGACGCTGGTCACCGGCACCGCGAAGAAGGCAGACATTCCCGGCTGGTCAGCCGCAGGCAAGACCGGCACCAGCCAGGATTTCCGCGACGCCTGGTTCATCGGCTATACCGCCAACCTCGTCACCGGCATCTGGCTCGGCAACGACGACAACTCGCCGACCAGAAAAGCAACCGGCGGCGGATTGCCGGTCGAAGTCTGGACCCGGTTCATGAAAGCTGCGCACCAGAACGTCGCGCCTGCGCCGCTGCCAGGCTCAACGCAATCGCCGGGCGGCTTCCTGTCAAATCTGTTTCCCGGAAATCCGCGGACACCCGCGCGCGAGCCCTATCCTGCGCAGCCCTATCCGCAGTCGTCGAACAATCAGGAATATCCGAACGCGCCTGCGCCCTACCCGCAGCAGCAGCAAAACCGTCCGCCAGTCACGCAAACATCGGCACGTCCGGAAGCGGCGGCGGGTCTCGATGGCTGGCTGATCGATCGGGTTTTCGGCGGCCGACGCTAAAGGCGCGGCTGAAGTCTGATTCAGCTCTACTGAATCAGACGCAGAAATCTCTCCTGGAAAATGTGGCTACTCTTCGATGCCGTAGCGATGCAAATCATTGCCGTGGGTGTCGAGCCATCGCTTGGCGCGTTCGGTCGCCGGACAAATCCTTGCCACGACCTTCCAGAAGCGCGGCGAGTGGTTCATCTCGACGAGATGCGCAACCTCATGCGCCGCAAGATAATCCAGCACATAAGGCGGCGCGAGAATGAGCCGCCACGAGAACGACAGCGAGCCCGCGGAGGTGCATGATCCCCACCGGCTCGACTGATCGCGGATGGTGATCCGCTTCACCTTGACGCCGAGCTCCTCCGCATAGCGATGGGAAGCTTCAGTGAGTGCGCGGCGAGCTTCGCGCTTGAGGAAATCATGGACGCGGCGATCGATGAATTCAGAATCACCCGCGACACACAGGATTTTGTCGCCGCTGTCGCGCATCTCCGGCCACACGGTTCCACGCACGCACGCGCGATGCACGATCCGATGCGGAACGCCGCGCAACGGGACCGACGTGCCTGGCGAGAACGGCGCGGCTTTCGGCAAACCACCGAGACGCGCAGCGATCCAGGCGCCGTGACGCTGCGCGAAGTCCTTGGCTTCATACAGATTTCCGCGCGGAGGCATGGTGAGAATGGCTTCGCGCCTGCTCGGATGAATGCGCAGCGTGTATCGGCGCGCGCGCCGGTGACGCCGCAACTGAATTGTGTAAATCGATGAGCCAATTTTGACCGCGAGCGTGCGCGGTTCGGTCGGGCGGCGATAAAGGAGAGCGCGAAAGGCCATGTCAGCGGGTCCGGACAGCAGGAATTCGCCGGGATTCTGCCATATCCGCCGCCAGTGAAATTCATCGGCGCAAAAACAAATCATTTGCCCAATATATCGTAGTTTTAGGGACTTAGCCTCCCATATCCGGGGGGATGAAACCTGAAATTAAGATTCATTTCTAGGTCAAGGCCTCAACCAGAAACGGCTCGCGAAATTCACTCCTCTGCCTCAATTGGTGAGGGCTAAATCGGATGCGAATCCAAATAGTTACCGAAATTGCTGCGGACTCGGGAGCGCAAAGCTCCGGAATCCCGTATAAAATGGGCTTTTCCAGCCCAAAGGGGCCGAAAAAAGCCTATTCGGCAGCGGCCAGAGCCCGCTTGCCATGGGCCGACGAGTGCATGAAATCGGAGATTCGCGGCACGATTTCCGACTTGAAGCGAGAGCCGTTGAACACGCCGTAATGGCCGACGCCCTTCTGCACATAGTGTATCCGCCGCGCATCCGGAATCGAGCTGCATAGCCCATGGGTCGCTTCGGTCTGACCCAAACCTGAGATGTCGTCGTTCTCGCCTTCCACCGTCATCAGCGCAACGCGCTGAATCTTCGACGGATCGACCGGCTTGCCGCGATGCTTCATCTCGCCCTTCGGCAAAGCGTGCTTCACGAACACCAGATCGACGGTCTGCAAATAGAATTCAGCGGTGAGATCCATCACCGCCAGATACTCGTCGTAGAATTCGACATGCTTGTCGACGAGGTCGCCGTCGCCTTTGACGAGATTGCTGAACAGCCGCTTGTGCGCATCGACATGGCGATCGAGATTCATGCTCACAAAGCCTGTGAGCTGAAGGAAACCTGGATAGACGTCGCGCATGAAACCCGGATGCGGGAACGGCACCTTGGTGATGACATTGTTGCGGAACCAGTCGATGCCCTTCTGCTCGGCAAGATCGTTCACGCCGGTCGGATTGCGCCGGGTGTCGATCGGACCGCCCATCAGCGTCATCGATGTCGGGAAGTAGGGATCCTTCTCGGCCTCCATGATGGAAACCGCGGCTAGGACAGGCACGGACGGCTGGCACACAGCGACAACATGCACGTCGCCTTTGAGCGCATGGATCATCTCGATGACGTAATCGACATAATCGTCGAGATCGAAACGGCCCTGCGCCACCGGGACCATGCGGGCGTCGGCCCAGTCGGTGATGTAGACATCATGCCCCGGCAGAAAGGCTTCCACTGTGCCGCGCAGCAGCGTCGCATAGTGTCCTGACATCGGCGCGACGATCAGCACGCGCGGCTGCGGCGTGCGCAGCGGCTGGGTGAGCATGCGTTCGAAGTGCAGCAGCCGGCAGAACGGCTTTTCCCAGACCGTCTTGACCTCGACTGGAACCCGCATGCCGTTGACTTCGGTATCGTTCAGACCCCATTCGGGCTTGCCGTAACGGCGGGTGGTACGCTCGAACAGTTCGCAGCCGGCGGCAATGGATTTACCGAACTCGGTGCTGGCAACTGGATTGAAGGGGTTCTCGAACCACAGCTTCATCATATCCGCCATCGCCCGCGCCGGATTAAGCGAGGCCTGGCCCATCTCGTACATCCAGTACATGGGCGTGGTCAGCGCAGGGCTGACCTCGGACGGCAAGCCAGGCGGCCTGCCAAATTCGCCAATCGGCATAGTAGTTCTCGCTCCTGGTGTCCCGTACCGACATTTTCGCGGCGCAGCATACTGTCGGGCCTGCGACAAAGCGTCAATCCGCCCATTTTATAGAATAGATGATTAATTAACGGGCGGAGGCCGCGAGCAGGGTTATTCACCGCTTTGGACCAGCGATCCGTGTTTTCTGGCGCTCTTCAGCAGCAGCAAAAAGGCAACAGTCGAGACGGCAAACAAAGCCGCATTGATCGCCAGGGCCTCAATCATCAGGTCCGCCCGATAGACATGATCGATCAGCAGCGCCCGCATCCCCTCAAACACATAGGTCGGCGGCAGCATCCACGCCACCACCTGAAGCCAGTCCGGCAGCACCGAGACCGGGTAGTACACGCATGACAGTGGCAACAGCGCGAACATCAGCGTCCACGCCAGTCCCTCCGCGCCCATGCCGTTACGCAGCACCAGCCCCGACGAGATCAGGCCGAACGACCAGCTCGTGAAGATCAGATTGCAGAAGAACGCGACCAGCGCGAGACCGAACCCGAACAGGTTGAAACCGAAGAACGCAATGGCGAGTACCGTCATCGGAATCACGCCGATAGCCAGCCGCACCACGCTCATCACCATCAGCGAGATCAGGTACTCGCTGACCTTGAGCGGGCTCATCAGCAGGTTGCCGAGATTCTTCGACCACATCTCTTCGAGGAACGACATCGAGAAACCGAGCTGACCGCGGAACAGAATGTCCCACAGGATCACCGCGCCGATGAAAGTGCCGCCGGCCTTGGCGAAGAAACCCGCGTTCTGCGAGATATAGGCTTGGGAAAAACCCCACGTGATTAATTGCAGAACCGGCCAGTAGATCAGCTCCAGCAGCCGTGGCCATGACGATGTGAGAAGATACCAGTGGCGCAGGATCATCGCGCCGATGCGATGCGGGGCGATCATCTGCGGATTGCCGGGACGAAGTTCGATCCCGCTCATGACGCCGCCTGCACACGGCCGCGCGCCACATCAAGAAACACTTCTTCCAGCGTGGTGCGATTGTAACGCGCCAGAATGCCGGCCGGGCTGTCATCGTCCTCAATGCGCCCGCGCTTCATGATGATAACCCGGTCGCACAGCCGCTCGACTTCAAGCATATTGTGCGATGCCAGCAGGATCGTGGCGCCACGTTCCTTACGGTAGGTTTCGAGATGGCTCCTGATCCAGTCCGCGGTATCCGGATCGAGCGACGCGGTCGGTTCGTCCAGCAATAACAGTTCCGGCTCATTGATCAGAGCCTTCGCCAGCGCCACGCGTGTTTTCTGGCCCGCGGAGAGCTTTCCGCTCGGGCGATCGAGAAACTCGCCGAGATCGAGATCCGCGGCAAGCGAAACGATCCGGTCCTTCAGATGCGTTACCCCGTAGAGCCGGCCGAACACGGTGAGATTCTGCCGCACCGTGAGACGGCCCGGCATATCGACATAGGGGCTCTCGAAATTCATCCGGCCGAGCACCTCGGAGCTTTGCTCGGGCATGGCGCAGCCAAGCACGCTGACGCGGCCCGAGGTCGGCGACACGAGCCCCATGATCATGGAAATGGTCGTGGTCTTGCCGGCGCCATTGCCCCCAAGCAGCCCGGTCACGGAGCCGCGCGAAATCGTGAACGAGATGTCATCCACGGCGCGGGTGGTCTTGTAGACCTTCACCAGCCGCTCGAGCTCGATCGCCGTGTCGGGCGATGCCGGACCGGAATGCGACGTGGCACGGGAGGGCGAGAGCTGCACGGTCATAGTATGCGTTCATTGAGCCAACAGGAGGCCCTCCGCAAGAGCCGGATACGCAGGGCCGGTTTGTGATCGGCGTTGCCGGACGCTAAAGATACGGCATGAGCGATATCGCGACCTCCGATTTCCGCCACCCGCGCCGTTATGTGCGCCTCGACACCATCCTTCGGCTGCGCTGGCTGGCCGCACTCGGACAGCTGGCGACGATTTTCATCGTCTCGGAGGGGCTCGACTTCGAAGTCCTGGTGATCCCCTGCGTGGTCATCATCGGGCTGTCGTCGCTTCTCAATCTGGTGCTGCAGATCAGGTTCAACCCGGTCCACCGCCTCGCCCCCCGTTACGCCGCGGCCCTTCTTGCCATGAACATCGCGGAGCTTGCCGCCCTGTTGTTCCTGACCGGCGGTCTACAGAATCCGTTTTCATTTCTTTTCCTTGCGCCGGTTCTGATCTCGGCAACCGCTCTGCCGACGCGGATCACGCTCGCGCTTGGCATCTTCGCGGCCGCCTGTGCCACGGCCCTCGGGTTTTTCCACCTGCCGCTGCCGTGGAATGGCGAAGAGCCGCTTGTGCTGCCGCGCACTTACATGATCGCGGTCTGGATTTCGATCGTGCTGGCGATCGGCGTCACCAGCCTTTACGCGTTCCAGGTCACGGAGGAAGCCCGCAAGCTCTCCGACGCGCTGGCCGCCACCGAACTTGTGCTGACGCGGGAACAGCACCTGACGCAAATCGACGGCCTCGCCGCAGCCGCCGCACATGAACTGGGAACACCGCTCTCCACCATCTTCCTGATCTCACGCGAACTGGAGCAGGCCATTCAGACCAACGGTCTCGACGATCATGCCCGCGGCGATCTGAAGACGCTGCGCGAACAGGCGCAGCGCTGCCGCGAGATTCTCGCAAAGATCACGCAACTGTCGTCGCAGGGCGCACCATTCGACCGGATGCCGCTGTCAACGCTGATCGAAGAAACGGTCGCTCCGCATCGCGACTTCGGCATCGCCATCAAGGTGCGTATCGCGCTGGCACAGGACGAGCCTGTCGGCATGCGCAATCCTGCGATTCTCTACGGTGTCGGCAATATTCTGGAGAACGCTGTCGATTTCGCACGCGAGCGCGTTGAGGTGAATGCCTGGTGGAATGCGAGTACCGTCGAAATCGTCATTTCCGACGATGGGCCCGGCATTGCGCCGGACATTCTCAAGCGGATCGGCGAACCCTACCTGACGCGGCGGCGCACTGGCGACGCGCCCGGTGGCGGGCTCGGCCTTGGCGTTTTCATCGCCCGCACCTTGCTGGAGCGCACCGGCGCACGCGTGTCTTTCACCAACCGGACCTTCCCCGATCATGGCGCGATTGTCACGATTGTCTGGCCACGCAGCAGTTTCGAAACCGAGGAAGTTCCGTCAGGGGCACTGTCTTGACGCCTTGCGCAACTGCCGCGTCGAGGCGGGAAAAGTTACCGGCCTTGGCATTGCCCGATTAAGAGGCCATATCTGTAGAAGGAATATCAGGAGGCGCCAAACCGTGACCGCAACTGCCGATTTGACCGAGATTGCCGACCGTTCCTTGCTGATTGTGGAGGATGACAAGGCATTCCTGGAGCGGCTGGCGCGGGCGATGGAGACTCGCGGGTTTGCTGTGAGTACCTGCGACAATGTGTCCGACGGCCTCCATCACATCGACCAGACACCTCCGGCTTTTGCGGTGGTCGATCTGCGGCTCGGCGATGGCAACGGTCTCGACGTGGTGTCGGCGCTGAAACGGCAGCGGCCTGATGCGCGCGCCATCGTGCTCACCGGCTACGGCAATATCGCGACCGCAGTCACAGCGGTGAAGATGGGTGCGGTTGACTATCTCTCGAAGCCGGCCGATGCCGACGACGTGGTTGCCGCGCTGCTTGCGAGCGGCAACGACAAGTCGCAGCTTCCGCAGAACCCCATGTCCGCCGACCGCGTCCGTTGGGAACACATCCAGCGCATCTATGAAATGTGCAATCGCAATGTTTCGGAGACGGCGCGCCGCCTGAACATGCATCGCCGGACATTGCAGCGTATCCTGGCCAAGCGCGCGCCGCGCTAAGCGGCTGGTCCGGCGTGGAACCTTTATGAGCGAGGCTGCGTTATCTGCTCGGGAGGCGAAACCGTCATGGGCGCCGCAATCTGGGACATGATCCGCGAGGCGACACGGACGTCACACAGCCGTCTCGACGTCGCGCTGTCCAGACTTGATATCGCGATCCCCCTTTATTACGAGGCCTTTCTGCGAAGCCAGGCCGAGGCGCTATTTCCCATCGAAGCCGCTCTGGAAGCCGGCGGAATTGAAAATCTCATTCCCGATTGGACGCTGCGCGTCCGCACGCCTGCGCTGGAACGCGATCTCGCGACATTGGGCATCGTCAGCAAGCCGCTGCCCACACCCGATTTCAAATCCGCCGCGGAAATGCTGGGCGCGGTCTACGTCCTTGAAGCGTCACGGATGAGCGAACGGGTCATGCTTGCGCGTCTTGCCGAGAATCCGGACTCCGATATGATGAATGCGACGGCCTATCTTCGTCACGGTTTCGGCAAGCGGTTCTGGCCGAGCTTTCTCACGCTGCTGGAAAATCATCCCGAGGCGCTGGCCGATCCGGCAGGCGTCGTGCGCGGTGCGGAGATTGCGTTTGCAATGTTCGAGGATGCCTTGATCCCGGTGGCGAACGTCGCCACGACCCCATTCACACAGGCAAATCTCTAGCTCTCGTTCGCATGTCCCTGCGGATCGACAAGCCGGCTGATGCGCTGCGCCGCCAGCAATCCAAAACTCACGATCATCGATTTACGCGTCGCCGCCGGCAACCGGTGTTCAGGCGCGTCGCAGTGCAGATGCGCGCCGTAAGCGTCGGCGACGATGAGGCCCGTGTCCGCCGGAAACAGTTCGCACGGCATGTCCTGGGTGAATGCAAAGAACAGCCGATCGCAATGCACGCGGTAGTCCTGCCATTTTTGATCGGCGCGCAGATCCTCGACCGACGATTTTATCTCGACAATCCAGATGTCACCGCGCGCGTTCATCGCGACCAGATCGGCGCGGCGGCCTGACGGCAGGGTCAATTCGCTGACGCAGGAAAATCCCAGCGATTTCAAAAGCCTGGAGGTGCCACGCGCAATCGCCAGCGCGGTGTCGGACTGGCGGCGATCCGGCGGCAAACTCGGCTCGATATGGCGAAACGGTGAATGCATCATTCCGGCAAGCGTAGCAGAAAAGCAAATCCCCCTCAGCCTCAAAAGCGTACCTGCCCTGACACAATTCGGACCCCGAGCCGTCGCGAAGCATGGGAACCATCGGTTCCGCTGGGAGCGGAACATGATTTCAGCCCTTGGAGGGGGAAAATGGACTCACGCATCACCGACAGATTCAAATTCGGCGGCACTGCATTCGCACTTGCCGCTCTCTTGTTGCCGATCACGTCGGCATTCTCGCAGGCCATGGCCAAGCCCACTGTCGAGGTCGCGTTCGTTCTTGATACAACGGGCTCGATGGGCGGTCTGCTTGAAGGCGCCAAGCAAAAAATCTGGTCGATCGCAACGAGCGTCGTCGACACCAATCCCGACGCCGACATCCGGATCGGCCTCGTCGCTTATCGCGACATCGGCGACGAATACGTCACCAGGACGTTCGATCTCACCACCGACATTCAGGACATCTATGCCAACCTGCTTGAACTGAAAGCGCGCGGCGGCGGCGACTGGCCCGAGAGCGTCAACGAAGCGCTCGATGTGGCGGTCAACAAGCTGCAATGGACCAAAGGCAGCGATGCGAAACGCATCGTGTTTCTCGTCGGCGACGCACCGCCGCACATGGACTACGCGCAGGACACCAAATATCCGAAGACGCTCGCGGCCGCCAAACAGCGCGACATCGTGGTCAACGCCGTGCTGGCCGGAGGCGCCCGCGACACCGAGCGGGTCTGGCAGGATATCGCACAGCTCGGCGACGGCCGCTTCATTCCGATCCCGCAGGATGGCGGCGAGGTCGTGGTGATCGAAACACCTTTTGACGACGACATCATCATCCTGCAACGGGACATCAACGGCACCGTGATTCCCTACGGGCCGCAAAAGCAGCAGAAACGCGTCGAGGAAAAAACCCGGCAGTTGTCGCAGGTCGCGGCGGCGGCGCCAGTGCAGGCATCCGACATGGCGAGCTATCTGAACAAGCGCTCCAGGATATCCTCTGAGGCTGTCACCGGCGACGGCGATCTGGTCAGCGCTGTTGCTTCCGGACGCGCCACACTCGGCAGCGTCAAGGACGACGAGCTTCCCGACGATTTGCGCAAGCTTTCCCCCGGAGAGCGCAAGGCCGAGCTCGAGCGGCAGACCCGGAAGCGAAAGGAGCTCAACGAAAAGCTCGCAACCCTGGTGCAAAAGCGCGATGCGTTCGTGGCCGAGAAGAAACGCAGCGCCGCGCCCGCCAAAGCCTCATCATTCGATCGTGTGGTCGAAGACACGCTGAAAGCCCAGACCAGGCGGTAATTAAGCCGCTCCGTGCGGAGCGAAGATCCGGCGTAAAGCCGCCCCGAATGGCCGGTCCAGGACCGGGGCCGGCCATTCGGGGTCCGGAAAGGCCTGTTCCGATTAGGTTCCTCCCTGCCCGCAGAAAATTACCTGCAAACCTTATCTGATTGTTTACCCGCGATTCACGCAACTCTCCAGTTGTGCAATCGGGGGGCGCAACGTTGGCGCGCCTTTAATCAGATGCCGTCAGTGTTGGACTGCGCACCATGGCCGGCCTCAACGGCAACCAGGCTGCGCCGGTACCAGGACTTGGAAGCAGAGAATTCGCGTCGAACAGCAGGCAGGGGGCGCACGCGTCCGATGAAGCTTAATCTAGTGTCCGTGAATATGCGCTTGCTGCGGCTGGTCTCGCCCTTCATTGCCATTGTCTTGCTGCAAGCCTTTCTTGCCGGACTAAGCCTCACTATCCTCTCGTCAGTTCGCGCCTATGTCGGCGGCGAAAGCCTGTGGTCAAAAGGACAGAAGGACGCCATCCATTATCTTTATCTCTACGGCGAAACCGGCGAAGAACGGCTTTATGAGCAATTCCGGCGCGCAGTCGCGGTGCCGCTCGGTGATCGCGACGCGCGACGCGCGCTCGAGTTGAAAAAGCCAGACATCGCGGCAGCTCGCGCCGGCTTTATGCAAGGCGGCATCCATCCCGACGACATCGACGGGCTGATTTGGCTCCATCGCTATTTCCGCCAGTTGCCGTCTTTCAAGAAAGCCATCATCCACTGGATCAACACCGATCCGATGCTCGATGAACTTGCAAATCTCGCCCAGACGGTTCGTATCGGAAATATTGACGGCCCGGTTTCGCGCAAGCAGATCGAAGAGCTGCGCAGCCAGATCAGTGAATTCAACGCGCGCTTCGCGCCGGAAGCGACGGCGTTTGCCGAAAGCCTCGGCAACGGCTCGCGGCAGGTCAAGTTCGTGCTCGCGATCGCCAACCTGTTCACTGCCGGTTTGCTGGGATTATTGCTGATGATGCTGACCCGCTACTTCCTGGCGCAGCGCCGCAGATTCGTGCATGCGCTGCAGGCCGAGAAAGAGCGCGCACAGATTACACTGACGTCAATCGGCGATGCCGTGATCAGCACCGACGCACAAGGCCGCGTGGATTACATGAATCCGGCCGCAGAAAAGCTGATCGCCTGCCGGGCTTCGGCAGCCAGGGGTCAGCCGCTGACATCGCTGTTCCGGATTCTCGATGAAGAAAGCGGTCAGGCGCGCGAGGGTCAGATCAAGCAGATTCTGGATGGATGCGATCTCGCCGCCAACACCCGTCCTCAACGGCTGCAACGGCCCGACTCTACGTCAGTAGCGATCTCCATGGTCGGCACGCCGGTCTACAAGGGTGGAGCCGTCGCGGGGGCCGTGCTGGTGCTGCACGACATGACCAGCGAAAAGAAATACATCGCCCGCCTGTCATGGCAGGCGTCGCACGACAGCCTCACCAAGCTGGCCAACCGCCGCGAATTCGAACACCGGCTGGAGAAGGCGCTGCAGCGGATGGACCGCGATCAGGACGGCCCGCACGCGCTGATGTTCCTCGACCTCGACCAGTTCAAGATCATCAACGACACCTGCGGCCACGCCGCCGGCGACAAGCTGCTCTGCGAAGTCTCGGATTCACTGCAACAGCATCTGCGCGTGGACGACCTGCTGGCGCGGCTCGGAGGCGATGAATTCGCGATTCTGCTCGAAAACGGCGGCCTTGAGCGTGCTGCGATCGTTGCCGAACGGTTGCGGCAGGCGGTTCACGACCTCAACTTCGTCTGGAACGGACGTCCGTTCACGATCACCACAAGCATCGGCCTGGTCCAGATCCGCGGCGGTGCAACCAAGGACGAGACCCTGCGCACGGCTGACCTCGCCTGCTATCTCGCCAAGGAGAAGGGACGCAACCGCATCCAGATCCACAATCCGAGCGACAGCGAACTGCTGCACCGGTTCGGCGAAATGGCTTGGGTGCAACGGATTCACGATGCCCTGGAAGAACACCGTTTCTGCCTGTACGCGCAACGCATCGTCTCATTGCAGGGTCCGAGCCAGACCGGCGCGCATATCGAGCTTCTGCTGCGGCTGCGCGACAAGGACGGCAATCTCGTGCCGCCCGGCGATTTCATTCCCGCCGCCGAACGTTACGGCCTGATGCCGCTGATCGACCGCTGGGTGGTGCGTCATGCTTTCGAGACCATCGCGACGCGGCTTGGCCGCGCGGCCTCGGCGACCATCGCCACCTGCGCGATCAACCTGTCCGGTGCGACCTTCAGCGACGAGGGCTTTATCGACTATGTTCGTGAACAACTCGAGCTTCACAACATTCCGCCAGAGATGATCTGCTTCGAGATCACCGAGACCAGCGCGATCGGCAATCTCGACAATGCCGCCCGCTTCATCAAAGTGTTGCAACGGCTGGGCTGCCGGTTCTCGCTCGACGATTTCGGCAGCGGCATGTCGTCGTTCGGCTATCTGAAGAATCTTCCGGTGAATTACCTCAAGATCGATGGCGGGTTCGTCAAGGACATGCTCGACGATCCGATCGACCGCGCCATGGTCGAGATGATCTGCCGCATCGGCAAGGTCATGGGCAAACAGACGATTGCCGAGTTCGTTGAGAACGACGCGACCGTGCAGGCGTTGCGCGAGATCGGTGTCGATTATGCTCAAGGCTACGGCGTCGGCCGGCCCGAACCGTTCGAGATTGCAGGCCCTGCCATCGGCGGCCAACCCAGCCTCCGGGTGGCCTGACCGCGGAGCGAAATCCGCCGCGGCGTGCAGCCCCTGTTCTCGGGAACATTGTCGGAATCCGCTTGGCGCGGCGCAAAAAATCAGCATTGTGGCCGCATGACAGATGAATCGAAGCAAGCCGCCAAAGCGGGCGCCCTGATCGTGCCGGTTTCCCCGTTTCAGCAGAATTGCACGCTGCTGTGGAACGCCGCGACCATGCATGGGGTCGTAATCGATCCCGGCGGGGACGTTCCGGACATCCTCGCGGGGATCAAACAGGCCGGCATCACGGTCGACGAAATCTGGATCACCCATGGCCATATCGATCACGTCGGCGGCGCGGCGGAACTGCGCGATGCATTGAACGTCCCGATCGTGGGGCCACATGCCGCTGACAAATATCTGCTCGACAACGTCGTCACGAGCGGCGCCAATTTCGGCATGACCGGCGTGCGCAACTTCGCACCGGACCGCTGGCTGAACGAAGGCGATCAGCTCAAGATCGGCGACCTCATATTCGACGTCTACCATTGCCCCGGCCACTCGCCGGGCAGCGTCGCGTTCTTCAACAAGGATATGCGCTTTGCGATCGTCGGCGACGTGCTGTTCAACGGCTCGGTCGGGCGCACAGATCTGCCCGGCGGCGATCACGCAGCCCTGATCCACTCTATCAACGACAAGCTGCTGCCGCTCGGCGATGATGTCGGCTTCATCTGCGGCCATGGCCCCGGCTCGAACTTCGGCCACGAGCGCACAACCAATCCGTTCCTCAATGGCGGGCTGGGCTGACCAGGGCAGGCCGCCCAAGCCGATGCGTATCGGCTGTCCGCGGGTCACGGTTATGTGTGAGTCTTATGACAAACGGGTTGTGCCGAAGCATGTAGGATGAATCCATGCAGCTTGAGGCAGCCATCACATGTCCGGACTGCGGTCATCGCGCGCTGGAAACGATGCCCACCGACGCTTGCCGGTTTTTCTACGACTGCAGGGGTTGCGGCACGCGGCTGAAGCCGAAGGCCGGAGACTGCTGCGTGTTTTGCTCTTACGGCTCGTTGCCATGTCCGCCTGTTCAGGCGCAGCGTGGCGGCGAAGGGGATGCGAAATCATGCTGCCCCGACGAGAACCTTTCCGCTTCTGACGAACCAGACCCAGGCGCAATGACTGGTCTTACGCGTCCTTGAAATCACCTTGCGTCAGTTCGATCGGCTGACCATGCGGCGTGCGGTCGGCGGCATGATCCCAGGCATCGCGATAGCGATGCAACTCGCTCGCGGGCGCTACGTTCTTCGCCGTCACCAGTTGCTCGAGAGTCGCGAGCCAGTGCCGGTAGTATGTTTCGCCGGTATCGGCGTCGCCCTCCGCCTGCGCGTGCTTGATCTGCTTCGCCAGTGCATCCGCCCATTCCGGCCAGGTGAACAGGCCCCGCGCATGCAGAGCGAGCGCCATCGCAAAGGCGCGGGCCTCCCATGGCTCGCGAAACACCGGGCCGTCGTGGTCGCGCGGAATTCCCGGCACGCTGGCTGCCGCCTGCATCGCTGCCCGCCGGTCGATCGTCATTCGGCGCTCTCCAGATACGACTCCCAGGCATCCACCGAGACAGAGCTCGCAGCATCGCCACGATCGCCCCATAATTCGCGCCCGGTGAAGCACACGGTGTAAAGTTGCTGCGGATTCTCGCCGTCACCACGCGCGTTGCTGTCCGCAAAGACATGCGCGCCATGGAGCAATTCCACCACGCCGACATGGCCGCGCACATAACGCGGCAGCCGGATATGACCCGCCGGATGAATATTCTTCGCACGCACCCGATCACCGATCGCGAACAGCGGTTTTGAGGTTGCTTCGCGCTCCGTCGGCGCGCCCCGGCGCAGCATACCCTCGACATCGCCGGGCGCCAGAATGGGCACGCCCGCCTTCGGCGGGTGCAACACGTGGCCGGCGTCGATCTCATCCGGCATCACCAGACCGCGCTCCTGCATCAGCCGTTCCAGACCCGCCAGCCAGATCTGGTAATAGCTCTTGCCGAGATAGTCCGCGGGCGAGCGGTTCTCGCGAGCGAAGCGGGACATATCGATGTTCCAGCCGCCGGGCCGCGCCATTGCCAGCGTCAGCGCGAGCGCCCGCCGCTCCCATTCGGCATGAAAGACGGGCTCGTTCGGCTCCGGCATCACCGGGCCGAAGCCGTCGACGCCGCCCATATCATGCGCGCCGTTCATGATGCGGCCTGCTCCGGCGATTTGGGAAAGCCGGTTCCGATCATGCTGTCGCGCGTGACCAGTCCGGCGAGTCGCTCCTCGCTCCAGCCTTCAGTCCCGGCAGGACGCCGCGGCACCACCAGATAACGGATCTCGGCGGTGGAATCCCAGACGCGGATTTCCGTGTCGGCCGGAAGCTCGAATCCGAAATCGCGCAACACGCCGCGCGGATCGATCACCGCGCGCGACCGATACGGCGCGGCCTTGTACCAGACCGGCGGCAGCCCGAGCACCGACCACGGATAGCAGGAGCACAGGGTGCAGACGACCATGTTGTGCCGCCGCTCGGTGTTCTCGACCGCGACGATATGCTCGCCCTGCCGGCCGGCATAACCGAGTTCGGCGATCGCTGGCGTCGCGTCGCGCAGCAGGCGCGCACGGTAAGCCGGATCGGACCACGCTCTTGCGATCACGCGTGCGCCGTTGCGCGGCCCGACCTTGGTCTCGTAGGTTTCGATCAAAAGATCGAGCGCGGCGGGATCGACATACCCCTTCTCGGTCAGGATCGTCTCCAGCGCGCGCACGCGCAATTCCGTCTCCGACAATTCCGAATGGTCATCGCCATGATGATGGTGATGGCCCCCGTGGCCGTGATGATGGTCGTCGTGTTCGTGTCCGCTCATGAGACAAAGATAGTCTTGCCCGCATCGATGTGTCGAGAGCGGGATTGCCACAGCGGCAAGATGTGATGTGAGGACGCTCCAGTCCTTGAGCGCATCAGTCCTTGAGAATGAATGTCACCTTCAGGTTGACGCGGTATTCCGCGATCTTGCCATTCTTGATGACGCATTTCTGGTTGGCGACCCAGACGCCTTCGACATTCTTCAATGTCTTGACGGCACGTTTGACGCCATTCTGAATGGCGTCTTCAAAACTTTTCGGGGAAGCGGCAATGAGCTCGGTCACGCGTGCAACTGACATGATTTTCTCCTGACAAGGATCAAGACATAAATCCACTGGCACTTGAGCAACGGCAGCTTAGGCGCGCAGCCGGGGGCGTCAAGTTGACAGGCCCCAGCCCGGCCGGTGCGAGCGCAGCATCGCGTCTGCCCGGCACCCGGCGCACAAACTCACAGATTGCTTTTGTGACAAAGGCTAGTTCGCGATCGCCGCGGTGACAGCGTGCATCAACTCCTGCTGGCGAAACGGCTTGCCAAGCTTCGGCAGGTCGGCGTCCACGCCCGGCGGCAGCTCCGCATAGCCGGTCGCAAGAATGACCGGAAGGCCCGGCCGTTCGGCCTTGATCGCGGCGGCGAGTTGGGCGCCCGTCATTCGCGGCATGGCATGGTCGGTGATGACGAGATCGACCGACGGCTCGCGCCGCAGAATCTCCAGCGCCTGGCTGCCTGACGTCGCCTCGAGCACCGTGTGTCCCATGTCCTGCAACATCACCGCGGTGTTCATCAGCACGAGACCGTCGTCGTCGACGGCGAGTACCACAAGCGGGCGGGTGCCGGTCATGCCGTCCTGAATAAAGCGCCCGCCCTGCGCGGGCCGGGTCGCTTTCGTGGCGGGAAGCCAGATTTCCGCTGTCGTGCCCTCACCTTTCTGGCTCTTCAGGAAAAAGCGCCCGCCGGACTGTTCGGTCATGCCGTGGACCATCGACAATCCGAGGCCCGTGCCGCGGCCCACACCTTTCGTGGTGAAGAACGGTTCCATGGCGCGCCTCAATGTCGCGCTGTCCATTCCCTCGCCGGTGTCCTTCACCGAGAGACAAACATAACGTCCTGCTTTCAACCTGCTTCGCGAGCGAGCCCTGACGACTTCCTCGTGCGCCGTAATGACGATACGGCCGCCGTCAGGCATCGCATCGCGCGCATTCACCGCAAGATTCAGCAACGCCATTTCAAGCTGATTGGCGTCGGCGTGAACGAGATCGAGCCTGGGCGGAAAGTGCGTCTCGATCTGCACCGACGGCCCCAGCGAACTCTGCAACAGATCGGTCATGCCGCGCACGAGCACCGGGACATCAACCGGCTTGAGATCGAGATCCTGACGCCGCGCAAAAGCCAGCATACGCTGGGTCAACGCCGCGCCGCGCTGCGCGGCTTGCGCGGCATTGGCAATCAGCGTCGTGACCCGCCCATCGTCCGGCAGCCGCTTGCCGGCAAGCTCAAGGCTGCCGAGAATGACCATCAGCAGGTTGTTGAAATCGTGCGCGATGCCGCCGGTCAATTGCCCGATGGCATCCATTTTCTGCGAATGGGCCAGCGCCTCGCGCGCCTGCTCGAGAGCTTTCTGTGTCTCCCTGCGCTCGGTGATATCGCGCGTCACCTTGGCGAAACCGATGATGGCACCGGCCTCATCGCGGATCGGATCGATGACGACGTTGGCCCAGAACTGGGTACCGTCCTTGCGCACACGCCAGCCTTCCTTCTCGAAGCGCCCCTCGCGCCGCGCGGTGGCGAGCGCATTCTGCGGCTCGCCTTTCTGCCGGTCGCCCTCGGTATAAAACTTCGAGAAATGCTGGCCGATGATTTCGTCGGCGCAATATTGCTTGATGTGTTCCGCACCCTGATTCCAACTGCTCACGTATCCCTCCGCGTCGAGCATATAGAGCGCGTACTCGGTCAGACTCTGCACCAGCAGCCGGAACTGTTCTTCCTTTTGCCTCAGACGATCTTCGGCGGCCTTACGCTCCGTGAGGTCGTGCGTGATCGTGGCAAAGCCGACGAGGCGCCCGTCGGGCGAACGGATCGGATCGATCACCACGTGAGCCCAGAAACGGCTGCCATCCTTGCGGATACGCCAGCCTTCGCTTGCGAACTTGCCTTCCCGGGCAGAGATTTCGAGCGCACGCGCGGGGAGCCCGGCTTTGCGGTCGGCCTCAATATAAAACTCCGAGAAATAACGACCGATAATCTCGGAAGGTGTGTAGCCCTTGAAGCGCTGCGCGCCGGGATTCCAGCTCGTCACCCGCCCGTCCGGGTCGAGCATGTAGATGGCATAATCGGTGACCGCTTCGACCAGAAGCCGGTAACGTCCGTCCTGGGTCAGGGAATCATCGAACCGGCTCGATGTCTGGAAGGCGGTATTTTCAAAGGCCATTCAAAATAACCCCGTACCAACGGGGCAAAACGCCGCCGGTCGGGGAAAGTTCCACCTGCTGGTGGCCGGCCTGGCCCAGAATAACCGAAACTCAGTTCCGAACCGCGTAAAGCGGTGTCCGCAATGTCAGTTGGACCACCGGCTCGGGTGTCCAGGCGACCTCGACTGAGGCCCCAAACAGCCGGTTGTCATTGTCATCCATCCGTTCGAGATCGAACCTGAGCAACGGCTGGGTAAACGCTTTGGCCCTGATGATGCCAGTGCCAATCTGGGCGCCACCGAAGGTCTGGACGCCCATCCGCGCGGACACCTTCCAGTTGTTCGGCCACTGATAGTAGCCGCCGATGTATCCGGCAAATGCCGGCTCGACCCTGGCAAGCCCCGAATCCACCCAGACAGCGGTCAATCGCGTTCCGAACAGCAGACCCTGGGTTTGATCTTCATCGAATCCATAATCGAGTTCGACCACCGTCTGGTTCGATGTCGCGGCCAGCCCCGGCGCGCTGGTGATCGACCGCGTGAGAGTCGAAATAACGGTCACCGTCTTGCTGTCCTGCTGAATGACGTCGGCATTGAAACCGATGTTCCAGCTGTCGAGCGTCATCGATGACCATGACGTGAGATCGCTTCGCGATGTGCTGGCGCTGACGCCGCCATACAGCGAGAAACGCTCGGTGATGTCCACCGTCAGCGGCGCGTTCAGCGTCACGACCTGGCCCGCTGCCAGCATCGGAGAGACGAAGTTCCTGAACCCGATGGCGAGCGTATTGGGCGGCACGCTGGTATATTGCGTGCTGTAATCCAGATAGATGTTCGGCGGCTTTGAGCCTGCCTTGGACGGCTCGTCGTCTTCGTCGTCGCTGGCGCGGGCGAGATCGAAGGTGCCAGGAACGAAGGTGCCAGGAACAATGCCAAGAATGACGAGCAGGCCGAGCACGACACTGCGAAGCATCCGGCCACAACGAATATCCCTGAAATCGATCGCCCTCAAAACACGCTCACCGATATGAAATGCCGCGAAAGTCCGGCGATGGTGCCGCTTTCCGCATCGGTTTTCAATGTCCGGAGATGCGAACGACAACCTGATTTAGTTCAGTGTGGCTTTCAGCGCGATGGCGGCCGAGGCATAACCGCCCCGCGCACCATCCACGAAATGAAAATGGTCCGGACGCGATGCCGACAAGGTGAAGCACGTCATCATTGCCGCATCCTGACGGTGCAGACCGTAACGCGCGGTGCCGACAGCGGCGGCGGCGGCAAGACGGCTTTCCAGCGCATCGGCCAGTTCAGGCCTGCAATCGAGTACCATGCGCAGGCCATCGTCGTATTTCCGGAAATCCGAATTTTCGACGACCTGCTGCATGTAAATCTGCGGCACGAAGCCGCCGGCTGAAATGTTGAGGCGAAACAGCAGATAGGCGAACAGCGTCCAGGCATGAACACTGAGTCGCCGGACGAACAGCGGCCTGCCGCGCAGCGCCAGCGCCTCGTAATCGGCTCCCGGTGTCGGCCAGCGCATGCGCGGACCGGATGACGGTACAGGCCGCCCCGCACCGGGACTTCGCTCGACCAGCGTCACCACATCTTCGATCAGGCGGCGAAACCCGGCGCTATCCGACGACATGCCCGGCACGATCAGCATCGACAGGATGACGCCGCGCTCCGCCGGCATCTCCGAAAAACGGCACGACAATCCCGTGAGGTCGGGATGCGCGCCGGACGGCGCCATCGGTATGGTGAACTTGCCGCGCTTCATCGCGGCTTCCGCCCACGCCAATCCGCCGCCGGAAAACATCGCGTAGGACACATGCGGCGACGCCGCGTAGCGCGCTATCCGCACATCGAGCCCCTGCGCGCGAATGGCCTCGATCGGCACCAGCGCGACACGCAGCGACAGATCGAGATCCTCCTTCACCCAGGTCGCGGTCGCCGCCAGCGCTTCCCTCGCCCGGTCGGCGTCCCTCGGCGAGACCGCGAAGCTCGCGCCATCGCCCCCGAAGGCAAACGGAAAATCCCTGTTCTCAAGCGCATTGGTCACCGACGCGATCACCGCCGCGCCGGCCATGTTCACCGCCTTGTAGCGATTGTCCGCGATGGCCTTGGTGGACTGCACGATGTCGGCGACGCCGATCAGCCATCCGCCCGGCACCGGCCGGTACAGGGACGGGTCCATCAGGTTCGCGAATCCGCGGAACACCGGCATGGCGCTGTAATAATCATCACTGCCGACGGTATCCGTTGCACTCTGCTCTTGCGACACGTTCATGACCGTTGCTTTGCCATTGTTTCAGGCGCGACCTTGTCAGGCCAGCGTTCCAAAAATACGGACGCTCAGCAATCCGGGTTCAACGTCTGGCGCAAACAAATATCGGCGCGGACAGACCGCGCCGAGGAAACATGGCAACAAACCGCGCGGATTGCCGGATCAGTAACGATATCTGTGCCGGCGATGCCGGCGCGGGGCGGGTTCATAAGGCTGATACCATGCGTTCGCGCTGCACGAGCCGCCGACGCCGCTGGTGGCCGCCCGGCACTGTTCATAGGTGTAATAGGCGCAGACCCGGCCCTGACCCGCGCGGCTGTAGTTTTCCGAGCAGAACGGCGCGTCGGCCTTGGCAGGCGCCGCGGCAAAGGCGATGACCGCAAAAGCGGCTGCGGCAAGTAGCGCCCGGAATTCGGATTTTTGCATCGATGTCCCCTGATATCCGGCTTTATACGGGCGTTGCATCGAGATTGGCTACCACAAACGCGATGTCAGTTTTCGCGACGGCGACGACGGAAAGTGCTAGACTGGAAGTGACGTTCATTGAGTGAGTTCCGATGTCCCCCGTCTCTCTGATGCTCAATATTTTGTGGGTCGTGCTCGGTGGCTTCTGGATGGCGCTCGGCTGGGCCGTCGCCGCCGTCATCATGGCCATTACCATCATCGGAATTCCATGGGCGCGCGGCGCATGGAATATCGCCCTTTATACGCTGTTTCCGTTTGGCCAGAAAGCCGTCTCGCGCGAGATCTATATCGGCGAGCGCGACTTCGGCACCGGCATTTTCGGATTCATCGGCAATCTGATCTGGCTCATCCTGGCCGGATGGTGGCTGGCGCTTGGCCATCTCTTCACGGCGCTCCTGCTCGCCATCACGATCATCGGGATTCCATTCGCCTGGGCGCACTTGAAGCTTGGCGCCATCGCGTTGTGGCCGATCGGCAAGACCATCGTTCCTGCTTGACGACCGCGCGGCGCCGCAAGTTCAGTCCGGCGCCTTCGGGACCGGCAGCTCGGCCGCCGGCACCAGCGCATGACTGCGTGTATAACGCTGGGTCGCGAAGACCAGCACCGCAAGCGCCGCTCCGATGCTGTCGCTGACGATGCCGGGTTCGATCAGCAACAGACCACCGACGACCAGCGCCACGCTTTGCCAGTGCCGCGAATGCGTCACGAAATAGCCGTGCAACCCGGCCGCGAACAAGAGCACGCCGGTACCCGCGGTGATGCTGCTCCAGATGATCGTCGGCCAGTCGCCGATCATCAAAAGCGCAGGCTCATAGACGAACATGAACGGCACGATGAAACTCGTCGCCGCGATGCGCACGGCCGCAAGGCCGGTAGCCCACAGTTCCGATCGCGCGATACCGGCTGCGGCAAACACCGCCAGCGCCACGGGCGGGGTGATCGCTGACAGCACCGCGAAGTAGAACGCGAACATATGTGCGGCAGGGACCGCGATGCCGAACTTGACAATGGCCGGCACCAGCAGCGCCGTCATGATGATGTAGGCCGGCGTGGTCGGCATGCCCATGCCAAGCACGATGCCGGCGATCATCGTGAACACCAGCGCCAGCATCAGATAGTTTTGCGACAGGCTCACGACGAACTGGGTGAATACGATCCCGAGACCCGATAGCGTCACCACCGCGATCACGACACCCGCCGCGGCGCACGCCAGCGCCACCGGCAGCGCGTTACGCGCGCCGTCGACACATGCGCCGATCAGATTTTCGAACGTCACATATTGACGCGTCGACTTGCGCAGCGCCGCGACCGGGAAACAGGCCGCCGTGCCGGCGAGTGCGGCCAGCGGCGAACTGAAGCCCGAATACATGAAAAAGAGAATGGTCAGGACCGGCAGGAACAGATGCCCGCGTTCGCGCATGACATCGCCGAGCTTCGGCAATTCGCTGCGCGGCACGCCGACCAGCCCGCGCCGCTTGGCTTCGAAATGCACCGCCGAGAAGCACGCAACATAATAGAGAATCGCCGGGATGATCGCCCACAGCACCACCTGCCCGTAGGAGACCCCGAGAAACTCGGCCATCACGAACGCGGCCGCACCCATGATCGGCGGCATGATCTGGCCTCCCGTGGAAGCGACGGCTTCCACCCCGGCGGCGAAGTGCGGCGGAAAGCCCGAACGCTTCATCAGCGGAATCGTGATCGGACCGTCGACCATGACGTTGGCGACAGCGCTGCCGGAGATCGTGCCGAACAGCGCCGAACTGACGCACGACACCTTGCCTGGTCCGCCGGCGGAATGGCCGGTCAGGCTCATGGCGAAATCCATGAACAACTGGCCGGTGCCGGTGCGCTCCATGAAGCTGCCGAACAGCACAAAGATCAGCACATAGGACGCGGACACTGAAAGCGGGATGCCGAAGATTCCTTCGGTGGTCATGTAGAGCTGGTCGAGCAGCCGCATCGGATCGAGCTTGGCGATGAACAGTCCGTAGACAATGAACACCACCGCGGTGATCGGCAATGCGAGGCCGATGACGCGACGCGACGCCTCCAGCACCATCACGGTCATGACGGTGCCCATGACCATATCGGCGGTGGTCAGGTCGTCGACATAAAATATACGGTTGATGACGTAGTCGTAGTTAATGAAGAGATAGAGGATTGGCGCGATAGCCAGCGCGAGCAGAAGGAGATCCAGCACGCTCGGCCTGCCGTCGGTATTTCCGGAACTGCGGTAGATCAGAAACAGCAGCGTCATCGCGAACAGCAGATGCGTGCCGCGAAAGATGATCGCCTCCGGCGCACCGGCGATGATCGCCCACACGTGGAAGATCACCATCGCCACGGAGATGAGTGTCGTGACCATGCGTACGACGCCGCTGTAACTGAAATCCAGCTTCATGATTCTATCCGCCCTGTCCGGAATTGCTTGGCCGCGAACCGCCGGCAGCCTCGGGCCGCCGGCGGCAGTCCGGTCAGTTCGTCTTCACGGTGATGCCGGCTTCCTTGTAGAACCTGGCTGCCCCCGGATGGAACGGAATACCGATGTCGGTCGCCATACCGGCGGGCGTCAGCTTGGCAATGTCCTTGGCGACGGTCGCCAGCGTCGCGGTGTTCGCGGCGAGCGTCTTGACCATGGTGTAAACTTCATCGGCCGGGAGCTTGCACGACGCCACCAGATGCGTTGCATAGCCGATCACCTTCACGTCGCCTTCCTGCTTCGGATAGGTGCCCTTTGGAATAGTCATCAGGGTATAGCCCGGATTGAGCTTCTTCATCTTCTCGTAGCTGTCCGACTGATCGACCATCTTGATGTCGCGCGCAGCGGCGAGATCCATGATGGAGCCAGCCGGAATCTGGGTGCCGAGGCCGAAAGCCATGGCGTTGCCGTCTTTCATCTGATTCACCGAGTCGGTGTAGCCGACGAAGCTGACCTTCACGTCGCTGTAGGTGATGCCGTTGACCTCGAGCAGTTGCCTGGTGATAAGTTCGCCGGTGTTACCGCGCTGCTGGGTGGTCACCGCCTTGCCCTTGAGATCGGCGATCTTGGAAACGCCAGAATCGGCGTTGACCACGAGCTGGTAATACTGCGGATAAAGTGTTGCCAGGTTGCAGACGTTGGTTGTGGCTTTGGGGAACGGGGCGCGGCCCGCCAGTCCATCGACCGTCGAGATCGAGTTACCGAAACCGACGTCGGCCTTGCCTTCGTCGACACCGCGCACGTTGGCAATCCCGGCGCCCGGCAGCGCCTGGACATTCAGGCCGGGAATGGCCTTTTCCCACATGTCCTTGAGCTGGCCTCCGAGCGGGATCCATGAACCTCCCTGCGGGCCGGTCATCATTTTCATTTCGGTTGCGGAAGCGGTGCCCGCGACCGCGCAAAATCCGACCGCGAGTCCAAGCAGCTTTGCCTTGGTGTTCATTGTCACTCTCCCTGATGGATGCCGTTTGCCGGCTTTCTTGATCGCGCCAGTAAAACTGTGAAATCGCGCGAACGCCAGTATTTTCAAACCGCATAAGACGATTGGTGGGTACGCGCGGCGGCGAGATCGCCGACTGCACTGCACAATCAGCGTCGCGTTGTCTTGGCCGGCATCGGAGGGTTGTGATTGCCCGCTTGTCTGCCAAGATCGCAACATCACGCAATCGCAGTATGACTGGACGGACCACTGCCACGGGCGAGGAGAGCTGTAGATTTGGCACGAACTGGTTCGGGACAGACGTCCATGATGGTCGGCCCTCAGGCTTCGCCGGTTGCGCATTCGCTGCGCGAGGCCGCGGATGACATCATGGCCGCGGCCCGGGCCGCGCAAGAAAAGCTCGACTGCGAGGAAACCAGCACCACCATTCATGAGCTACGCATTGCGCTCAAGCGCTGGAGAGCCCTGTTGCGGTTGCTCGAGGACTCAATTGGCGACGAGGCCGTGCTTCTGCGCCACGAAGCAAGCCACCTCGCCCGCGAGTTCGGCCGCAGCCGCGACGCGCAGACCGCTCTCGATGCGTTGGCCGACATCGCAAAACCGCGAGATGCCGAGACACCGCCTCTGTCGGAACGAACCAAAGCCACCCTCACCCAGCGGCTCGAAGACGCGCGAAAGACCCTGGAGGCCGAGCAGCTTCATCCGGAGGCCATTCGACACCTGCACGAGGGCCTGGCCCGAGCGTCCGCCTGCGCGGCAAACTGGCCGCTTGAACGAATCCATTTCGACGAAATCGTGACGGCGCTCGCGAAGTCCTATCGCCGGGCCCGCCGGCGTCGCCCGCGCGAATGGGACAATGCCCATCCGGAGGAGGTTCACGATTTCCGCAAGGCCGTCGTGGCTTTCCGCTATCAGCTCGACCTCATTGCGCCGCTGTGGCCAAAAATGTGGAACACCTTTATCGACGAGATGCAGAAGCTGCGCACGCAGCTCGGCAGGAGTAACGATCTCGTCGCTTTCCGCCGATTGATACAACCGAAGCAACCGCTGGCCCATTGGCGCTCACGGCTGACGCCGCGGATCGACAATCGGCAACAGTTTCATCTCGGCCGCGCGCGGTCGCTGTCCGGCCGGGTGTTTGCAGAATCGCCGCGCTCATTCCGCAAACGCATCGAAGCCCTGGCGAAAGCAGCCGCAGATTCCACTTAATCCGCCGGGGTTCAATGCACCGCACCATCACAACTCCCCGGCCCATCGCAAACGGAGTTGTCGCCCTCCGCCAACTCGGCGATAATTCCGCCAGCTTCCGCGGGGGAACGCCATGTCGATGCAAAGCCTGACATCACCGGTCGCGGTCAAGCCGCCCGTCATGGTGGACCGCAGCAAACTTGCTCACATTCCCGGCGACGAAGGCTGGCCGCTCATCGGGCGGACGCTCAACGTTCTCGCCGATCCGAAGGGCGAAGCCGATGCGATGGCGCGGAAATACGGGCTGGTCTACCGCTCGCGGATTCTCGGCGAAACCAGCGTCTCGCTGCTCGGCCCCGAAGCCAACGAGTTCATGCTGCTCGACCAGACCAAGCTGTTTTCATCGACCAATGGATGGGAAACGATCCTCGGGCGGCTGTTTCCGCGCGGACTGATGCTGCTCGATTTCGAGGAACATCGCCTGCATCGCCGCGCCATGTCGGTCGCGTTCAAATCGGGACCGATGAAAAATTATCTCGCGCAGCTCGATACGGGTATCGCGGCACGCGTGGATCAATGGCGCGAAGCGCCGGGACCGATGCTGTTCTATCCGGCGATGAAGCAGCTCACGCTCGATCTCGCCGCGACGTCGTTCCTCGGCACCGGGATCGGCCCGGAGGTCGATGACGTTACTCGCGCTTTCGTCGACATGATCGCCGCCTCCGTCGCTGTGATCCGCCAGCCATGGCCCGGCACGCAGATGGCGCGCGGCGTCAGGGGACGCCAGCGCATCGTCGCCTATTTCTCGCAGCAGATTCCCCTGCGGCGCGAAAACGGCGGCGACGATCTGTTCTCGCAACTCTGCCACGCGACCCATGAAGACGGCGCCCTGCTGTCGACGCAGGATATCGTCGACCACATGAGTTTTCTGATCATGGCGGCGCACGACACGCTGACATCATCGCTGACGTCGTTCGTGGCGCTGCTCGCAGCGCATCCGCAGTGGCAAACACGATTACGCGACGAAGTCTCGTCACTCGGGATCGAGCCTGGAGCCCCGCTGCCGTTCGAGAAGCTCGATGCCATGCCGCTCACCGAAATGGCTTTCAAGGAAGCGATGCGGATGAAGCCGCCGGTGCCGTCGATCCCGCGCCGGGCGACGCGCGACTTCAGCTTCAAGGGCTATGACATTCCGGCCGGGACGCTGGTCGGGATGAATCCGCTGTTTACCCACCACATGAGCGAACACTGGCCCGCCCCCGAAACATTCGATCCGCTGCGTTTCACCGACGAAGCGCAGCGCGCACGCCATCGCTTCGCATTCGTTCCGTTCAGCGGCGGCGCGCATATGTGCATCGGACTGCACTTCGCCTACATGCAGGCCAAATGCTTCGCGTTTCATTTCCTGCAAAATCTCAAGGTCACCATGGAACCGGGCTATGTGCCCGCATGGCAGATGTGGCCGATCCCGAAGCCCAAGGACGGATTGCGCGTGACCGTGACGCCCGCGCCCTGAGCGCGGCCACCGGGTGTATCACTCCGCCGGCGCAAGCCCCTTGCGGGGCCTCGCTGACGCCGGGAAGTCGCCGTCGACGTCGCTGCCGAGATCCTGCCGCCATGACCGCGCAGCTTCCATGAGATAGAGGACGACGGCGATCACCACGGCGAGAGCGATCGCGCCCTGCCAGTAGGGAATTCCGATCGTGTCGCTGAAGATCAGCTTGGGGCCGGTGCCGATCAGAACCTTGCTTAGCCAAGACTGCGCATACGAGAACGCCACCGCTCCAAACAGCCCGCCCACCAGTGTGAAGATCGCGTCGCGGTAGCCGACACCGATCTGGGCGAGCGTCGTCCCCGGACACGCGCCGGCCAGCGTGATTCCAGCACCGAGGATCAGGCCTCCGACGATGTCGGCTGCGTAAAGCGCGGCCTTCGGTTGCAGTTTGACCAGTCCGAGTCCATTCAGCACCGCAAGCGCCACGGCACCTGTGGCGACCGCCGTCAAAAACACCTTCAGCATGATGAAATTGCGCATCTGCATCTGCCCGACAATCATGCCGGGCTCAAACACGCGGGATTTCTCCAGCGCGAAACCAAAAGCAACGCCCATGAGCACACCGGTGACAATCGCGAACATGACGGAAGACATGGTGTTCCTTTTCGATCAAACGCGGCGAAGCAGAAGCAAGGCGGTCATGATTCCGCCAGCGAACATGGCAACGACCGCGACCGTTGAACCTACCGACAATTGCGCCATTCCCGACAGGCCGTGTCCGCTGGTGCAGCCATCGGCAATGCGCGCGCCGAACAGCATCAGAAATCCGCCCGCGAACGCCACCGCATAACGCGTCGCGGGCGCCGATGAGCCGAGCGCCTTGCGCCAGACCGGCGAAATGACCTGTCGGCTTGCGCCCGATAGTTTCATGGACACCAGCGCGCCGATCGCGATTCCGGCCACCAGTGCCACCTGCCAGACATTCTTGGGCGTCAGCGCAACATGCCGCGCGACATAGTCGATCTTCAGCAGCGACGGATCGACCAGACCCGCCAGCGCAGCTCCGATCGTCACGTAAGACGACGATGCGCCCAGCGCGGTTTCAATCAACAGGAAGGCGGGTATCTGCAACAGACCGATGAGGACGCCCGCCACATAGGGCGACCAGGCTTTTTCAAAGAGCGACATTGCACGGGCTCCTTCATTAGCCAGTCAACCCCGCACCCGCCGCGAGCGCGTTGATGCAAGTCAAGCCGGCGGGTTTTTCAAGGCGCACGAACCGGAAATTGCCGGTTATGGTCTCTCGACTTTGACCTGCGAAGTGTGCTTTTTCTGACGGACAATCAAAAACGTAGCCCGCGATTAAGACGGGCCGGGAGAAAACATGCCGAAGATCGATCTCGCGCCGGACCAGCTCTTACCGGGTCATGTCGGCCCGTTCGCCAGACTCGATGTGCCGTGGCTGCTGCGGCTGCGCGCCGAGACGCGGCGCGATCATCCATTCCTGATCTGGGCGCCGTTCGACGCGCCGCCGCGTCCATGGACCTATGGCGAGTTTCACGAACGCGTCGGCGCACTGGCCGCGGGACTTCAGGCGCGAAGAATCAAGCGCGGCGAATGCGTGCTGATCCATCTCGACAACTGCATCGAGATGCTGCTGGCGTGGTTCGCCTGCGTTGAACTCGGCGCCATCGCCGTGACGACCAACACCCGCTCCGCGCCGGGCGAGATGGAATATTTCGCCGATCACTGCGGCGCAGTCGCTGCCATCACCCAGCCGGCCTATGCCGAGCTGGTTGCAACAAACTGCCGCAACCTGCGCTGGCTCGCCGTAACGTCTCACGACGCCGGCGCAGCCCCCGCGCAAGGACATAGGCCGCCGAAGAGCGAAAGCTTCGAGGCGCTGTTCGCCGACAGCGCCGACCGGCCGCGCCGCCGCGCCGATCCTTACGCATCGTGCAGCGTGCAATACACATCCGGCACCACATCGCGGCCGAAGGCGGTGTTGTGGACCCACGCCAATGCGCTATGGGGCGCGAAGATCAACGCCGTGCATCAGGACCTGCGGCCCGAGGACATCCACCAGATCTATCTTCCGCTGTTTCACACCAATGCGCTGGCCTATTCGATGCTGTCGACGCTGTGGGTCGGCGGCACCGCGGTGATCCAGCCGCGCTTTTCCGCGAGCCGCTTTTGGACGACCGCGCTTGAACATCGGTCAACCTGGACATCGCTGGTGCCGTTCTGCGTCAAGGCGCTGATGGAGCGCGAAGTCCCCAAGGCGCATCACTTCCGGCTGTGGGGCAGCGCGATCTGCGAACCTCCAACCGATACGATGTTCGGCGTGAAGACCATCGGCTGGTGGGGCATGACCGAAACCATCACCCACGGCATTGTCGGCGAGCCCTATCAGCCCAACATTCCGCTCGCCATCGGCCGTGCTGCGCCGGAATACGACATCCGCGTCGTCGACGAGCATGGCGCGCCGACGCAGACCGGCGGCACCGGCGATCTTCTGATCCGCGGCATTCCTGGTCTGTCGCTGTTCAAGGAATATCTGCACAACGAGCAGGCGACGCGCGACAGCTTCGACGAACACGGCTACTTCATCACCGGCGACCGGGTGAAACTGCTGGAAAACGGCTTTTTCCGCTTCGGCGACCGCGCCAAGGACATGCTGAAAGTCGGCGGCGAGAATGTTGCCGCCTCCGAGATCGAGCAGGTCGTCATTACGGTCGCGGGCGTTCGTGAGGCAGCGGTGGTTGCCAAGAAGCATCCGATGCTGGATGAGGTGCCGGTTGTGTTCGTCATTCCCACCAGCGGCCTCGATGGCGCGCCGCCGACGCTGCATGACGATATTCTGCGCGCCTGCAAAAGCGCGCTGGCCGACTTCAAGGTACCGCGCGAGGTCCACCTCGTCGGGGAGATGCCGCGCTCGACGCTCGAGAAAGTCGCCAAGGCGGAATTGAGGAAATTGCTGGCTTGAGCGATCGCGCAGCCGGCGGAGACTTGAGGAAACAACGATGACCCAGCCGAAATTCGATGTGGTGGTTTATGGCGCAAGCGGCTTTACGGGCCGGCTCGTCGCCGAGTATCTCGCCGCGCACTATGGCCCCGGAAGCAATTTCAAATGGGCGATGGCAGGCCGCAGCCGCGACAAGCTCGCTGCCGTCCGCGACGAAATCGGCGCGCCGAAGGACACGCCGCTGATCGAGGCCGACGCGGGCGATCCCGCTTCGCTCAAGGCGCTGGTCGGACAGACCAAGGCGGTTTTGACCACCGTCGGCCCTTATCAACTTTACGGCTCCGAGCTTGTCGCAGCCTGCGCGGCATCCGGCACCGACTATCTCGATCTCTGCGGCGAGCCGGCATGGATGCGCCAGATGATCGACGCCCATCATGCCACCGCGCAATCCACCGGCGCCCGCATCCTGTTTTCCTGCGGGTTCGATTCGATCCCGTTCGAACTCGGCGTATTCTTCCTGCAAAGTGCGGCGAAGAAGCAGTTCGGCGCGGCCATGCAACGCGTGAAGGGCCGCGTGCGCAAGATGAAGGGCACGTTCTCCGGCGGCACGGCGGCAAGCCTGAAGGCCACTTATGCAGCGGCCGCGAAGGATCTCAGCATCGTGCCGCTGCTCAAGAATCCGTTCGCGCTGACGCCAGGGTTTGAAGGCCCGAAGCAGCCGCCCGGCAACAAGCCGCTCCACGACGATGACCTCGGCATGTGGGTCGCGCCGTTTGTGATGGCGACGATCAATACCCGCAACGTGCATCGCTCGAATCTCCTGATGGGGTTCCCCTACGGCCAGGATTTCGTCTACGACGAGATGATGCTGGCCGGCCCCGGCGAGAAAGGCGAAGCAACCGCCAAGGCCATCGTCGCAGCCAATGCCGCGATGGGCGGCCCCGGCGGGCCGAAGCCCGGCGAGGGGCCTTCGAAGGAAGAGCGCGAGACCGGGATGTATGACATTCTGTTCGTCGGCGTGACGCCGGACGGCCGGCAGATCCGCGCGTCGGTCAAGGGCGATCGCGATCCGGGATACGGATCAACGTCCAAGATGATCGCCGAGTGCGCCGTCTGTCTGGTGCGCGATGCGCAGGATGTGGCTGGCGGCATTTGGACACCGGGCGCGGCATTGGGCGACCGTCTGATCAAGCGGCTTGAGGAGAATGCGGGGCTTCGGTTCGCGGTGGAGGGCTGAAAGGCGGACTAGCTCCCGCGAACCTGCCCGGACGCGCTCCAAATCGGGTTTTCAGTCCCCCGCCAGCCGTTGCCCGCACTGGATCAATCGGCTAAATGGAATGCGCCGCACCCGTAGCTCAGCTGGATAGAGCGTTGCCCTCCGAAGGCAAAGGTCACACGTTCGAATCGTGTCGGGTGCGCCAGATTTTTCTTGTTTGTCAGCGAGATATGCGCGCTCCGCGTTAAAACTCCCGTTCTGTCTCATTCGAGTGAGTAAGCAGGCTATCTGCGCGACGGGCTCTGCAATGGTCCGATGGCGCATTGAACGCCTTGTGTTCAGTCGCGGACCGTTGGCGGTTCGCGCGCAAGACAGACGTCTATTCCCGAGGTTGCAATCGTCGTACAGAACGTTATCTCCGGCGGCCCGAGAAGCAGGGGGACGAGCCGGGTCAACGCCGCTCTGACGGGCGCCCGCGTCAAATGTGCTTCACAGGCAGCCTGATCCACATAGAGCTCGTAGAGCAGAAACCGGCCGGTGTGGTCGCGAGGTTTGTGGACCGCATAAGCGATGTTCCCCGGCTCGTCGCGTGTAACCTCGACCAGCTCACGAAGAACGCTTTCCGCTTCGGCTGTTGATGATGACCTAGCCATTAGGTCGGCGAGCAGCAAAAGCATTATCCGACCTCTCTTCCCGGTTCACGTTCACGTGTGCGCCTCACGACTGTCGCGCGGCGCCTGTTCACGCTCGGTCATGCCATAGTCACGCAAGACGGCTGCCACACGCAGCCGATAATCTAGGAATACGTCCTTGCGGCTATTTGACTGAACATTGCGATGGACTTCCCAGTTGCGGAACGCCTCGACCGCCGCTTCATCGCGCCAGATCGAAAGCGCCAGTAATTTTCCCGGGTCCGAGAAACTCTGGAATCTTTCGATCGAGATAAAACCATCCATCTTCTCGAGTTGCGGCCCAAGCCTCGCACCCATATCCAGATAGGTCTGCATCTTTCCGGGCGCCGGCCATGACTCGAAGATTACCGCAATCATTTCCCTACCCCTGACAATCTGGAAACGCCGTCAGAGCGACGGCCCAATTCCACGGTTGAGACGCCGACACACAGGTCGGAGCAATATGGCCTGCACGTCCTGACGGCCAACGAATACAACTCACCTTCAGATGAAGCACAATGAGGTCCACGGGAATGCAGGTGCAGCAAGGACCCGGTGACTTGCAGGCGAGTTTTAGCATCGGAGCATTCATCGACTTCGGACTGCTAACGAACATATTCGATGTTGCGTCTCAATATGGCCTCCGCTTCGGCACCGGTGCGCGCAAGCAACTCACCTACCGGCTCGATCGCAGTGATCAGAGCCGCAGAGGTGCCGGCATAGAGCGGGCCAGCTTCCCAGTCACCGTCCATGGTCTCCCACGGCGGCGACACGTTATAGCGCAACATCGGCGCGCCCTCCGGGAAGGTGCCTATCCGTTCACCCTCACCCGGTCGCGATCCACTCGGCGGACAACCCTCTGCCCTCCAGCGTTCGAACGTCGAATTGGCGATCACGCGATGAGGAGAGTTCGGCCAGCCTCCATCGAACAGCGTGGTCTCGACCAGATCGGACACACCCGACTTGACGATCATCTGCTTGTAGCCGGGGTGGCTGCCGCTCTCCTCTGTGGCGACAAATCGCGTACCCATCCAGGCGCCACACGCACCGAGGGAAAGTGCAGCAGCCAGGCCTCGCCCGTCGGCAATGCCGCCGGCAGCAACGACCGGGACTCCCCGAGCCACGTCGAGCACCGCCGGCAACAGCGTCATCAGCGGCGCCTCACCGGTCAGATGGCCACCGGCCTCGCGGCCCTGCGCAACGATGAAATCCACGCCGTTGTCCACCGCCCGTTCGGCCTCGGCCGGACCGGAGACGGTCCAGAACACCGTCGCCCCCGCGTCCTTGGCGCGCCGTACGTAAGGGGCGGGATCGCCTCTGAGCAGCGACACCACGCGGCACCCGGCATCCAAGGCCGTTTCGAGCCGCCGTGTCTGATCCGCGATCAGCACGAGGTTGACGCCGAACCGGTCCGCGCTCCCTGCGGACGCGATATAGCTAGACAGGGTCTGACGCAGTTCGGTCTCAGGAATGTGGCCCAAGGCAACGAAGCCGAGGGCTCCTTCGCGCGCCAGTGCGCCCAGAAATGCCGGTGTCGACCCACGACCAAGCGGCGCCGCGATGATCGGATGTTGTAAACGGAGGCGCTGTGTGAGAATCGTCCGAACAGGCATGTGGTTACTCCGGAGTTACTGGGCGATTGCGCTTGCCAGAGCATCGTCGAGAGATCGTTCCGCACGCTTCCAGCTGCAATACATTCTCTGCAGGTCGCGGGGATAAGTCGCCTTGGCCTGCTCGGCGACCGCGGCATCGATCTCGGCAGTGACGAATGGCTGCGCAGCCGTGGTTTCGCCAAGCAAGGCTGCCTCCGGCGAGAGCAGCCAACTGCCGCCGGAAAACCAGTCGCGGTCGTAGGAGCGTCGGTTTGCGGAAATGACGTAACAGCCGGAAGCGATCGCCGACATCTCGCAGGCCACCCGCCATCGTTTGCCGCCGCCGCTTGCCCGCGGATGCGCGATGAGATGCGCATCGGCGAATCCGATTTCCCGGGCATGCTCCGGGAACATTATTTCGCTGCAAAGCTGAACGCCAACGCGCAGCGGACCACACGGGATCGGTGCAAAATCTCGGTCGCCGCGATCGAACCAGACCGTCTCCCTCGCAACCGGCGCATCAGGCAAATACCACTTATGCCGTATCGGCTGATATCCCGACGCCTTCGACCATAGGAACGCCTCGTTTAGCCGAAGCCCTTCACGCTCGACCGGTCTGGAACTCATCACCCACTGGCATGTGAGCTCACCGAATCTGCCGATCATCTCGTCATGCTTGGCGATGGCGCCGCGCCATTGACCGAAGTCGACGGCATCCCCGACAAAAATCCATTCGCAGAAGGGCATTTCGGGCAGGACCACGATGTCGGGATTCTCTGCGGCGGTGTGCTCGACGAGTGCATCCCAGGCCTGCTTCTTTCGCGCGGCTTCGTCGGGAAATTCACAGATGGAGAGTTTCATTGCCGACCCTCTAAGTATGATGTTGTAGTCGCAAGACTCCCGAAGGCGCCCCGCGACCGTCGTGATGATCGTCTCAACGCGCGATCCATCAGTCGCTCCGAGCGTCGCTTTAGCCACCCATGCCCTCGGATGACGCTGCAGATCTGATATTTGAATTCGCTATAGAAGCTGTCGAAACCACGTTTCTTGGCAGCGCCATGTTCGGGATTGATCCGCCATTTGTGAAGCGCTTCTTCGGATTCGAACTCCACAATTGTCACCCGCTCTCCGTCATCGGCGACGAAACCCTTATGCGAGATATAGCTGGGCACCGCCTGCGCCAGCTCGCTCATGCGCTCTGTGTTGCAACAAAGTTGAGATGTCTCGATCTCAGCAAAGTTAAAATGTCACGGGGCGGCCTGTCAGGGGACGGAAGAC
>NZ_JBXAFS010000021.1:0-70196 GCF_058793355.1 Afipia sp. MLSD5-FHT05B12
CACCCTCCCCACAAGGGGGAGGGATAAGAACCGCTTGCGCGGGGACGACATCGAAAAAAATCGCGAAGCCGGACCCGCACGCGAGCACAACACCCACGATCGTCATCACCGGGCATAGCCGTTCGAAGAACGGCGTTCTAAAGAACGCCCATGACCCGGTGATCCACGTCTTCGTAAAAACGTCGATCAGAAAGATGGATGGCCGGGTCATCCCCGATCAAGCCGCGGACAGGCGCCCGGCCATGACGATCTATAGTTACGAGAGACGTCGCCACACACTCGATGTCGTCCCCGCTTTCGCGGGGACGACCCAGCGAGAAGTCGCGAAGCCGGACCCGTTGGCGGGAACGACGCAGAGAGAGATTGTGCGACAATGCGCACCCGGAATGACAGTCTAACGAATAAAATTCGGTCCCGGATCAGGCACTGCGACATCCGTCACGCGCATTTGCACGCGCTCGGAGCCCTGCCAGCGATCGACTGTGAGCGATCCCGCAACATGCAGCATCTGACCGCGATTTTCGATCAGCGCATTGCCGAGCTTCTGGCCAATGGAGCGAAACGCGATGCCGTTGACGAACGCGCCGTCGCCCGACTTGAACCGCAGACGCAGATGCGCCTGCCCGACCTCATCGGCGAAAACCAGTTGATGCGACGGCAGCGCAATCAACGGCTCGGGATTGCCCGCACCGAAAGGACCGGCGCGGTTCATGGTCGCGACAAAATCCGTCGTCACCGCGCGCGCGCTGACCGCGCCATCAATGAACAACTCGTTCGCATGCCGCGCATCCGCTACGGTCGCCGCCAGCGCGGATTCAACGAAGGCGCGGAATTCCGCCAGCCGCTCCTTCTTCAGCGTCACGCCGGCCGCCATGGCGTGGCCGCCGCCTTTCAGAAGGATCCCCTCATGCACCGCCTCGCGCACCACCTTGCCGAGATCGACGCCCGGAATGGAACGGCCCGATCCGGTGCCGATGCCACCCGGCTCCAGTGCAATAGCAAAGGCTGGCCGCGAGAATTTTTCCTTCAGGCGCGATGCGACCAGACCCACCACGCCCGGATGCCAGCCCTCTGACGCCGTGACGATCACCGAGCCTTTGTCGTCGAGGCCAAGCGACGCGAGCGCTTCCGCCTCGGCCTGCGCCTCGGCCATTTGCTCGATGACGCGGCGTTCGGTGTTGAGGCGATCGAGTTCGGCGGCGATCCGCGCGGCTTCCGAGATATCGCCTTCCAGAAGCAGCTTCACGCCAAGGTCGGCCTGCCCGATACGGCCGCCGGCATTGATGCGCGGCCCCAGCATGAAGCCAAGATGCCAGGCTTCCGGCGGGCCGCTCAGGCGAGCCACATCCATCAGCGCGGTGTGGCCGACATGATCGCGGCGGCGCAGAGCGATCAGCCCCTTGGCGACGAAAGCGCGGTTGAGGCCGGTCAGCGCCGCGACGTCGGCGACGGTGCCAAGCGCGACATGGTGGAGCGCGTCCAGCAAATTGGGCTCGGGCCGGACATCGCTCCAGAAGTTGCGGGCACGCAGTTCGCGGTTCACCGCAACCAGCGTGACGAACACGAGGCCGACGGCGGCGAGATGTCCAAGACCCGACAGATCGTCAGGACGGTTCGGGTTGACCAGCGCATCGACGACCGGAAGCTCGTCGCCGCACTGATGATGATCGATCACCACCACATCCATGCCGAGGCGCTTGGCTTCCGCCAGCGGTTCAATACTGGTGGTGCCGCAATCGACAGTGACCAGCAGAGTCGCTCCCCTGCCCGCGAGACCGCGCACGGCATCCACATTGGGGCCGTAACCCTCGAAAATGCGGTCGGGGATATGGATCAGCGGATCGAGTCCGCAATGGCGCAGATGCCAGGTCAGCAGCGCCGCGGAGGTCGCGCCGTCGACGTCGTAGTCGCCGAAGATCGCCACCTTCTCGCCGCGCGTGGCCGCGTCAGCGATGCGCTTGGCCGCAGCCTCCATCTCCGTCACGGTCAAGGGATCGGGCAGCAGCTTGCGGATGGTCGGATTGAGAAAATCGTCGACGGCATCGATATCGATGCCGCGGCCCGCGATGATCCGCGCCAGCATTTCCGGCACCTGATAGCGCTGCGCGATGGCGAGCGCCTTCGCCGCGCCGCGCGGATCGAGCCGGTCGCGCCAGACGCGGCCGGTCGCAGACCGGTTCACGCCGAGGAAGGCGGGGATCGTCTCAACAGGCAATGCGGATGCAGGGAGCGTCATGATGCTTTCCGCAGGTAAGCACGAAGCCGCAGCGTTCAATGATTCGCCGCGAAGTGCCTAGCAGCCGAGCTTGTCGGCCAGATCGTTGAAATCCTTTACGACGTAATCCCAGTTCCCGTCGGCCTTGAAATCCCGGTTCTGCAATGGACCATATTCGGTCACGCGCGGCACGAAAGCCGTCTTCAAACCGAATGACTGAGCTGCTTCGAGATCGTTGTTATGAGCGGCAACAAGCATCACTTGTTCCGGCGCGAGGCCGAGTATTTTCGCGGCGCCCAGGTAAGCCTCTCGATCGGGCTTGTAGTGGCCGAAGACCTCCGCACTCAGCACCAGATCCCACGGCAGGCCAGCGTGCTTCGCCATGTTGGTCAGAAGCGCGACATTGCCGTTGGACAACGGCCCGATAATGAATTTCCTTTTCAGCCGCGTCAGGCCGCCAACGCTGTCCGGCCATGGATTGAGGCTGTGCCAGCCGCGCGTCAGATAATCGAAATCCGCCGAGGTCAACCCTGTGATCCCAAGCTTGGCGGCCAGCGGTTCGATCGACTGCCGCTGCAAGTCGTCGAGGATCACGAAGCCGCGTTCGGGATGTTTGCGGACCTCATCCATTGAGGGCATGTACGCGGCGCGCCAGCCGTCGACCAGCGCGGTCCAGTCGCCCTTGAGGCCCTTCGCCTTGCCCCATGCGGTGAAATTATCGATCAGGCTGGTCCGCCAGTCGACCACGGTGCCAAAAACATCGAACAGCAGCGCCTTGATCTCAGACATCGAATAACCTCAGAAAATCTTCCGGTACTGCATGAAGCCCGACCGCTCGGCGACTTCATCGTACAGGATCTGTGCGCGCGCGTTCTCGAACTGCGTCAGCCAATGCACCCTGCTCGCGCCGGCCGCCTTCGCCTTTTCGTAGACAGCTTCGATCAGCTTGCGGCCAACGCCATGGCCCCGCGCGCCTTCGTTCACGAACAGGTCTTGCAGATAGCAATAGTCGCCAACCGTCCAGCACGAGCGGTGGTAGAGGAAATGGACAATGCCGGTCAGCTTGTCATCGACAAACGCGCCAAGCACGTACATCGGCTCTGCGTCATCGTGAAACCGCTGCCACGTCACCGCCGTTGTCTCGGCGGGGACGGTCGCCTTGTAGAACTTGAGATAGCCGGCCCACAACGGCTCCCACGCCTCGCGCTCATCCACGCGAAGGGGCCGGATGACAACGCGATCGGTCATGGGTATGCCCTGCTCAATCGAGGTGGAATTTCTCGAACTGGCGATGTTCGCCCTTGATGATGCGAACCGTGCCGGTCACAGAGCGCATCACGACGGTCTCGGTCTCGATCACGTTCTTGCGGAACTTGACACCCGACAGCAGCGAGCCGTCGGTCACGCCGGTCGCCGCGAACAGGCAATCGCCGCGCGCCATGTCCTCGATGCCGTAAATCATCGAGAAATCCCTGACGCCCATCTTCGCCGCGCGCTCGCGTTTCTCGTCGGTATCGAGAATGAGACGGCATTGCATCTGGCCGCCGATACAGCGCAGCGCCGCAGCAGCCAGAACGCCTTCCGGCGCGCCGCCGGTGCCCATGTAGATATCGACGCCGGTGTTGTCCGGATCGGCAGTGTGGATCACGCCGGCAACGTCACCGTCGGTGATCAGGCGCACAGCCGCGCCGGTCGAGCGGATCGCGTTGATGATCTCGGCGTGGCGCGGACGGTCCAGCACCAGAGCGGTGATCGCCGACGGATGCACGTCCTTGGCGCGGGCGAGACGGCGGATGTTTTCGGCCGGCGGGGCGTCGAGGTCCACCACCTGCTTTGGATAGCCGGGCCCGACCGCGATTTTCTGCATGTAGACGTCCGGCGCGTTCAGCAGCGTGCCGCCTTCCGCCATTGCCATGGTCGCAATTGCGCCCGGCATGTTCTTGGCGCACAGCGTGGTGCCTTCAAGCGGATCGACCGCGATGTCCACTTCGGGGCCGCCGCCCTCAGCACCGACCTTTTCGCCGATGAAGAGCATCGGCGCTTCGTCGCGCTCGCCCTCGCCGATCACGACGGTGCCCTGAATTGGAATCTTGTTGAGTTCGCGCCGCATCGCGTCCACCGCGGCCTGATCCGCGGCTTTTTCGTTGCCATGGCCCCGGAGACGAGCAGCAGACACCGCGGCACGCTCGGTCACGCGCACGATTTCGAGTGTGAGAATGCGTTCCAGCAGAAGCTGCGGCGGAACGGAAATCGTAACGGACATAGGCTAACTCCCAAAACGACAGACGTGGCGATGGACCCGGCTGACCGGACCCTATCAGTTCTTTTCGATGCGGATGACCTGCGGACGGCCGGTTATCACCCGATCTTGCTGGACGGCATGCAAGGCGCGGCGCACCGCATCCTCGGTGGTTGCGTATGTGATGAGAATGACCGGCACCGGCGATGGTTTGCCGCGGGTACTTATCAGTTCGACTGCGCCATCAGGATGACGCTGCACGATCGATTCAATGGAAATTTTCTGCTCGGCAAGGCGCGTCGCGATGGTCGCCGCGGTTCCGGCAAGATCGCGCGCCATCAGGCGAATGTAATAACCGCCCTCGTGACGCTTCATCGGCGCCTTGGTCGAGATCTTGAGTTTCGCAATCGGCCGTCCGAAAGGTGCGGCGCGAATGCCGCGCGCCACGTCCGCAATATCGGCCAGCACCGCGGATGCGGTCGCAGCGCCGCCGGCGCCAGGGCCCACCAGCGTGATCGGCGGAATGCCCTCGCCGTCGATGGTCACGGCATTCGTAACGTCCATGACCTGCGCAATCGAGGATGACTTCGGCACCATGGTCGGATGCACACGCTGCTCGATGCCGGATTCGGTGCGCACCGCAACGCCAAGCAATTTTACCCGATAGCCAAGTTCTTCAGCCGCGCGCAGATCTTCCGGCGCGATGGATGAAATACCTTCAACGTAGACCGCGCTCTGATTGACCTTGGTGCCGAATGCGAGGCTCGCGAGAATGGCAAGCTTCTGTGCGGTGTCGTGTCCATCGACGTCGAACGATGGATTGGCCTCGGCATATCCGAGCCGCTGCGCATCCTTGAGGCATTCCGCGAATGACAACCCTTCACGCTCCATCCGTGTCAGGATGTAATTGCAGGTGCCATTGAGAATGCCGTAGACACGATTGATGTCCGTGCCGGCAAGCCCTTCGCGCAACGTCTTGATGACGGGAATGGCCGCACCTACCGCGGCTTCGTAGTTCAACGCGCCGCCGTGTTTTTCGGCCAGCGCAGCAAGGCGCGAACCATGCTTGGCGATCAGCGCCTTGTTCGCCGTGACGACCGATTTTCCGTTGCGGAGCGCGGCTTCGATCGCGGACAGGGCCGGCTCGCCGGACCCGCCCATCAGTTCGACGAAGCAGTCGATCTTCGGATCGTTGGCCAGCGCCAACGGGCTCTTGGCCCACTCGATCCCGCGCAGATCGAGACCGCGTTTCTTGACCTTTGAACGTGCCGATACCGCGACAACCCGGACGCCACGGCCACACCGCGCCGACAAGGCCCTGCCCTGACTTTCGATCAGGCGGACTACCTCGGCACCCACGGTGCCGAGGCCCGCAATACCCACCTTGAGTGGCGCGACCATCTTGCTGAAAACCTGCCGGAAAACTCTTGTTAATTAGGCATGATCTGTTCCGAAAACCGGGGACCACTTTTCGGGATCATGCCTATCGCCGATTGGCGAGCGGAACCACGTTGTGCAACGATTCAACGCCAGTTTCAAGGAAGCGCCGGATATTGCGGGCTGCCTGACGAATGCGCTGCTCGTTTTCCACCATCGCGATGCGGACGTAGCCCTCGCCATGCTCGCCGAAGGCGACCCCCGGCGACACGACCACGCCGGATTTTTCCACCATCAGCGTGGCGAATTGCATGCTGCCGACCTCGCGGAACTTCTCCGGCAACGGCGCCCAGGCAAACATCGATGCGGCCGGCGGCGGAATATCCCAGCCAGCTCGGCCAAAGGTTTCCACCAGTACGTCACGGCGCTTGCGGTAGGTGTCGCGCATTTCCTTGATGCAATCCTGCGGACCGTTCAGCGCTGCGGTCGCTGCGACCTGGACCGGTGTAAACGCACCGTAATCGAGATACGACTTGACGCGGGTCAACGCTGCGATGATCCGCTCATTGCCGACGGCAAAGCCCATGCGCCAGCCGGCCATCGAGAACGTCTTCGACATCGAGGTGAATTCGACGGTGACATCGATCGCGCCCGGCACCTGCAAGACGGACGGCGGCGGCACGCCTTCGAAATACAGTTCCGCATAGGCCAGATCGGACAGAATGAAGATCTCGTGCTTCTTCGCGAACGCGACGAGATCCTTGTAGAAATCGAGCGACGCGACATAGGCCGTCGGGTTTGACGGGTAACAAGCGATCATCGCGATCGGCTTGGGGATGGAGTGGATGATCGCTTTCTCGAGCGCGCTGAACAATTCTGGCGTCGGCTCGGCGGGAACAGATCGAACCACACCGCCCGCCATCAGGAAGCCGAAGGCATGGATCGGGTAACTCGGGTTGGGCACCAGCACGACGTCGCCGGGTGACGTGATCGCCTGCGCGACGTTGGCGAAACCTTCCTTTGAACCGAGTGTCGCAACGACCTGGGTTTCCGGATTAAGTTTCACGCCAAAGCGGCGCTCGTAATAGGCAGCCTGCGCACGGCGCAGGCCCACGATGCCCTTCGATGCCGAATACCGGTCGGTCCGCGGCTTGCCCAAGGTTTCCTTGAGCTTTTCGATGACATGCGGCGGCGTCGGCAGGTCCGGATTGCCCATGCCCATATCGATGATGTCGGCCCCGGCGTTCCGCGCGGCCGCCTTGGCCCGGTTAACTTGCTCGAACACGTAAGGCGGCAGACGGCGGATACGGTAAAATTCTTCCATGGGTCGGGCTCCGGGAGCCGGTAAAACCGGCAATAACGACGAGATCAGTAACGTGTTTTGCACCGAAGTGGAATTCGGTACGGCGGTTAGAAGACGCGGAATTTCAGCATATTAAGCGGATTCGATCGCAATGCGGGGGGACCCCGCGTCAGAATTTGCATTTTTGCGATTAAATCGTGGTCTTTTTAGCACCAACCGGGGGTTGCGGCGAAGCGCAAATCTTAGTTGCTGCGGCGCTGAGCGGCCTGGGCGCCGGATGCCTGTCTGTCGCGGGCCGCCAGCAAATCCTTCTCCAATTTGTCCCGTTGAGCCTGATCCAGCACCGTTTCCTGCCGGGGAGCCGGTATATCATGCACTGGCAGATATTCGGCCGGGACTGCGGGCCGTGGCGGTGTGTTGGCCGGTAATCCGACCAGGGGGGCGTCGGCGATCGTGGATGCGCAACCGCCCAGCGCAATGCCAAGCAACAGCAAGCCGGCCAAAGCCGGCGACCGCCGAACCGGTTGCATGTGGCGTCGCACAGAAATTGTCACGTCCCCTGATTTCAATCGGCACGATTCCTGCTCGGTGAATGAGCAGACGATCTGAGCTCAACATCGGCGGAAAGCTTTAATCCCCGAAGAATGTTGCCACGGAGCAGATCGTGTTCATGAGGCCCTAATATGACCGAAGTATTAATCATGCCGCAGCGCAGCACATGCAAATCAGCAGGCCTATCCGAACTATGCCATGATGATCATGCGAACTCGCAAGGTTCGCGGTTTGAAACGAAAGTTCAGAAGTAAGCGATGAGTGACACTTTGCTAAGCACCAAGTCCGGGGACTCCGGCGCCACGAAAAGCTTCGATCCGGAAGTCTTCTCGGCAAATCTCGCGCGTGCTCTTGAATCAAGCGGCCGTGCCCTCTCCGCCTATCTGAAGCCGCGCGAAAACGGCGAGGCCAAGGACCGTCCGCCGGGCGAGCTGAATGAAGTGGTGAAGACGTTCACGTCCGTGGCGGAGTACTGGCTTTCCGACAAGGACCGCGCCGCCAACGTGCAGATGAAGTTCGGCAAGGCTTATCTGGATTTGCTGACCAGCGCTGCACGCCGTCTGTCGGGCGAAACGGCAGCACCTGTGGCTGAACCCTCGCCACGTGACAAGCGCTTTCAGGATGCCGAGTGGAAGACCAATCAGTTCTTTGATTTTCTGATGCAGGCCTATCTGCTCACGACGCAATGCGCGAACGATCTCGTCAAGAATGCCGACGGCCTCGATGCGCATACCCGCAAGAAAGCGGAGTTCTACGTTCAACAGGTCACGAACGCGATTTCGCCCTCCAACTTCGTGCTGACGAATCCGGAGGTGTTGCGTCAGACGCTCGCAAGCAACGCGGACAACCTCGTTCGCGGCATGACGATGCTTGCGGAGGATATCGAAGCCGGACACGGCACACTCAAAATCCGCCAGTCCGCGGCCAATCTGGAAATCGGCAAGGATCTCGCGCTGACGCCCGGCAAGGTGATCTATCAGAATGAGGTGATGCAGCTCATCCAGTACACGCCGACGACCGAAACTGTTCTCCGCACGCCGCTGCTCATCGTGCCGCCCTGGATCAACAAGTTCTACATTCTCGATCTCAACCGGCAGAAATCGTTCGTGCAGTGGTGCGTCAATCAGGGAATCACGGTGTTCCTGATCTCATGGGTCAACCCCGACAAGAAGCTCGGCGGCAAGACCTTCGAGGACTATATGCGCGAAGGCCCGCTGACGGCGATGGACGTCATCGAGAAAGCCACCGGCGAGATGCGCGTCCACACCATGGGCTACTGCGTCGGCGGCACCCTGCTCGCGACAACGCTCGCATGGCTTGCCGAAAAGCGTCAGGTGCGCGTGACCTCGGCGACCTTCCTGGCAGCGCAGGTCGACTTCACCCATGCAGGCGATCTTCTGGTGTTCGTTGACGAGAGCCAGGTTTCAAATCTCGAACGCGACATGAAACAGGCCGGCGTACTCGAAGGCAGCAAGATGGCGATGGCCTTCAACATGCTCCGTTCGAACGATCTGATCTGGTCATATGTGGTCAGCAATTATCTGAAAGGCAAAGAGCCGGCGGCGTTCGACCTGCTGCACTGGAATTCGGATGCGACCCGCATGCCGGCGGCCAACCACTCGTTCTACCTTCGTAACTGCTATCTCGAAAACCGCTTGTCGGCCGGCTCCATGACCATCGACAACGCGCAGCTCGATCTCTCCAAGGTGAAAGTGCCGGTTTACAATCTCGCCACCAAAGAGGACCACATCGCGCCAGCCGAATCCGTGCTCTACGGTTCACAGTTCTTCGGTGGCCCGGTCAAATATGTGCTCGCCGGCTCCGGCCATATCGCCGGTGTCGTCAATCCGCCGGAACTGGGCAAATACCAGTACTGGACCAACGATCGCATCGGTGACATCACCCTCGCCGACTGGGTCAAGGACGCACAGGAACACAAGGGGTCATGGTGGCCGGATTGGCGGTCGTGGCTTGAGTCGATCGACGCCGAGCAGGTGCCCGCCCGCGTTCCTGGCAATGGGCCTCTGGCGGCCATTGAAGACGCACCGGGAAGCTATGTCCGGGTCCGCGCCTGAGAATAACGCCTGCCGCGACGTTGGCCTCGCATCGCCAATCGTCTATGACTTCACACGTTATTTGCTTCGTCGACTCGCCCCGTTACATGACGGGACGGTGAAGGCAATTCCACCCGCCTCCGGGCAGGCCTAGTGTCCTGAATCCGAAGTTCGCCCCCGTTGTGCTGCAATTTCGATAGCGAACTTCGGATTCAAAAGGACACTAGCAAATTATAATTCTAGTGTGGTTTTGGTTCGCAAGTCCGCAAATGAACGCGCTGGAGAAACAATGCGGACTTGCGAACCACCACACGAGCAAGATTGGAAGGAAGACCGTCGATGACACGTGAATTGTTCTGGCTGACGCTGACCGTTATTTTCACTGGCCTGATCTGGGTGCCCTACCTTCTCAACCGCTGCCAGGTTCGGGGTCTTGGCGGCGCGATGGCCAATCCGTCGCGCAACGACAAGCCGCTGGCGGAGTGGGCCAATCGTCTGCTGTTCGCTCATGACAACGCTGTCGAGAACCTGGTGGTCTTCGCCCCGCTGGTTCTGATCCTCAATGCTGTCGACTATTCGAGCAAATGGACCGTCCTCGCGTGCTCGGTGTATTTCTGGTCGCGCGTTGCCCATCTCATCGTCTACACACTCGGTGTGCCTGTTCTCCGCACGCTGACATTCCTGATTGGCTTTTTTGCGCAGGCGGTTCTGGCGCTGGCAATCTTCAAGATTCTCTGATCAAGCACACCAAGGATCAAACAAAAGGGACGGCTCATCGCCGTCCCTTTTTTATTGCCATCCGCTGCGCGGCTTACGGAAACATCGGCGGCTGATCGATGCCCATGGTCTCAGGAAGGCCGAGCACCAGATTCATGTTCTGCACCGCCTGACCCGACGCACCCTTGGTGAGATTGTCGAGGGTCGAGATAATGATCGCCCGTCCGGCGATACGGTCAGCCGCCACGCCGATGAAGGTCATGTTAGAGCCGCGCACATGTCGCGAATGCGGTGTCTTGCCGAACGGCAGGACATGCACGAACGGCTCCTTCTCATACTGGTTCACCAGAATCTCGTGAAGATCCTGCGCGATCTTGCCTCGCCGGCCCCGCACATAGATGGTCGAGAAGATGCCGCGGTTCATCGGCAGGAGGTGCGGCGTAAACGATACGACGACCTCCTTGCCAGCAGCCTTTGAAAACTCCTGATCGAGTTCAGCCATGTGCCGATGCTGGCCGACGCCGTAAGCGTTGAAGCCTTCGGAGACTTCCGAGAACAGCATCTCCTCCTTCGCCGAACGCCCCGCACCGGTCATTCCCGATTTGGCATCGATGACGATTTCGTCCGGCTCGATCGCCTTGGCTTTCAGCAGCGGGATCAACGGCAACTGCGCGCAGGTGGTGTAGCAACCCGGATTGGCGACCAGCCGCGCCTTCTTGATGTCGCGCCGATAGACTTCCACCAGCCCGTAGACGGCTTCCTTCTGAAGTTCGAGCGCATGATGATCGTGCCCATACCACTTGGCATAGGCCGCCGGGTCTTCCAGCCGAAAGTCCGCCGACAGATCAACGATCTTGATGTCCGGCGCTTTCGCAAAGACGTCCTTCAGCACCTTCTGAGTGGTGGCGTGCGGCAACGCGCAGAACACCAGATCGAGCCCGGCGTTGGCCCAATCGACCTCATCGATTGTCACCAGCCGCGGGAGATCATAGGGCGCAAATTGCGGGAACACGTCGCCCATCATCTGCCCGGCGCGCCTGTCGGCGGTCAGCAGGGCAATCTCCACCCGGGGATGGCGCAGCAGCAGCCGCAGGAGTTCTGCCCCGGTGTAACCGGAGGCGCCAAGGATGCCGATTTTCTTCTTCGTGCTCATGGCGCGATCCCTTCGTGCGCAGTACTCAACACTTCATTGTCTTCAACGGCGGCAAATGCCTGCGGGCGCATGGCGCGCATCGCAGCCGACAGGATGCCCGCGCCTGCGGATGTCTGTAAGGCCAAAGCGCGGGTGACCGCAACATGGTCCGCGTCCGATTTGTGCTGGTTCAACTTGAAGCTACCCTCGACATCTTCAACGATCATGACCAGTCCCACGATTGCCTTCATCATCGCCTCAAGCCGGCCGGACGACATCTTGCCCACCGTCCAGGGCTTTTTCGGCGCAAGGTCGCTTTCGAACCGGGCGCTGGCCTGGTTCAGGTGATCCGGCAGTTGCTGCCCTGTCATAATTCGGACGGCACCCGTCATATGAACCGACCGATAGAGCCACGTCGGCACCTGATCGGGAGAGACGTACCAATCGGGCGAGACATAGGCATCCGCATCGCTCACGGCGAACAGCCATGGCGTCACGCCATCGGCGAGACCAATCAGCGGATTGTGGCGAGCGAGATGAAAGCAGACCAGCGGTGTGCCGTCGCTTCCATATTCAATGTGGAACGGCACCGGCGACGCGATCGGCTTTTGGCCATCATGGGCGCAGGCCAGCCCGAATCCGCGCGCGGCGGCGAACGCGAGGCAAGCAGCGCGGTCAACTCGGAAGGCGGGCGGAACGTACATTGCAAACTCCTGCTTCTGCGAGGAGCCGCCTGAGATCAAACCGCGTTTTTGAGGGAGTTAAAGTGTGCCGCGGACTGTCTCCGGCGGCACAGATGGTGATCTTAAACGCGATCAACCGCCCATACCGCGGGGATGCGGCGGCGGCGGGCAGCGATGATGGTTGCGTTCAAAATCATGGGCGCGGATATAGGTCCGCGCCCAAATTTCGTCAAGCCATGATAATTATTCCCGATCACAAATAGTTTGAGGGGGTGTCATCCCATGAGCATTTTGACGCCCATGATTCCGGGCGCCATCAGAACGCCGGACCACACGAACGCCGAAGTAAAATTCGCGAACTGGAAATGCCAGTATTCCATTTCGACAACGCCTGCGACCAGGGGAACGGTTGCACGCAACGGTCCCGAAAAGCGGCCGATGAAAATACCGAGTACGCCCCACTTCCTCATGAACCGTTCTGCGCGCGGCAGCATGTCGGGAAAACTGGACATCGGCCACATATGAGCGATGCGGTCGTGGAATTTGACTCCAATCCAGTACGACAACCAGTCGCCGAATGCGGCGCCCAATCCGGCAGCTATCCAGATCGGCCAAAAATTGATTCCACTCACGCCGATCAGCGCACCGATGGAAACCAGTGCCCCCCATGCCGGAATGATCAACGAGAGGAAGGCCAGCGATTCCGCAAAGGCCAACCCGAAGACAATGGGCATCGCCCACATCTGATGGTCGCGGACAAATTCAGCGAGTCCGCGCGTCATTTCCTCAAACGTCATACGATGTCCCAATCCGGCTTATCGAATCTGCCGGTTTCCCCTGATCCCGAATACCACGGCGGCAGCTGCCATGTTTGGGAACCGCCTGCGTCACATTTGCCGCCCTAACCATGGCATAGTAACAGCCAGCGATTCGTCCCTCGATCACGATATATCAAGATTTAAAAATCATGCCGAAGTCTTTGAAAAAGAAAGAAAAAACAGACGCCGACCTGTTCGCCTCGTCGGATCGGAAGCCCCGGGCGGCTGCAAAAGCCACCGCCAGGCCCTCAGGTGCGGAGGCTGGCTATACCGCACGGGACATCGAAGTACTCGAGGGGCTGGAGCCCGTTCGCCGCCGTCCCGGCATGTATATCGGCGGCACAGACGAGAAGGCGCTACATCACCTGTTCGCGGAAGTCATCGACAACTCGATGGACGAAGCGCTGGCCGGTCACGCGACTTTTATCGAGGTGCATCTCGGAGCCGACGGCTATCTCACCGTTGTCGACAACGGACGCGGTATTCCGGTCGATCCGCATCCGAAATTTCCGAAGAAGTCCGCTCTCGAAATCATCATGTGTACGCTGCATGCCGGCGGCAAATTCGATTCCAAGGTTTATGAAACCTCCGGCGGCCTGCATGGCGTCGGCGTGTCGGTGGTGAACGCCCTCTCCTCGCAGCTCGTCGTCGAGGTCGCGCGCAACCAGAAGCTCTACAGAATGACGTTCGAGCGCGGAAAGCCGAAGGGCAGGCTCGAAGAACTCGGCAAGATCAACAACCGCCGCGGCACGAGCATTCGCTTCAAACCCGATACCGATATCTTCGGCACCAAAGCCGTGTTCAAGCCCCAGCGCCTGTTCAAGATGGCGCGCTCGAAGGCGTATCTGTTCGGCGGTGTCGAAATCCGCTGGCGCTGCGACAAGGAATTGCTCAAGGGCGTCGATGACGTCCCTGCCGAAGACACCTTCCATTTCCCCGGCGGACTGAAGGACTATCTCGCCGCGGCGATCCATGCGGACACGCTGGTGCATCCGGACATTTTCTCCGGCAAGTCCGGCCGCAACGGCGCCCATGGCGCGTGCGAGTGGGCCGTCGCCTGGACTGCCGACGCGGACGGATTCCTGTCGTCCTACACCAACACCGTTCCGACGCCTGACGGCGGCACGCATGAAGCGGGTTTCCGCAGCGCGCTGCTGCGCGGCTTGAAAGACTACGCCGATCGTATCGGCCAGGGCAAAAAGGCCTCATCCATCACATCCGAAGACGTGATGGTCGGTGCGGCTGCAATGCTGTCGGTGTTCGTCCGCGAGCCTGAATTTCAGGGCCAGACCAAGGATCGGCTGGCGACCGCCGAGGCGCAGAAGATTGTCGAACAGGCCATCAAGGACCCGTTCGATCACTGGCTGACGGGCAATCCGCTGCAAGCCAACAAACTGCTGGAATTCGTGGTGGAGCGCGCCGACGAGCGGCTACGCCGGCGCGCCGAGAAGGAAACCTCGCGCAAGACCGCCGTGAAGAAACTGCGGTTGCCGGGCAAGCTGGCGGATTGCACCAACAACGCGACGGAAGGCTCCGAACTCTTCATCGTTGAAGGCGACTCCGCAGGCGGCAGCGCCAAGCAGGCGCGCGATCGCAAAACCCAGGCGATCCTGCCGTTGCGCGGAAAAATCCTCAACGTCGCATCCGCGACCAAGGACAAGCTCACCGCGAACGCGCAGCTTGCCGATCTCATTCAGGCGATCGGAGCCGGCATCGGCGCGCAGTATCGCGAAGAGGATTTGCGTTACTCACGCATCATCATCATGACCGACGCGGACGTGGACGGCGCGCACATCGCCTCGCTGCTCATCACGTTCTTCTACCGGCAGATGCCGCGTCTGATCGACGAAGGCCATCTCTACCTCGCGGTGCCGCCGCTCTATCGCCTCACCCATGGCTCGAAGACATTCTACGCCCGCGACGAGAAGCATCGCGACGAGCTTCTCAAGAAGGAATTTCACGCCAACGCCAAGGTCGAGATCGGCCGCTTCAAAGGCCTCGGCGAGATGATGCCTGCGCAATTGAAGGAAACCACGATGGACCCGGCGAAGCGCACCATGCTGCGCGTGGTGCTGTTGCCGGATGACCGCGAGGGCACCGCAGATTCAGTCGAACGTCTGATGGGCACCAAGGCCGAAGCCCGCTTCGCCTTCATTTCCGACAAGGCGGAGTTCGCCAGCGAGGATATGCTGGACGTGTAATCCATTCACACAACAGGAAAACCATGGCCATCGTTGTTGAAGACGCGGCTTCAGCCGATTCTGCTCAAACGGGGACGATCCGGACAATCATCGGTTTTGCACAGGGGCTCGCCCTTTATCTCCTGTTTGACGCAAGCCAGTCGAAATCGTGGCCAGCAACCGACGGCTCCCTGTTTGCAGCTCTTTACGTTGTCGCGATATTCGTTCCGTTGATTGCCGTTACCGCGTGGGGTCACCTTCGTCCCTTACTCCTCGCCGCATGGATCTTTTTTGCAATCTTTCTGTGTGCGAGTCTCGGCTTCTACGACATTTTTCGCAATCCTACGGCGTTAACGGTCCCGCGCCTATATCCTTCACCGCAGCTTTGGTTTTCGCTGTCGTTCGGATTGTTTATCGGACATAGTCTTCTGATATCCGGCGCCAGCAATAGCCGGTTCTTTGCGCGCTATCCGACTTATTTCGAAACCTCTTGGAAATACGGACTTCAGATCGTCATGGCGGCGCTATTTGCCGCCTTGTTCTGGCTCCTGTTGTGGCTCGGCGCTGAGTTGTTCAAACTCATCAAGATCGACCAGCCCTCCAAGATCATTCAGAAAAGCTGGTTCTGGATTCCCGCCACAACCGTGGTGCTCAACTACGCCCTTCATATGACCGATGTCCGCGTCGGCATCATACGCGGCGTCCGGTTGCTGAGCTGCAACCTGCTCTCGTGGCTGCTGCCGCTGATGACGCTGATTGCCGTCGCGTTTGTATTAGCGTTGCCGTTCACCGGGCTAGAACCATTATGGAATACACGGCGGGCGTCATCGATGCTCCTCATCGCTGCGGCAAGCCTGATCTTTCTGGTCAACTCAGCATATCAGGACGGAACGCGGATCGATCACAGCGCGGCCTCCGGCGAAAAGCCCCTCTCGCGTCTGTTGCGCTTGTCGATCATCGCGGCTTCAGCCGTAATGACAGCGCTCGTCGCCCTCGCTGCCTACGGAATATATTTGCGAGTTGCGCAGCACGGCTGGACCCCGTCCCGTGTCATCGCCACGGCCTGCGCTACGGTCGCCGCGTGCTATGCCATCGGATACTCGATCGCTGCGATCAACTGGCAAGCCCGGTTTTCGCAACTGGAAACGACGAACGTGGCTACGGCCTTCGTCGTCCTAGTCATCCTGCTCGCCCTATTTACACCTGTCGCCGATCCAGCGCGCCTTGCCGTCGCCGATCAAATTCGCCGTCTAAACGCTGGAATCATTTCTCCCGACAAATTTGACTACGCGTTCCTGAAGTTCAACTCTGGACGTTATGGTCTGGATGCCTTGAACGAGCTTACAAAGAAGACCGCCTTGCCGATCGCATCGCAGAAGTCCGCCGAAATGCAGAAAGAGAAAAATGAGTTTCAGGCGCGGCGGCCTCAGCCCCAGCTAACTCCCGAGCAACGCATCAGCAATATCACGGTCGTGCAGCCATCCGGACAATCCCTGCCGAAGGGTTTCCTGGAGGTGGACTGGAACAAACACCAGCGTTCGTACCTGATGCCGCTATGTCTCAGGGCGAACGCGAAATGCGATGCGATTTTTGCCGACCTCGATGGCGACGGAAACGCCGAGATTATTGTCGTGCCTGCCCCCTCCGGGATAAGCGCGGTGTTCAAATCGGCCAACGGGGCGTGGTCCTTTGCGGGCAGCCTTGCGAATTCGGCTTGCCCCGGCACGCGCGAGGCTTTGATCGCTGGAAAGTTCGAAACTGCCCAGCCCGTCATGAAAGATGTCATTGTCGCCGGGCGCCGGCTGAATCTGAATCCTCTCGCCGATTGCACCTTGAGCAATTCGGTTACAATCAAAGTGAACTAGTTCTTGCGCGCCTGACAGAACAAACAGAACAATTCAAGCTTCAATTCCATTCAATCTAACACACAAGATCGCCACCGTGACTGACGGTAGTGGCCGCATCGGCCTTGGCATAGAACAGAAACTTGCACGCGCTGCCGCCGGCGGCGTCACAGCCGGACGCAATCAGCAAAAGAACGAAAGCGCTGCATGCCAGCATGGCCGAGTGATGAACCGTATCGCCGCGAAAATCCCGAACGAAGTTGGCGTGCTTGTCGAGATCAAGCGTGTCGGTTCTGGCGGAATTTAAAGATAGCCCAACATTTTCCCCGCAGGCCACCACCGACGATACAACACCGAACCGCACGACCATTTCGCGGATTCGCTCGTACTTTCCAGAGAAATTGGCTCCCCCTCCTCATCGCCGGAAATTCTTGATCTCCGAGAGGCTGCCGTCCTGATAGGTCAATTCGACTGAGACGGATCGGGTCGACACCGGAATCTTCATGTACGACGCGGCGTTTTCAGGAATGGCGGAGGGGTCTTTGGGATTGCACGGCGGGATCTTCACCACCCTGTCAGGCACCGTCGTATCGATCCCGATCCGCATTTCGCGGATTGCGCAACGGTATGACAGGATCTGCGAGTAATAAACCAGCGGTCCGCTGTAACCGCCGAATGAAAGCCAGCTGTTCGACGTCATATCCAGCAGCTTGCGATGGCTGGCGACGAGCGCAGACTCGGGATCGAACTTGATCGGAAATGGTCCCTGCATCTGGCCGGTCGGATCGACGTAACGTACCTGAATGGTCGCGGCCGGCGCGTCGTTCGGCAGTTCAATCGAGGGGTTCGGCATGCGCCGCCGCGTCCGCGGATCGAGCGCATCGGTGAATCCCGTCTCCTTGAACTCACCGCTCTCCCCTAACCGCCACGAAATCGCCAGTGTCGGATCGGCGATGGAGAATGCAATCGACCATCCGCCGTTGTGGCGCATGAAACTCGCAATCGGCGCATTGCCGTTGTCGATGGCGATAGGGGCTACTGGTTGTACCGGCAGCGCCGCTACCTGCACCTGCGGCTCGACTGCGATGGCGCGCTCGCCATCCTTGGCGGGCCTCAGAATAAAATCGCCAACGATCTGGTCGTAATAGGCCGGCGTCTGCATCCGGCTTGCCGCCGCCGTCATTTGACGGACGTCGGACTGCGTCCGCTTGGCGATCTGCACCAGATTGAGTCCAGGCTGCGCCAGTTCGCGCGCGAAGCTGCGGGTGAATACCGAGTTGGGATTGGGATCGTTGTCGTTCAGGCGGTCAAGCGCGGTCTGCTTGGCACCAGCCGAGAAAATCACGAAGACGCCTTCCGGCGGCGAAATGGGCGCAAGGCCTCCGCTTCCGCCCAGCGCGCGCGTCCCTGTCGCCTCAAAGGGATTGTTGCGGCAGGCGTCGAACACGAAGATCGAGGTCCGCGCACCTCGGGCCTGAAGACGCGAAATCACCCGCTCGGCGGCAAACGCGCCGTCGCGGATGAGTTCTTCCTGCCCTTGCGTGACTGCCGCGATGTCGGTCGGCAACAGATAATTCTGGCCGTTGATCTCGAAACCATGCCCGGCGAAAAAGAAGAACGCCGTGTCGCCAGGCTCCACGATTTTATCGAACGCCAGCATCGTTTCGCTGAAGGCCTGCCGGGTCTGGTTTTCAGCAAACAGCACATTGAAGCCGAGCTGCTTCAGCGCATCGCTCATCGTCCGGGCATCGTTCACCGCCTTTTGCAGCCGAGGCACGTTGCGGTAGTCATTGTTGCCGATCACCAACGCCACCCGCTTTTCGGCATAAGCCGGCGCGGCGAACGCCGTCATCATCGCGGCAAGGCCAATCAGCAGCGTCCCGAATTTGGTCATATCTCGTCCCCTAGGGCCGCCGGCGCGGCAGACCCGGTTCCGGCGGTTAGTATCTTATAGTCGCCTTGTCGGGGAAGGCGGTTCACGGGCCTGTCCGGACTGTCAAAACCCCTTCAACTTGTTGTCGTATTAAGGTTTTTCGCGGCTTCAACCCTTAAATTCATTGACTTTCACGAGATCGGGCCTATGTTCCGCTGCAACGCGGTCAGAATCAAAACGCGATTTCCTGGCCAGCCGCCTGTCGGCAAATATGTCCTCCCCGTGCCCTTAAAGCGTGCCGTTCCGGGGTGAGCGCGACAGAAATTTCCAGAGAGTCCGAACGGCGATTTCGACTCGAGGCTCAATGTCCTTTTCCAATCTCGGCCTGTCCGACAAGGTTCTCGCTGCTGTTGCGGCTACCGGTTACACGACCCCCACCCCCATCCAGGAAAAAGCGATCCCCCACGTTCTCGCCCGGCGCGACGTGCTCGGCATCGCCCAGACCGGCACCGGCAAGACTGCCGCTTTTGTGCTTCCGATGCTGACGCTGCTCGAAAAGGGCCGCGCCCGGGCACGCATGCCACGCACCCTCATCCTTGAACCGACCCGCGAACTCGCGGCACAGGTGAAGGAGAACTTCGACAAATACGGCGCCGGCCAGAAATTGAATGTCGCGCTCCTGATCGGCGGCGTCTCGTTCGGCGACCAGGACACCAAGCTGATGCGCGGCGTCGACGTGCTGATCGCGACACCGGGACGGTTGCTGGATCACACCGAGCGCGGCGGTCTGCTTCTCACCGGCGTCGAACTGCTGGTGATCGACGAAGCAGACCGCATGCTCGACATGGGCTTCATTCCCGACATCGAACGCATCTGCAAGCTGGTGCCGTTCACGCGGCAAACGCTGTTCTTCACGGCGACGATGCCGCCGGAAATCCGGCGGATCACCGAGGCCTTCCTTCACAATCCCGAGAAGGTCGAGGTCTCCAAGCCCGCCTCTACCGCGACCACCGTAACTCAATCACAGGTCAGCGTGGGCCGCGAGCCGCACGAAAAGCGCGAAATGCTCCGGCAGTTGCTCCGCGACGCCAAGGATCTCAAAAACGCGATTATCTTCTGTAATCGCAAGCGTGACGTCGCGGTTGTTTACAAATCACTCCAGAAGCACGGCTTCAGCGTCGGCGCCCTGCACGGCGACATGGACCAGTCAGCTCGAACGGCCTCACTCGATCAGTTCCGCAAGGGTGAACTTCCGTTGCTGGTCGCCTCCGATGTCGCTGCCCGCGGTCTCGACATTCCGGAAGTCAGCCACGTCTTCAACTTCGACGTTCCCCACCATCCGGACGACTACGTCCACCGCATTGGCCGTACCGGACGCGCCGGACGCCTTGGGACCGCGATTTCGATCGTTAGCCCGGCAGACCAGAAGTCCGTCACTGCAATCGAGAAATTGATCGGCCAGTCCATCGCCCGCGCCGATATAACCCCCGCTGCAAGCCCCGAAGCCTCGTCATCGCCCGCCGGCGAACAGCAGGCTGAACGGGCACCGGAAGATCGTAAACCGCGCCGCGATTCACAGCGGACCCGTGGCGGCCGCAACAAATCCCGGAAGCCTGAAGGCGCCGATCGGAAGCCTCATGCTGCTGCCGAAAAGCCGGCGCAGGCTCCATCGATCGGACGCGCCATGCCGGCGGCGGCGGCTCGCGAACAGCATGCCGAGCCAGCAGACCACTCACATCTGCCGGCGTTCCTTCTGCGGCCAATCCGCGCTCGCGGCTGACCGCAAACAATTGACCCGCCTGCGGATTGAATCTGTTTACGGGTCATTCATTCTCGTCCCTTAACGTGCGCTCGATACTTTTAGCCATTTCGTTAAAAAGGGCAGGCAGAAGCTTGCCTTAAAGGGCACGGAACGTGATTGGCCTGCTGGAAGAATATGAACGCACCATGGCGTTCGCCGAAGTTGCTTTGGGCCAGATTCGATCCCTGCGCCAGAACGCCGTGCCTCGCAACTACGAGATCTGGTACATTTACGCGACCGGCTACAATTCCGCCCTCAACAAGATCATCAACGAGACGCTCGCTCGCAACAACAAGTTGACCGAAGCCGATCTCGAACAGATCTACGAAACCTATCTTTCCCAGCACCGGACCACGGAGCGCATCGACACGGTCGGAACGCGCGTGATCAACGAAATCGATGACGTGATGAATCTCATCACCGATGCGCTGGGAATGACCTCCACATTCGGACGGAGCCTCGAAGGCGCCACCCAGAAATTGTCCGGTGCCAAGGATCGCGAGCAGGTCAAGGCCGTGGTTGAGGCGCTTGTGGCATCGACGCGGGAGATGCAGGAGACCAACAAGGCCCTGGAAGCGCGCCTTGCCGCATCCAAACAGCAGATCAGCAGCCTCCAGCACAGTCTCGAAGCCATCCGCACAGAGAGCCTGACGGATCCCCTCACCTCGCTCGGAAATCGCAAGTTCTTCGATCGCGCCCTCGAAGCCGCCGTGGCGCACGCGTCCGACAGCGGAGAGCCCCTGTCATTACTGATGCTCGACATCGACCATTTCAAATCGTTCAACGACAACTACGGCCATCTCACCGGCGATCAGGTGCTGCGCCTCGTCGCGATGTCGCTGAAGCAGACGATCAAGGGCCAGGACATCACGGCGCGCTATGGCGGCGAGGAATTCGCCGTGGTGCTGCCGAACACCGCCTTGCGGCAGGCCCTGACGGTCGCCGACAACATCCGCCGCGCGGTGATGTCGAAGCAACTCAAGAAGAAGTCGACCGGCGAGATCCTCGGCCGCGTCACCATTTCGGTCGGTGTATCGATGCTTCAGCCCGGCGACGATCGTGAACGGCTGATTGAGCGTGCGGACGCCTGCCTCTACGCCGCGAAACGCAACGGCCGCAATCGCGTCATCTGCGAGGCCGATCCCGAGTTCACTCCTGCAGACCGCATTCAGGTCGCCTAGCGTTTTGTTGCGGACGACGGTTTCGGGCTGGCCTTCCGGCGACCGGCCGTTTTCGAGGCCGTTTTCTTCGCGATGGACGGCTTTGATTTCCTGCCCGCTTCAACCTCCCGAGACGCGGCCTTTGCCGACGGTTTCCTCTGACCTGAGCGCTTCTTCACGCCGGCCTTCTTGGCGGCAGCACGTTTCGCTGCTCCGACAGCCTCCCGGGCCCAGACCGCCAATTCCTCCGGATCGTCGTAAAGCCGCTCCGGCAGATGCCGGTAGGATTTCACGATGATCGTCTTGTTCCGGGTCTCATACTGGAATGGCTTGGCGCCCTCGGCCTCGTATCGCGCTACCGTCTGCTCATCGACCCTGAAAATGATACCGGCCCGCAGCGCCATGGCGAAATTCACGTCGTCGGCGACGATGCCGTAGCCGCTGAACATCCTGCGCAGGACGATGGGCCCGAACTCAGAGAAAAGATCGATGAGATAGTCGCGATCCATCGCGTATTCCGCAAAGTGGATACCGGTTTGCGATCAGAATACGCGGGTACGATAGCGCAAGCAGGCGTGCTAGTTAGCCGACTTTCGCCGGGGTTAACTGAACCGACTCGCCGCAGCCGCAGGCGCTGACCTGGTTGGGATTGTTGAAGATGAACTGCGCCTGCATCTTGTCGGCTTTGTAGTCCATCTCGGTGCCGAGCAGAAACAAGACAGCCTTCGGATCGACAAGAACCTTCACGCCCTTGTCCTCCACGACCTCGTCGGTGGGACGGACCTCATGGGCGTATTCGACAGTGTAGGACTGACCGGCGCAGCCGCCGTTCTTGATGCCGACACGAAGGCCGACGATTTCAGAGTCAGCGCGCGCCGACAGTTCCTTAACGCGCGACGCGGCCGCTTCCGTCAGGCGCATGACCTGCGGGCGGGGGCGCACAGCGGGTTTCGAAGGCGAAGGGGCATTTGGCGTCATACCGGTCATTTGTTCATTCCTCGTGGCGGTTCAAGGCCGCCCTGAAATGCAGAATAGATACCGAAATATAGCTATCGAAAGTGAGTCGTCTCAACTCACCACATGTTGAGGACGAGGCGCGCCTCGTCGGACATCCGGTCTGGGGTCCAGGTTGGCTCCCAGACCACATTGACGCTGACGGGACCCACGCCTGCGACGCTGGCAACCGCGTTCTCAACCATTGTCGGCAGTTCGCCCGCGGCCGGACAGTTCGGCGTTGTCAGCGTCATCTGCACGTCCACCGAGCGGTCATCCTTGATGTCCACCTTGTAGATCAGGCCGAGCTCATAAATGTCCGCCGGGATTTCCGGATCGAAAACCGTCTTCAGCGCGGCCACGATATCAGTGCCCAGACGCTCGGTTTCCTCGGGAGGAAGCGCCGACTGGGTATCGAATTTCAAACTGGCCGGTTCAGCGGCCTGGATGGTGTCGTTCATGCGAATAGCTCCCGCGCCTTGATCAGCGCCTGTGCCAGCTGGTCGACCTCAGCCCGCGTATTATACATGCCAAATGAGGCCCGGCACGTCGCCGTCACGTTGAATCGCTCCAGAAGTGGCATGACGCAATGGGTGCCTGCCCGCACCGCTATGCCGCCCCGGTCGATAACCGTCGCCACATCATGTGGGTGCGCGCCCTTCATTTCGAAAGAGATGACAGGTCCCTTCCCCTTTGCCGTGCCGATGATGCGCAGCGAATTGATCTCGCGCAGCCGATCGGTGGCATAGGTCAGCAAGTCATGCTCATGCCTGGCGATACGGTCCTTGCCGATCGAATTCACGTAATCGATGGCCGCGCCGAGCCCGATGGACTCGACGATGGCCGGGGTGCCTGCCTCGAACTTGTGCGGCGGATCGCCATAGGTCACCCAGTCCTTGGCAACCTCACGGATCATCTCGCCGCCGCCGTTGTAGGGGCGCATCGCAACCAGATGATCGTATTTCGCGTACAGCACGCCGATCCCGGTCGGCCCGTAGAGCTTATGGCCGGTGAAGACGTAGAAATCGCAATCGATGTCCTGCACGTCGATGGCCAGATGGACCGCAGCCTGGCTGCCATCAACCAGCACCGGAATGCCGCGGGCATGCGCGAGCTTCACGACTTCCTTGACCGGGACAATCGTACCGAGCGCATTCGACATCTGCGTGATCGCGACCAGCTTGGTCTTGGGTGTCAGAAGCTTCTCGAACTCGTCGATCAGAAAGTTGCCTTCGTCATCGACCGGCGCCCACTTGATGACCGCCCCGTGCCGCTCGCGCAGGAAATGCCACGGCACGATGTTCGAGTGATGCTCCATGATCGAGAGCACGATTTCGTCGCCAGCCTTGATGTTCGGCTCGCCCCAGGACGACGCCACGAGGTTGATCGCCTCGGTGGCATTGCGCGTGAAAATGATTTCTTCGTTGCGCTTCGCGTTCAGGAACTGCGCGACCTTGGTGCGTCCACCCTCGTAGGCGTCGGTCGCCGCGTTGGCGAGATAATGCAAGCCGCGATGAACATTGGCGTATTCGGACTTGTACGCCTCCGTCATACGATCCAGCACGGCCATCGGCTTCTGCGCCGAGGCAGCGTTGTCGAGATAGACCAGTGGCTTGCCGTAAACCTTCAGTGCAAGCGCTGGAAAATCCTGGCGGAGACGCTCGACATCATAAGAGCCGTTGGCAACTGCCGGATGCATGATCAGCCTCGCGTCGCCAGCCATCGCTCGGCAGCGGCGACTGCAAAGTCGCGAAGGTTATCGTCGACGATCGACTCAATGGCTTCTCCGACGAAAGCTGCGATCAGAAGTGCCTGCGCTTCTTTCTCGGGCAAGCCGCGCGCGCGCAGATAGAACAGCAGGCTCTCGTCGAGCGCGCCGGCGGTCGCGCCGTGACCGCAGGTCACGTCGTCCGCGAAAATTTCCAGTTCCGGCTTGTTGTCCGCTTCCGCCTCGTCCGACAGCAGCAGGGCACGCGTCATCATCTTGCCGTCGGTCTTCTGCGCGTCGGGGCGCACAATGATGCGGCCCTGGAACACCGAATGGGCCTGATCATCCAGAACCGCGCGAAACACTTCGCGGCTGGAGCAGTGCGGCACCGCATGATCGACGACGAGTGTGGTGTCGCCATGCCGGCGCGCGCCGAGCAGATTGACGCCGTTGGTAGTCAGCTCGCTGCCTTCGCCGGCGAACGTGATGAAGCCCTGATAGCGGCTGAGGTTGCCACCATTGGTCAGATTGAAAGTGTTGAGCCTGGCCTTGGCGCCAATCGTGAAGACACCGGTCGAGATGTTGGCGGCGTCGAGCGCGTCCTCCATCAGGCGGACATGCTGAAGTTCCGCCCCGTCGCCGATCCAGATCACCACGGAATCGTGCGTCTGATACGACTTCGCGCCTTCCGCGGCGACGAAACTCTCGACGAACGTCACACGGGCGCCCTTCCCGACCTTCAGCAGCGAGCGCGTGACAAACGACGTGCCCGAGCTGGTGGCCACATGAACAATGTGAACCGGCTTTGCCAGCGCAGCGCCCTCGGCCACGTCGATCACGACGCCGTCCGTCGCGAGCGCGGCATTCAGCGAAATCATCGCGTCCGACGCCACGCTGGTTTTCAGCAGGTCGGCACGCGCCCTGTTGCCATTATCCTCGAGAACCTCGCGCAACGCACGGACATGAATGCCCGCTTCGAGCGTGGTCACGTCCGACAGTTGCGGGGCGAATACGCCATCGACCAGCACCAGTTTCTGCGTGCTGTCGATACCGAGCGATTTCACAGCCTTGGCGGCACGGGCAAGCGCGGCCTGATCCGGCGTTGCAGCCAGCGGCGCTATCTCGCGCAGCAGCGCACGCAGATCGGTGTACTTCCATTCCTCGATGCGCCGATGCGGCAAGCCGAGACGCGCGAAGTCGTCGAAAGCATTCTGCCGGACCTCGGCAACCTCGCCTGACCCCGGCAAACGGCTCCGCGCCGCAGCGAACAGCTCGCCGAGCGCATGGTCCGTCGTGGGCTTAACCAGTGCAACGTTCATGATTGGACCGCTCACGCTGCCTTGTCTTCGAACTGGGCGTAACCGGACTTCTCCAGCTCCAGCGCCAGTTCCTTGCCACCGCTCTTGACCACCCGACCCTTCGACATGACGTGGACGAAATCCGGCACGATGTAGTTCAGCAGCCGCTGATAGTGGGTGATGACGACCATCGCACGATCCTTCGAGCGCAGCGCGTTGACGCCGTCAGCGGCAACACGCAGCGCGTCGATGTCGAGGCCGGAATCCATTTCATCGAGGATGCACAGGCTCGGCTGGAACAGCGCCATCTGAAGCACTTCGTTGCGCTTCTTCTCGCCGCCGGAGAAGCCGACATTGACGCCGCGCTTCAGCATATCCATCGGGATGTTCAGCGAATTCGACACTTCACGCACCTTGCGCAGAAAATCCGGCGCCATCAGTTCGGCCTCGCCCCGCGCCTTGCGCTGCGCGTTCAGCGCCGTGTGCAGAAAATTCATCGTGGTGACACCGGGAATTTCGACCGGATACTGGAACGCGAGAAACACGCCCTTGGCGGCGCGCTCATCCGGATCCATCTCAAGCAGATTTTCACCCTTGAACAGGATTTCGCCAGCGGTCACGTCATAGCCCGGCTTGCCGGCAATGACGTGGCTCAGCGTCGACTTGCCGGAGCCGTTCGGGCCCATGATGGCGTGGATTTCGCCAGGGTTCACGATGAGGTCGAGACCATGAAGGATCTCGTTATCTTCCACCTGAACCTTGAGGCCTTTGACTTCGAGTAACGCGGTCATCCAACACTTCCTTCCAGCGAGATCGAGATCAGCTTCTGCGCCTCGACCGCAAATTCCATCGGCAACTGTTGCAGCACGTCCTTGACGAAGCCGTTGACGACCAGCGCCACCGCCTCCTCCTGCGAAAGCCCGCGCTGCACGCAATAGAACAGCATGTCTTCGGAAATCTTCGACGTGGTCGCTTCGTGCTCGAACAGCGCCGATGAATTCTTGGCTTCGATGTACGGCACGGTGTGCGCGCCGCACTTGTCGCCGATCAACAGCGAGTCGCACGCGGTGAAGTTGCGCGCGCCCGTCGCCTTGCGATGAGCGGTGACGAGACCGCGATAGGTGTTCTGAGAGACGCCCGCGGCAATGCCTTTCGAGATGATACGGCTGGTCGTGTTCTTGCCCAGATGAATCATCTTGGTGCCAGAATCGACCTGCTGGAAACCGTTCGAAATCGCGATCGAATAGAACTCGCCGCGTGAATTGTCGCCGCGAAGGATACAGCTCGGATACTTCCAGGTGATTGCGGAGCCGGTTTCGACCTGCGTCCACGAAATCTTGGAGTTCTTGCCACGGCAGTCGCCACGCTTGGTGACGAAGTTGTAGATGCCACCCTTGCCTTCCGAATTGCCCGGATACCAGTTCTGCACCGTCGAGTATTTGATCTCTGCATCGTCATGGGTGACGAGTTCGACCACGGCAGCATGCAGCTGGTTCTCGTCGCGCTGAGGCGCGGTGCAGCCTTCGAGATAGGAAACGTAAGCACCCTTGTCGGCGATGATCAGCGTGCGCTCGAACTGGCCGGTGTTCCGCTCGTTGATGCGGAAGTAGGTGGACAGTTCCATCGGGCATTTCACGCCCGGCGGCACGTAAACGAACGAGCCGTCGGAGAACACAGCCGAGTTCAGCGTCGCGAAATAGTTGTCGGAGGTCGGCACCACTGTGCCGAGATACTTCTTCACGAGCTCGGGATGCTCGCGGATCGCTTCCGAGATCGGCATGAAGATCACGCCGGCGGCCTTCAACTCGGCCTGGAATGTCGTCGCAACAGAAACCGAGTCGAACACGGCATCGACGGCCACGCGGCGCTCGCCTTCAGGGCGCACAACGCCCGCCAGCATCTCCTGCTCGCGCAGCGGAATGCCGAGCTTCTCGTAGGTCTTCAGAATTTCCGGATCGACCTCGTCGAGCGAGGCCAGCGCCTTCTTCTTCGGCGCGGAGTAATAGTAGAGATCCTGATAGTCGATCTTCGGATAATCGACGCGCGCCCAGGTCGGCTCTTCCATCGTCAGCCAGCGGCGATACGCCTCGAGACGCCACTCCAGCATCCATTCCGGTTCGTTCTTTTTCGCGGAGATGAATCGGACGGTATCTTCGGAAAGCCCTTTCGGAGCCTTCTCGGATTCAATGATGGTCTCGAATCCATAACGATATTGATCGACGTCGATCTGGCGAACCCGATCGACCGTCTCTTGTACGGCCGCCATTTCAATCCTCCGCTCGCGGTTTCAAGGACCGCGGTGGACCGCCTAAGTTGTATAAAGCTTGAACACGCGCATTGCGCGAAGGTTAGAACCGTTCAAGCCCAAATGTATGAGCTTTACCTAATACACCTGAGAGCTTTCTCCAAGCCTCCAGACAGCGATCTATGTCCGCTTCCGTGCTGTCCCAGCCCAGACTGAGACGAATAGCTCCCCGCAGAAGCACCGGATCGACCCTCATCGCCTGGAGGACGTGCGAGGGCTGGACTTTCCCGGAAGAACAGGCCGATCCTGACGACACTGCGATGCCCTCCAGATCGAATCCGATCACCGCTGTTTCAGCCTTCAGGCCGGGAACCGACACCAGCGTCGTGTTGGGAAGCCTTGGCGCCGTCGCTGAAAAAATCACCGTGTCGGGGTGGCTCCTGAGCCCGCTTTCAAGGCGCGCCTGAAGGGCTTTCATGCGGATAACATCAACGGCCATGGAACCAGCTGCGGCCCTCACGGCCGCTCCAAAGCCCGCGATGCCCGCGACATTCTCGGTTCCAGCCCGGCGGCCCTGCTCCTGCCCGCCGCCGCGCACCTGCGCGTGCAGCCCCTCCAGTCCATCCGCTGCGACAGCCGCCCCGACGCCTTTGGGACCACCGATCTTGTGCGCAGAAACCGTGAGAATATCCGCGCCGAGCGCCTTGATATTGATCGGCATTTTCAAAAATGCCTGAACCGCATCGACATGCAAAATGCCACCGGCCTCATGAACCAGCGCCGCGACCTGGGGAACCGGCTGGATCGCCCCGGTCTCGTTGTTCGCCAGCATGACCGACACGAGAGCCGGAGGACTACCGGCCAGCAAGGCGGCTAGACTCTCCAGGTCGATCAGGCCCGAGGGCAGCACCGGCGCAATCTCGATGGTGTCGCGCGCGAATCGCCCTCCCGCAAGCACTGACGGATGCTCGATGGCCGAGATAATCAGCCGCTGTGCCGGTTCCCCGCCGCCTCGGCGCAGTCCGGGCGTCAGCGCCAGCGCGTTCGCTTCCGTACCTCCGGAGGTAAAGACGACATTCCGCGGATCCGCGCCGACAGCGGCAGCGACAGCTCCGCGCGCATCCTCGATGAGCTTGCGGGCCGCACGGCCCTCACTGTGTACCGATGACGGATTGCCGCTGACGTCGAACGCAGCCGCCATCGCCGCACGGGCTTCCGGCCGCAACGGCGTCGTCGCATTCCAGTCCAGATAGACACGGTCACGCATAATGTCTGACAATCCAGTGCGGTCCCAAGGGCGCTTACCTCACAATTGCATGAAAATAATCAGCAATCCGGGACTCATAGATAGTTCCTATGAGCTCAATATGCTTGCTTTTTGCCCCTTGCCCCATGCTAGAACGCGGCAGCCGTTCATCGCGCCGTACCGCGCGCCCTGACAACATTCGAGAGATATCGTTTGCCCAGGCCAGTCGGCCTGCACAACGACGCTTCAAAGGAATTTTGATGCCTGAGGTCATTTTCACCGGCCCTGCCGGCCGTCTTGAAGGCCGCTACCACCCGGCGAAGCAGAAGAACGCGCCGATCGCAATGGTGTTGCACCCGCATCCGCAGTTCCAGGGCAACATGAACCACCCGATCGTGTATCAGGTCTACTACGCGTTCGTCGCGCGTGGCTTCTCGGTGCTGCGCTTCAACTTCCGCGGCGTCGGCCGCAGCCAGGGACAATTCGATCATGGCACTGGCGAGTTGTCAGATGCCGCGTCCGCCCTCGATTGGGCGCAGACCATCAATCCTGAAGCGCGCGCCTGCTGGGTTGCCGGATTCTCGTTTGGCGCGTGGATCGGCATGCAGCTCCTGATGCGCCGTCCGGAAGTCGAAGGCTTCATCTCGATTGCGCCGGAGCCCAACCGTTACGACTTCTCGTTCCTCGCGCCCTGCCCCTCGTCGGGCCTGATCGTTCACGGCGACAAGGACATCGTGGCGCCTGCGAAGGACGTCACGACGCTGGTCGAGAAGCTGAAGACGCAAAAGGGAATCGTGATCGATCAGCAGGTGATTCCCGGCGCCAATCACTTCTTCGTCGACAAGATGGAGCCGCTGATGGAATCGGTGACGTCCTATCTCGACATGCGGCTCGCCAACGTCCGCTGAACATCAAGTCTCTCAAATGAAAATGGCGCGGACATCATCCGCGCCATTTTCATTTACTGGAGCTGCGCCTTCAAGCAGCAGCACGCAGGTCCAGTTGGGAAAGATACGACTTGTGCTTCTTCATGAAGGCACGCAGCAGTTCGGAATACTCAGCGCTCACAGCCGCGACCACTGACGGCCGTTCACGCAGGCTCTTGCGCCAGCGCGCGATCTTCGGCTTGTCGGCAAGGATACCGAAGTCGCCGATCTGATCGATTGTATCGAAGTAGCGGAACGCTGGCGCGAATACTGCATCGACCAGCGAGAAGGCTTCGCCGTCAAACCATGGGGCCGCGACAAGCCGCGCTTCAAGCCGCGCGAATTTTTCAGTGGCCTGCTTTACCTTGACGTTGAACGCGGCCTCATCGGTGACCGTTTCCAGTCCCCAGATATCGCCCAGCACCGCCGAGCCGAACTCCATCCACGCGCGATGTTCCGCGCGGGTGAGCGGATCCTTCGGATGCAGTGGCCTGGGCTGGGTTTCCTCGAGATATTCGAGAATGACCGCGGATTCGAAAACGACCTTGTCACCCACCTGAAGCACCGGCACCTTGCCGAGCGGCGATATCTTCAGAAACCAGTCGGGCTTGTTATCGAGATCAATGTCGATCCGCTCGAAGGGCACGCCTTTCTCCGTCAGCGAAATCACTGCGCGCTGAACATAGGGGCAAAGCTTGTGGCTAATGAGTTTGAGTTTCTCGCTCATGGCGTTTTCCTCCACCGATGCGAGCATGGAGGCGGCCGATCGCTCTCAACATTGGACGTCGTCTGGCGCGCAAAACGCCAAAAGCCATCGCGAATGATTTGAACTGCGTGAATAAGCTCGACGACCAGCATTGGGAATCTCTCTTCCATGCATCTGCATTTAAGTTAATGCGATCGCATGAAGTTGTCAACATCCATGCAGGTGCATTAAATCACGGTTTCGCGAGAATGCCGCCGGTCTGCGGCGCTGCTACGCCGGTTGTTCCTGGAAATGTCAGCGGCAACCCCTTGAGGCTGCGGACGGCCATATAAGCGAACGCCTGCGCCTCGATGGCATCCCCGGACCACCCAAGGTCGCTACCACGCACAACGGTGGCAGGCGCCAGGCGCTCGCCCAGCATCTCCATCAAGGTTGGATTACTGGCACCGCCGCCAACCACGATCCAGCGTATGGGAAGTTGAGGCAGCATCGGCGCAATCATCGCAATTGAGGCCGCAGTGAAAGCTGTCAGGGTCGCGGCGCCGTCTTCCGTACTCATGCTGTCGACGGTCAACGTGGCAAAGTCGTTCCGATCGAGCGACTTCGGCGGAGGTGAATTGAAGAAGGAACTGCCCAATGCTTTCGCGATCCACTCGCCATCGGCTCGTCCCTTTACCGCTGTTCGTCCATCGCGATCCACCGCCTCGCCGGTCCTGCGCAACATAAAGTCGTCGAGCAGCGCATTGCCGGGGCCTGTATCGCAGGCAATCAGTTTCTCATCATCAATGTAGGTGATGTTGGCAACGCCGCCGATGTTTATAACCACTGTCGGCCCTGAACGATCCAGCATTCGCACCAGCGCACTATGATATACTGGCACGAGTGGCGCGCCCTGTCCGCCCGCGGCGACGTCAGCAGCGCGAAGATCGAACACCACCGGCACGCCAAGTGCCTTCGCGAGCGCATGACCGTCACCGATCTGCACCGTCAGTTTCTGATCCGGCCGATGCAGAACTGTCTGCCCATGAAAGCCGACGACATCGATATCGTCGCGGGACAAGCTGTTCGTTCGCAGGAAATTCTCCACGGCCTCAGCATGCGCATGCGTCACCAATCGCTCGGCGTCAGCCAGTACACCCGGGCGCGCGTCGCGCCGGGTGATGGATGCAGCATCAGTGAGCGCCTGCCTCAGCAGTTCCCGCTCGCTGTCAGCATAGGCCCGATAGCCTGTCGGGCCGAATGCACCGATACGCTCGCCGTCTGTCTCGATTAGCGCGACATCGACCCCGTCAAGGGACGTGCCGCTCATCAGCCCGATCGCCTTCAGCAAGAGCCTCTCCCTCGGGCAGCAATGCCCTTATTTGCACATATTCCGATCCCAACCGATGCGGAATACGCTCGGTTGAATCCGACGCCGGACCTGATACACCACAGGCCCAAATAAACGCTAAATAGCTAAATCGTTAAAGAGTGCCGCCATGAGCGCCTACAAGTCCGATTTCCTCAACGTCCTCCAGAGCCGGGGCTTCATCCACCAGATCTCGGATGCCGCCGGACTCGATGCGCTTGCCGCCAAGGGCGACGTGACGGCTTACATCGGATACGATTGCACCGCTTCGTCCCTGCACGTCGGGCACCTGCTTTCGATCATGATGCTGCACTGGCTCCAGCAGACCGGCAACAAGCCCATCGTTCTGATGGGCGGCGGCACCACCCGCGTGGGCGATCCCTCGGGCCGTGACGAGACGCGCAAGCTGCTCACCTACGAGCAGATCGACGCCAACAAGGAAAGCATCAAGGGAACCTTCACGAAACTCATCAAATTCGGCGCGGGTAAAACTGATGCGGCGATGGCCGACAATGCAGAATGGCTGACGGCGCTCAACTACATCGAGATGCTCCGTGACGTTGGCCGGCACTTTTCGATCAATCGCATGTTGACCATGGACTCGGTGAAGATGCGGCTCGAGCGCGAGCAGGAGCTGTCGTTTATCGAATTCAACTACATGATCCTGCAATCCTACGATTTCGTCGAACTGTCGCGGCGTTACGGCTGCAACCTTCAAATGGGCGGCTCCGATCAGTGGGGCAATATCGTCAACGGCATCGATCTCGGCCGCCGCATGGGTACACATCAGCTCTATGCGCTGACCTGTCCGCTGCTGACGACATCTTCGGGCGCCAAGATGGGCAAGACCGCCGCCGGCGCTGTCTGGCTCAATGGCGATCTGCTCAGCGACTACGACTACTGGCAGTTCTGGCGTAACACGGAGGACGGCGACGTTGAGCGTTTCCTGAAGCTGTTCACTCTCCTGCCGATAGATGAGATTGCGAAGCTCGCCGCGCTCAAGGGCCAGGAGATCAACGAAGCCAAGAAAGTACTCGCGACCGAAGCGACGGCGCTCATCCGCGGCCGCGAAGCAGCGGATGCCGCATCGGAGACGGCACGCAAGACCTTCGAGGAAGGCGCCATCGCAAGCGATCTGCCGACGCTGGAAATCTCACGCGCCGAACTGGACGCCAGCGCGCCGGTACTCGGGCTGTTCGTCAAGGCGGGCCTTGTGGCGTCCAACGGCGAAGCACGGCGTCAGATCAAAGGCGGCGGCCTCCGCGTCAACGACGTTGCCATCGCCGATGAAAAGATGGTCCTGACACCCAAGGATTTGACGCCGGAAGGCGTCATCAAGCTGTCGATGGGCCGCAAGAAGCATGTGCTGCTCAAGCCGGTCTAGAAATCCGGCGGGCGGCTAGCCCTGGCGCAGCATTGTCATCATGGTTGCCGACATGGTGGCGATCAGTTTCTCGCGGCCCTCGTCGCTGGCATAGGCATGGCCTTCCGAGACGACGAGCGTGCGGCCTGGCTTCACGACTCTGCCGACGAAGCGAAACGTCCGCCCCTTGGCTGGCGCCAATAGATTGATCTTGAATTCAACGGTGAGAATGTCCGCCGCTGCCGGCATCAGCGTGTAGGACGCGAGCCCGCACGCGGTATCGAGTCCCGCAGAGACGACACCGCCATGCAGGAAGCCGTTTTGCTGCGAATATTTCGCGTCATATGGCATCCGTAGTTCAAGCGTTCCCGGCTCGACTTTGGCTAGCGTTATTCCGAGCGTGGCCAAGGCCTGTTGACCAGCGAACGTCCTTCGGACGCGCGCCTCAAAGTCGGGGTCCTGAACCTGAAATGCAGTCACTGCTGATGGGGCGTCGTGAAGTCGGCGGGAACACCTTGCCGGCCTGTGTTGAAATCGAAGATCTTGCGGAACACACCGGGGGCCATCGCGGAAATCGGATTGACCCGCAGAACCGGCGCGCCGGGCGTTCCGACGACTTCGTAGGTGATGCCGATCAGGCCTTCGTTGCTGCCGCCGCCAAGAAACAATCCAACAATCGGAATCTGCCCGAACATGTTGTTCAGCCCGTACAGCGGAACGAAGGTTCCGCTCATCTTCACCTGATTGACGGGATAATCGATGATCCCCTCGATCGTCGCACCAATCGTCGGACCGCGAAGAACACCGTCCTTGACCCGCAACTGGCCGCTCTGGCGGGTAAACTCCGCGCGCATGCCTGAGAACCCAACGCCCTGCGAGTTCGCTCCCGGGGCGTTTGCCACCGCGCGATCGAGCGCCGCTTCGCCCTTGATCGTGAAATCGCGGACGTTCAACAGGCCTTCCTGCGGCGACGTGTCTGACGTCGGCGGATCAACCGCTATCCACATCTTGCCGCCATTCATTTTCGCGTAGGTATCGGTGAAACGGAAAAATGCACCTGCGTCGCTCGTTTCGAGATACATCACATCGCGCCCCTGCGCCCGCCCGCGCAAATCGCCTATCACCGGCGTATCGCGTCCCAGCTTGCCACTGAGCGAAAACGCCCTGATCACTCCGGCACGGCGCGTGAGCTTCAGGTCCACGCTGCGAACCGCCTCGCCATAGAAGCCCGCAAGTGCGCCAAGCTTGGCATCGATCTCGATGTCGAAATTCTTCGATTTTTCCTTGGTGTTCTGATCCCTGCCCGACATCGCGCTCTTGATGAATCCGCGGCCGTCGAACACTTCGCCGCGCATCGTCACTTTGAGCGTTCCATCCGGCGCGCGCTCGGCCTTCAGATTTGCCTTGTCGCCTTCCGAGGGAGAGAATGTAGGGAACGATACGTTGACGAGGTCGTTTTTGTCGTCAACCTCCAGCGATCCCTTGATCAGCGTACCGCTTCCTTCCACGACGATGTCCTCGAAGCGCGTGCCCTGAGGCTTCTGCACGACATTGAGGGTAATCTTGGTCGCCTTGCCCGCGACCTTGGTCCAGCCGGGCAACACATTGTCGATCCGCGCTGCGGTCAGGTCGGCCTCGACACCGAAGCGGTTGTCGCGATTATCACCTTCACCGCCGGCAATTTTGCCGGTCAGCTTGATAGGAATGGCGCCGCTCAGGCTCTGTCCCAGATCGACGCCAAGGCGCGCGCGAGCCGCATCGTCGAGGGTCGCCGAAACACGCACGTCGGCGTCGCCATCGCTCGTCTTGCGGTAATCAAGCGCCGCAGGCTGTCCGCCAATCTTGACGTCGCCCTTGACCCTATAGCCCTGATTGTCCGCGACGACCTTGAGCGAACTGGCTTCGAGTTTTTGATTCATCGCGAGCTTGTCGACGGCAAGCGCGCCGAGGTCGAGATTGATCGAGTAGGTCGTGTCGGCTTTCGTCAACGCGTTCTTCAAGGGCATTGCAAGGGTGACGATCGCGGAGATCGTGCCTTTGCTCGAATTGGGGTCGATCACCGTGTCGCCGACATCACGCAATCGCTCTGATTGCAGGATCTCAGCCGCCGCGGGCACCGGGCCGTCGAGACGGAAGCGCACCTTGGTGGGCGCAGGCTTCGGTGCAAGATCCGGTACTTCAAACGTCAGATCGGAAATGCCAAGTCGCCGGCCGGCCGGCGTATCGACCGCGCCCTGCCCAACATTGATGTTCACAGTCCGCCCGCTCACGCGCCCCTTCATGTCGGCATCACGCACCAAGGGCATGTCATCGACGGGCCGCACGGTCAGACCATTCGCCAGAAAATTCACGGACAAGCCATCGTCCGGAATCGGCGGCCCGCCGCGTACAAGCGTGTGAACCGGCGCATTCACGGCAATGTCGAGCCGCTGGACCGCTCCGCGATCCACTCGCTCCGTGATCCATTCCCGCACTTCCGGCACGATCAGGACAGGCCAGATGCGCTTCAGCACCGCTACCGGCATCGGCGTCGCCGCCATGCCGAGCCTCAAACGCGCCTCGCCCGAATAATCGAGGCTTCCCGACCCCGCGATACCTATCTCGCCGTTGCTGATATCGCACTGGGTCAAAAGCACGCGCCGGTTTTCGGTATCAAACCGCAGACGGACAGCAATGCGGTTAAAGATCGAGGGCGCTTCTCCGTCGTTGCCGGCGAGCAGAATGGTCCCACCGCTCAGGCCGAGCTGCCAGTTCGGTACGTTGTCATTAGGGGGTTCGAGATGCGCCAGCAAAGTGATGCGATTGGCGCCTGCGTTAACGTGAAAGGGCGCCACCATAACGCGGCGGCCGGCATCCCACTCGACGCGCGCATCGGCATGGTCGATCACCATCGGATAGTCCGGCACGTTGAGATCGACGATCGTACCTTTGCCGGCGACGATCTCGCCCCGGAAATAGGTCGGAAGCCCGTCGCGGCCGATCTCGCCCTTGAACTCGCCACTGAGCGGCATGTCCGCTGCGTAGGTGAAATCCTTCAGCCGGGCCGCAAGCAACAGATTGTTGGTCGGGACCTTGCTGGCGCTGATGTCGATCGAGCGCACGCCATTCGACGGCGCACCGACGGCCACTTTCAGTTCCCAGCCGTTCTTGCCTTCCTCGCCGACGCTGAAAGCAGCGCCGCCGCCGTGCGGACGCCGCAGGCTGAGGCTGATGTTCTTGAAGTTAAGAACGCCCCCGTTCCGCTGGTCCTCGACCGTCAGGACGCCATTGCGCAATCCGATTTCGTTGAGACTCTGACCGTCAAGACCCTTCGCGCTGAGACTGTCGAGCCATTCAAGTGCGGCAAGCAGTCCTCCTGCACCATTCGAAGCTGCTGTCGACGCGGCCGGAACTGAGGGCGGCGCCGGCGAAGCCTGAAACGGTAATGGCGGAGGGCCGGAAACAGTCTGAGGCTCGGGTTTAACGGGGACCTTACCGGTCGCGAGCGGGCTGTTGCTTTGACCGGTTGAAACAATCACGCGCCCGTCGGGCGTGATCCGTACCGCAAGCTCCGCGCCGACAAGGCGAAGCGTCTCGGCACGCAAGCGCCCCATTAGCAGCGCGGTGCCGGACAGCCTCACTTCCGCCTTCGGCGCGCTCGCGACAATGTTGCTCGCCTGGTCCCGCACAACGATGTCACGCAGCCGGACCGCAATCCTGATTCGTCCAGCACGTTCGATCTGCGTGCCACCAACTTCAACGGTGTGTTCGTGCCCCAGGTTTTCCTCGATCGCCGAGGCCAGCCATGGCGTTACGACATCGAGATTGACGGGACCGGCGCCAAGCCTCAGCCACAACGCTCCGAAACCCGCAGCGAATATAACGCCGAGCGATATCAGGGCGACTGCGGTTCGCCCGATCCATGGACTGCCGGCGATCCTGCGGCGCAGACCGCGAAACCAGTCCGTGATCCGATGAATTCCGATGCTTGGCCGGTTGAGGAGCTTGATCGCCCGATCACACGCCACATCGTCATGGTGATTCCACCCGGAATCATCCCAATGCCGGTGCTGCTCGTCTGCAGCCTTCGCGAAGGCTTTTTTGGGCTCTGATCTCGGCATTGCCTCTCGGTATTGATGGTCAGCCTGGACGAGCCGCCGGGCGTCAAGCGTCAAGTTGGAGACTCGCTCCATCGGAGTACTGTCAGACTAAAAGCCCGGTCTTAGTTTTCTGTATCGCCCCGTCATTCGACCGCCGGCGAGGGAGAGTTCTACGTTTGGTATGTTGGGTATTCACCTTACCTCGGGGACGTCAGATTTGCCCAGCCGAAGAAGGCGGCTTTAGTGATCGGGTTGCGAGTCTCGCGAATCCTAAAATACCCTGCTGAAAGCGACGAAAGGAAGGCGTATGTCCAAGAAAACGCGTAAGAAATCGTCCAAATCGACATCAAGGGCGAAGGGCGCAAAAGCCAAGACCGCCAAGCGGGGCGCCGCCAAAAAGCCAAGCGCTGCCACCGCCCGGAACGGGGCCAAGAAAGCCAGGACCAAAAGCGGGGGCACCAGAACCTCGTCGACAAAAAAGACCACAGCGACTGCGTCAAAGCGCGCCGGCGCACGAACTACGCCGGTCAAAAAACCCGCCGCAATCGCCCCCGTCCGCAAGGCGGGAACTCTTGCCGAGGCCCAATCCGCACCAGCTTTTTCGTTACCGCGCGATGGCGGACAGTCGGTCTCGCTCGCGGATTATGCCGGCCGCAATCTGGTGATCTTCTTCTATCCACGCGCCGACACGCCGGGATGCACCCTTGAGGCCGTCGCGTTCAGCCGGCTCGCCGACGCCTTCGCGGAAGCACAGACTGCCGTTCTTGGCGTTTCGGCTGACCCGATCGCCGCGCAGGAGAAGTTCCGCGACAAGCACGAACTGACGGTCCCACTCGTTTCGGATGAAAAACTTGGAATGCTGAAAGCCTACGGTGTTTGGGGCGAAAAATCGATGTATGGCAAGATCTTCATGGGGATTTCTCGGACAACGGTTCTGGTCGATGCCGACGGCAAAATCGTCAAAATCTGGCGTAACGTGAAAGTCGATGGCCATGCCGACGAGGTGCTTGCGGCGGCGCGGGGCGCCTAGAGAGTTCCATTCCGTTTCCCAAAAATTAACCATGAAAGGTTCAAATCGGTGCCTGTAATTGAGCCGTCCGAGCGCTTTCGGTCGGTGCGGGAGTACCGATGTCGAACCGTTTCGCCCACTATTCCGAACACCCGCAACACCACCACGCGCATGACCATGCAAGGGCGCCCCAGCGGCGTCCGGCGCATGGTCATCATCGCCCCGACCGCAATGGCTACACCATTGTCCATCATGGCAAGGCGGTGCGGTTCGGACCGGTCGTGTTCTGGATCGTGGCGGGATCCGTCGTCATCATGGGAGCATGGTCGGCGGCGACGGCGACCTATTTCGCTTTCCGTGACGACGTGCTGACACGCCTCATCGCGCGCCAGGCGGAGATGCAATACGCCTACGAAGATCGTATCGCCGAGCTGCGCGCGCGTGTCGACCGCACCACCAGCCGCCAGTTGCTCGATCAGGAGCAGTATGACCAGAAGCTCAACCAGATCATGCGGCGGCAGGCGCTGCTTGAATCACGTGCCGCGGCACTCAACGCCATGCCGGACACAGCCCCTACCGGTTCGATCAAGCCGCCCGCGCGCGGACCGCAGTCGACTGATGCCGGCGCGGCGACAGGCGTCCCCAAACCGTCGCCGATCAACGATACAGTGATCTTCGTCACACCGCCCGACCGCGAAGCACGGCTGGAATCCCGCACGGCTCCGGTTGCCCGCTCGCGCACGGAACTCGCAAAGACCAACGGAGTCGACAACTTCTTGTCGAATTTGCAAACCGCACTCGACAAGGTCGAAGGGCGTCAGACCGCGACGCTCAATTCAGTCGAAGAAGGTTACGAGTCGCGCATGCGGCGGATGCGCGGCGTGATTACAGACCTCGGTCTTGATATGGCGCAGCTCGAAGCAGCGACTCCCAGGGGCGGCGTTGGCGGACCGTTCGTTCCGGTCAAGCCTCCATCGAATGCCGAGGCATTTGAACGCCAGCTCTATCGGATCAACCTTTCACGCGCGCAGGTGGACAAACTCACGCGCACCCTATCGCTGGTGCCGTACCGGAAGCCGGTGATCGGTAATGTTGAATTCTCGTCCGGCTTTGGCGTTCGCAGCGATCCATTCCTCGGACGCCCTGCCATGCATACCGGTCTGGATTTCCGTGCTTCGACGGGCGATCCGGTGCGCGCCACAGCGAATGGCAAGGTCGTCAACGCCGGATGGAGCGGCGGCTATGGCCGTATGGTGGAAATTGATCACGGCAACGGTCTGTCGACGCGCTACGGACATCTGTCCGAAATCAACGTCAAGGTCGGCGAGCAGATCAAGATCGGTCAGATTGTCGGCGCAGTCGGTTCGACAGGCCGCTCGACCGGCCCTCACTTGCACTATGAAACGCGGATTGATGGGGACGCGGTGGATCCGCAGAAGTTCCTCCGTGCAGGCATCCGCCTCAGTCAGGGTTATTAAGTCCCAACTCCTGAGCGGCTGAACAGGCGAAACACCCTGCCGTCCATGACCAATAGCGCGCTTCCGATGACGAGCGCGCCGATGATCTCGCGGGCTTCTATCCTCTCCTCCAGAATGAAGTATCCAAGCAGGATCGCGCTGACGGGGACGAGAAGCGTCACCAGCATCACGTTGCTTGCTCCAGATCGAATGACGATCTGGAAGAAAATGATGAAGGCCAGCGCCGTCGAAAGTGACGCCAGACCGAGAACCGCCAGCCACGTCACATGTCCCGGCATTTGAAGTTGCCAGGGGCGATCGAAGACCGCAGCCAGAACAAGCATCATCACGCTTGCTGAGATCAACTGAAACGTTGCGGTCCCGATCGGTGGGGAACCGGCCAGCTTCCGCGTCGCCCACAGGGCGGAAAATCCGAAGCAGATCGTTGCGCCGAGACAAAGCGCGATACCGATGCTTTGCCGGGAACTGATGTCAAAATCATATCCCTTCAAGATGACCACGCCACACAAACCGAGCAGCACTCCAGCAACACGCCGGAGGATCAGTTTCTCTTCACCGAAAGCCGCGGCAACGAGAACGGTAAAAACCGGCGTCGTCGCATTCACAACCGATGCCGTCCCGCCCGGGATATAGGTCTGCCCCATAACAATCAGCGAAAAAGGCATCACATTGTTGATGAGCGCCATCACCGCGTAAGGCCACCATCCCGCGATACCGACCGGAAACCGGATGCGGTTGATCCAGAGCATCGGCAGCAGGATCAGCGCCGCAATCGACAGGCGCAGGAAGACCAGCGTCAGCGGCGGCAATTCCTTCAGCGCCACACCCGTGAAAAAGAATGTGCCACCCCAGAGGACCGACAGAAAGATCAGCCGCGACCAATCGCGCTCATCCATACGCAGTTCAGTTTCGGGAAGTCTTTCTTGGACCACAGCCATGGCGCAAAGCCATACGCGGCGGTCCGGGGCAAAACCACCCGCTTCCCGACAACCCGGTTCTGCGTCCGGAGCGTTTTCAAGCGAAGTGGGCGCCGGTTCGCGTTAAGAAAACGAGCGACAAATCAAAGACTCTAGTCCACGTCCTCAATGGCGCCGGGCGTCGTGCCGAACGCCTTCTGCGCCAGCGTCGCGGCCATGAAGTCGTCGAGATCGCCGTCGAGTACACCGGATGTATCGGAGGTCTGCACACCGGTACGCAAATCCTTCACCATCTGATACGGCTGCAGCACATACGACCGGATCTGATGACCCCAGCCGATATCCGTCTTGGCGGCTTGATCGGCCGCGGCTTTCTCCTCGCGCTTCTTCAGCTCGATTTCGTAAAGCCGCGCACGCAGCATGTCCCAGGCTTGCGCCCTGTTCTTGTGCTGCGAACGGCCCGCCTGACAGACTACTGCAACACCGGTCGGGATATGCGTCAAACGCACTGCGGATTCGGTCTTGTTGACGTGCTGGCCGCCAGCACCGCCTGAACGCATCGTGTCGGTGCGCACATCCGATTCCTTGATGTCGATCTTGATGCTGTCATCGACCACCGGAAAAATCGCCACGCTCGAAAACGACGTGTGTCGGCGTGCATTCGAATCGTAAGGCGAAATCCGCACCAGCCGATGCACGCCCGCCTCTGTCTTCAACCAGCCATAGGCATTGTGGCCACTGATCTGGATCGTCGCTGATTTGATGCCGGCTTCTTCGCCTTCAGTCTCTTCGAGATATTCGACCTTGAACCCGTGCTTCTCTGCCCAGCGCGTGTACATGCGCAGCAGCATCGAGGCCCAGTCCTGACTCTCGGTGCCACCAGCACCGGCGTGAACTTCGAGGTAAGTGTTGAATCGGTCGGCCTCACCCGACAACAGCGCTTCCAGCTCCTGCTTCGCGACGTCCTTTTTCAGCGCCTTGAGCGCGTTCTCAGCCTCAAGGACGACGCTCTCGTCCTTCTCGGACTCGCCAAGCTCGATCATCCCGGTCTGGTCTTCGAGCTCGCGTTCGATCTTGCCAATGCCGGTGAGCTGATTCTCGAGCGAGGTCCGCTCCTGCATCAGCTTCTGGGCTTTCTGCGGATCGTTCCAGAGATTGGGGTCTTCTGCGAGAGCGTTCAGTTCGGCGAGACGCGCCGTGGCAGCATCGACGTCAAAGATGCCTCCTCAGCAGCCCGACTGACTGCTTGATCTCTTCAACAAGGCGTTCGATTTCAGGGCGCATGGGATTTCCGATGAGCGGCAGAGCCGCGATTCAAAAGATGTGAGGGATGTAACGGCTGACAGTGACCAGCGCAACTTTCGTTGCGCTAGTACAGGCCGCCGGTGCCGGGCCGGAAGATGGCGCGGTCCGCATCCGGCGAAACGCCGGGTGAGCGGCCGTCAGCGTCAGCCACGCCGATAACCGAATAGTTGTCGGGCGGCGCGGTTCCGGGCTTGAAGGCTTCGAGGATCGTCCGTCCGCCATCACCCGGTCCCGCGCGCATGCCGCTCTTGGCATCGACCCGGATCAGCTTGATGCCCGCAGGCACACGGAACGGCACCGCTGGCTTGTCGGCGAGCGCAAGCTTCATGAAGTCCTTGACGACCGGCGCGGCCAGGTGACCGCCGGTGCCGCCTCGGCCGAGATTTCGAGGCTTATCGTAGCCGATGTAGACGCCCACAACGAGATCGGGCGAGAAGCCGATGAACCAGGCATCCTTCTCGTCGTTGGTCGTGCCGGTCTTGCCCGCAATCGGTTTGCCGACTTCACGCAAGACGGTCGCGGTACCGCTTTGCACGACGCCTTCCATCATCGACGTGATCTGGTAGGCGGTCATGGAATCCAGCACCTGCTCGCGGCGATCGACCAGCGAGGGCTCCGGCTGGTTCTTCCAGCCTTCAGCCGCGTCGCAGCCCCGGCACTCGCGCTGATCGTGTTTGAAAATGGTGTGACCGTAACGATCCTGAATACGATCGATCAATGTCGGCTTCACACGCTTGCCGCCATTGGCGAACATCGAATAGGCGGTGACCATGCGCATCACCGTCGTCTCGCCTGCTCCGAGCGCGTAGGATAGATAGTTCGGCAACTCATCGTAGATGCCAAAACGCTTGGCGTATTCGCCGATCAGCGGCATGCCGACGTCCTGCGCGAGGCGCACCGTCACCGTGTTCAGCGACCTGATGAGCGCGTTCCGCAGCGTGGTTGGTCCGTAATACTTTCCGGTGGAGTAGTTTTCCGGACGCCAGACGCCCGCGCCCTGCCCCTGATCGATTTCGATCGGCGCGTCCACCACGACCGTTGACGGCGTATAGCCATTATCCATAGCGGTCGAATAGACGATCGGCTTGAAGGACGAGCCCGGCTGGCGATACGCCTGCGTCGCGCGGTTGAACTGGCTCTGGTCGAACGAAAAGCCACCGACCATGGCGACGACGCGACCGGTCCAGGGATCCATCGCGACCATCGCACCGGAAACTTCCGGCACCTGACGTAAACGGTACTGCCCTTCGATCTTGTTGCCGTCCTTGTCCAGCAACGGGTCGACGTAGATCACGTCGCCCGGTGCAAGCACCTGCGTCACCGCGGTCGGTGTCTTGAAACGCGTCGGACCGGCAGCTGCCTTCGCCCACCTGACGCCGTCCAGCGAGATCAATCCTGTTTCGCGAGCCTTGGAGACCGCACCGCCAAGTTCACGGCCGGGTTGAAAGCCGATTCGCGCCGACTGGTCGCTGGTTTCAAGCACCACCGCCATTCGCCATGGCGAGATATCGGAGAGTGATTTCACCTCCGCGAGCTTTACACCCCAGTCACCGCCGAGATCGATCTTCTGCGGCGCGCCGCGCCATCCCTGGGCCTCGTCAAACTTGACCAGTCCGGCCACCATCGACTTGCGCGCCATCACCTGAAGCTTCGGATCGAGCGATGTTCGGACCGAAAGGCCGCCTTCGTACAACTTCTTCTCGCCGTACCGCTCGAAAATGTCGCGGCGGACCTCTTCCGCAAAATACTCGCCGGCGAAGATGTGCGCCGCATTGGAGCGCGACGTGACGATCATCGGCTCCTTGCGAGCGGCGACGGCATCGGCCTGCTTGATCCAGCCGTTTTCAAGCAAACGGTCGATCACGTAGTTGCGGCGCTCGATAGCGCGGTCACGGTTACGAACAGGATGCAGCGCGGCCGGCGCCTTCGGCAGCGCGGCCAGATATGACGCTTCCGCAATGGTGAGTTCATTCACCGACTTGTCGAAATAGACCAGCGAAGCGGCCGCGATGCCGTAGGCACCGAGACCAAGATAGATTTCGTTGAGATACAGCTCGAGAATCTTGTCCTTGGTGTAGGTGCGCTCGATGCGCATCGCCAGCAGGGCTTCCTTGATCTTGCGGTTGAACGAGACTTCGTTGGTCAGAAGGAAATTCTTCGCGACCTGCTGCGTAATGGTCGACGCACCCTGCGGGCGGCGGTTGGATCCATAGTTCTGCGCGTAGAGAACCGCTGCGCGCGCCATGCCGGTGAAGTCGATGCCGCCGTGTTCGTAGAAATTCTTGTCTTCCGCCGCAAGGAACGCGTTGATCACCGGCTTTGGAATCGCCTGGATCGGCAGGTAAAGGCGGCGCTCCTTGGAGTACTCGCCGAGCAGCGAGCCGTCGGCGGCGTGAACACGCGTCATCACCGGCGGCTCGTAGTCCTGCAACTGCGAATAGTCCGGCAGGTCCTTCGAGTAATGCCAGATCAGTCCCGCCACCGCGGCGACGCCGACAAGGAATACGATCGTTCCAGCCGCGAACAGGAAGCCCATGAACCGCAGTAGCAAGCGCATCGTCAGTATCCGTCCTTAAGCGTCTGGCGCGACCACACGAGGCGCACGACCGGGCTTCCGATCCGAACTATACCATCCGCGGTCCGCGCGGGGATCGATTCTGGTCGCTTCCGAGCCCAAATTTCTATAGAGCCGCCGCTGTGGCCAAACTAGGGCCTCGGCGGCCAATTGCCCTGCGAATTCAACCCGAAGGGGCTTAGTTCGAAGGCCCTGTGGAAACTATGCGTTTTCCGAGGAAAGCGTCCACCGCCTGCGCGACGGAACCGACAGTCCGGGAGCGCCAGCTTTCGGAGACCAGATGCTGGAGATCGTCCTTGTTGGAAACGTAGCCGAGCTCGACCAGCACGGAAGGAACGTCGTGCGCCTTCAGCACCTTGAACCCCGCTGATTTCAGCGGGTGCTTATGCATGCGAGCGACGCCCTTCATCTCGTTTACGAGGGTGCGGGCAAAGCGGTTTGAAAACGTTCGGGTCTCTCGCTGGGTCAGTTCAATCAGGATGTCGGCCACTTCCGCCGGCTCCTCGGTCAGGTTGATGCCCGCGATGGCGTCGGCCTTGTTTTCGGCCTCGGCAAGTTTCTCAGCTTCCGCATCGGAGGCACGCTCCGACAACGTATAGACGGTCGCGCCCTGGGCATCGCCCTCCCGCTTGGGCAAGGCATCGGCGTGAATGGAAACGAATAACGCAGCCATATTGGCGCGGGCGATTTTCACTCGCTCCCCGAGAGGCACGAAAGTGTCGTCATCGCGCGTCATGACGACGCGAAACTTGCCGCTCTTTTCAATCCGATCCCGCAGCGCCTTGGCAAAATCCAGCACCAGCATTTTTTCGCTTTCGCCAGTGGCAGCCTGGGTGCCGTTATCGACGCCGCCATGGCCGGGATCGATCACAATGACCGGGCGCGGATCCGTGGTCTTCCCTGTCCTGGTTGTGCCCGTCGTTTCAACTGCGGCTCCACTGGCGTCGGCGATGATTGCCGGACGCAGTTGCACTTTGTCATCGCCTGGAGATGAGCCCTTGAACGCCGCTCGTTCCACCGCGGCTAGCTCGACCACAAGACGCGCGGGCTGCCCGTTCGCTGGATCGATGACGTAGGTCTTCTCAATTTTGGCCGGGCCGGTCAGGTCGAAAACCACCCGCGATCCGCCCGGCATGACCAGGCCGTAGCGGAAGGCACGTATCAGACCGCGCCCTTCCTTTCCCACACCTGCGGGAAGATTGAAGGTGACCTGCGGGATATCGACGACGATGCGATACGGATCGCCGAGCACAAACGCCCGGGCATCGATCTTGCGATCGAGGTCAAGAATGAAGCGGGTCTGCTTGCCATCGCCGGCCACACGCACGCCGGAGGCGACTGGAAAGGCTACCGCAACCGCTGGCTGCGGCGCTTGAGATTCGACCGCGACAGCCCTGGAAATCGGCAAGCACAAAAATGTTGCGGCGCACACCTGCGCAACAATACAAAATGCGCGATAATTCATGTGGCTCGTCAACGAATCCGCCGCCTCCGGACACCTCATATCGCAATAGAACCGTGCAGTTAACGGCCTCTTACCAACTCCGCGACGATTACCCGACTGTGTTGCAGCGCTGTGACGCTTCCCTTGCCAGAAACGGCCATTCGACGTATGTAGGAGAGGCTGACGGTTTAAACTTGCGGTTGTGTCGCGTTCAGCTTCCCGGTGCAGCGCCAGTTCCTCGCTTCCAATCAGAGGTTCCAGCGTACCTTCCTGCCCTCCACAGCCAGCGCAGCACGCGGCTGATACGGAGCGGCGGTTACCAGCCCGAGCGGCCACCTTCATGACCGGCGACCGTTGCCGCAAGGCAGCGGACCATCGAGAGCCAGCGCGCGCACCTTGCGCCGCGTTTGCACTGCCGGCAGCGAACCCGCTGGCGACGTCGGCGGCAGGATACGGCGGCGCCTTTGCCGCCCATTGAATTAGACGGGCCGACGCTTGATGCGCCAGACTCTATTGCCGAACGGGATCTGTAATAAAATCCCATCGACGCCAGCATCGATACGACGCGAATCTTTTCCGCGTCGCGTTTCGCTGACGTTGCGATCGGCACGGTGCCTCGGGCGGCGTTTTGGCCTTCCCCTCACCCCCGAATCAGGTGGACCGTTACGTGACCCGGCTATGCGCCATGCGCTGGCCGCCGAACGCACCGTTCGCCGTCAAGAGCTCAAAAATGCCGAACAAAATGTTGATCGATGCCACCCATCCGGAAGAGACCCGGGTGGTCGTGGTCCGCGGCAATCGCGTCGAGGAATTTGATTTCGAGTCTGCCCAGCGCAAGCAACTGCGCGGCAACATCTATCTCGCCAAGGTCACCCGCGTCGAGCCATCGCTGCAAGCCGCCTTCATCGAATACGGCGGCAATCGCCATGGCTTTCTGGCCTTCAGCGAAATCCACCCCGATTACTATCAGATCCCGGTTGCCGATCGTCAGGCGCTGATCGAGGCCGACGAACGCGCGCACCGTGAAGCCGAAGAAGAATCGGAAAACCGCTCCAATCGCAGGCGCTCCCGCCATCGCAGTTCCCGGCGCCGCGACCGTGGCGAGCGTGTGCAGAGCGCGATTGTCGAAGGCGCGAGCCCGGAGGCGGAAGCCGCGCAACCAACCGATGCCGCGCAGGTCGGCGATCACGCACCGGATCACGGCCATGATGATGCGCACGACCATGACCACCAGCATGATAATGCGCATCAAGACGAACATGGCCACCAGCATGGTGAGGCTCATGACGTTGCGGCCCTCCCGGCTGGAAGCGATTACCAAGAAGAGCACCATGCCGACGATGCCACGTCGGCCGTAGCATCTCAGGAACTGTCTGCACCGGTCGCCGCACGGGGCGAGTACGCCCATGACGATCATTCCCATGACCAAGCGCTCGATGATCATGAGCATGACGATCATCAGCCCGAACCGCACGCCCATGATGAGGCTCACGAAGCGCCCGTCGTTCCTCTCGGTGACGACCATCAAGACGAGCACCACGCCGACGATGCCGATGGTGACGACGATGAAGACGGTGAAGACGCCGAGGAAGAAGTCGTCGAGTCGGTCGGTGGCGACGACGTGCTGGAAGAAGTGCCGGAACGCGCCTTCCGCCCTCGCCGCCAGTACAAGATTCAGGAAGTCATCAAGCGCCGCCAGGTGATGCTGGTTCAGGTCGTCAAGGAAGAGCGCGGCAACAAGGGCGCGGCGCTGACGACTTACCTGTCGCTCGCCGGCCGTTATGCCGTGCTGATGCCCAACACGGCACGCGGCGGCGGCATCAGCCGCAAGATCACCTCAGCACAGGATCGTTCGCGCCTGAAAGACGTGGTGCAGGATCTCGATGTGCCGGAAGGCATGGGGATCATCCTGCGCACCGCCGGCGCGTCCCGCACCAAGCCCGAGATCAAGCGCGACTTCGAATACCTGATCCGGATGTGGGAAACCGTCCGCGACACCACGCTGAGATCGCAGGCTCCGACCCTCGTTTACGAGGAAGGCTCGCTGATCAAGCGCTCGCTGCGCGACCTCTACAACAAGGAAATCGACGAAGTCCTCGTTGCCGGTGAATCCGGTTTCAACGAAGCCCGTGATTTCATGAAGATGCTGATGCCAAGCAATGTTCGCGCGGTGAAGCAGTATCGCGACGGCCAGCCTCTGTTTTCGCGCATGGGCGTAGAGAGTCAGCTCGACGCGATGTTCTCTCCCACGGTGACGCTCAGATCTGGCGGCTACATCGTGATCAACCAGACCGAAGCGCTGGTCTCGATCGACGTCAATTCCGGGCGCTCCACCCGCGAACATCACATCGAGGATACCGCGCTCAAGACCAATCTCGAAGCCGCCGAGGAAGTCGCACGCCAGTTACGCCTGCGCGATCTCGCGGGTCTCATCGTGATCGATTTCATCGACATGGACGAGAAGCGCAACAACCGTGCGGTCGAGCGCAAACTCAGCGACTGCCTGCGGCAGGACCGTGCCCGCATCCAGGTGGGACGCATCTCGCACTTCGGCCTGCTCGAGATGTCGCGCCAGCGCATCCGCGCCAGCGTGCTGGAAAGCTCCACCGAGCCTTGTCCGCATTGCGGCGGCACCGGTCACGTCCGCTCGGTCTCGTCCGTCGCGCTGCAACTGCTGCGCGGCCTCGAAGAGACCCTGATGAAGGGACCGACCCACAATCTGACGGTGCGCACGCGGACCGACGTCGCGCTCTATGTGCTCAACCACAAGCGCGGCCACCTGCGTGATCTCGAAAACGGATTCAAGGTCACGCTGGCGGTTATCGCCGATGCGACGATCAGCGGTCAGCAGTCCTACGTGATCGACCGCGGCGAAGCCGTTCATACGCTCGAAGCCGCCAAGGCCATCCTTGCGGCACAGCTCGCCGCATCCCCGGCTCCGGTCGAGGACACCTACGACTACGAAGATGACGAGACTTTCGAAGCCGAGGTCGAGTTCGAAGGCGACGATGAGGACAATGCCGAGACTCAATCAGCCGACGCGGCTCCTGTCGCGGAGGGCGAAGAAGGTCCGCGCCGCAAGCGCCGCCGCCGCAGGCGTGGCCGTGGCGGAGAAGCGCGTGACGGAGTACAGGCTGCCGATAGAGGCGATACGCCCGGCATCGCGCCACAGGATGACGCCATCGGCGAAGCCAGTGACGGCGATGAAGGCGACGACGAGCAGGACGAGCAGAACGGCGAGCCACGCACCGAGCAGAACGCGAATGGCGAACGCCGTCCGCGCCGCCGCGGCCGCCGTGGCGGCCGCCGCCGCCGTGGTGGCAACGAAGCCAACACAGCTGAGGGTGCCGAACCTGGCGAGGGAATTGTCTCTACTATCGCCGACGATCTCGGGCCGCTGCCGGAATCTGAAGCCACCGAGGCTGCCGCCGATTTGTCTGCACCGGCAGAGCCGGCGCGCGAGGAGCGTCCCGCTTACGTCCCACAGCCTGAGCCGGTGACGCCTCCCGTTATTTCGACGCCGGAAGATACCGAAGCAGCTCCGCGCAAGCGGTCGACTGTTCGCGAGAAGGTCAGCTTCTTTTTCGGCGAGACGCCTAAACAGGAACAGGAACCCGCTCCTGTTCAAACACAAACACCGGCGCCGTCAACGGAGCCGACGCAGCCGCAGACCGAGACCCCTCAACCGCGACGCGCGGGCTGGTGGTCGCGGCGCGGCGAGTAACATCCGAACATACACGAATGAACCGCCCGCTTCGCAGCGGGCGGTTTTGCATTTGGACCTGGAAATCCGCAATCAACCCTTGGTGAGCCAACGCGTAATGCGCGCCACGGCCTCGGTGATTTCCTGCGTCGAGCGCGAGTAGGAAAATCGCACGAAGGACTTTCCGTGAAACGGATCGAAGTCCACGCCGGGTGTCGCCGCAACATGCGCCTGCTGCAGCATCGTCTTGGCAAACTCGAAGCTGTCGGCGTTGAACTTCGAAACGTCAGCATAGAGATAGAACGCACCATCCACGGGCAAGAATTCCGTCAGCCCGACTTTCGGCAACCCCTCGATCAGGATTCGCCGGTTCTCTTCATACCCATGCTTGATAACATCCATTTCCGCGCAGCCGTCGAACGCGGCTTCAGCCGCGATCTGCGATAGCGTCGGCACGGAAATCGACAGGTTCTGCTGCAACGTCTCGACCGAGCGCACCAACCCTTCCGGCACGACGATCCAGCCCACGCGCCAGCCGGTCATGCAGAAATACTTCGAAAACGAATTGATGATGATCGCCTCGGACGAAAGCTCAGCAGCCGTCACTGCCGGAAACGCATAGTCAAGGCCGTGATAGATCTCGTCCGAGATGAAGCGGATGCCGGCGCTATCCGCTGCGGCGATCAGGTCCGCCATCGCCTCGCGCGTCATCATGGTGCCGGTCGGATTCGCTGGACTGGCGACCAGCACACCCTTCAGCGGCGTCTTGCGATGCGCCTCGAGTAGCATCTCACCGGTGAGAGCGTGCCGTGTGGCGCTGGTTGTTTCGATCAGGACGGGCTCGCATCCAAGCGCACGCAAAATGTGACGATATGGCGGATAGCCCGGGGACGTGATTGCAACACGGTCGCCAGGCTCAAACGCGGACAGGAACGCAAGAACAAAGGCCCCCGAGGAACCCGTGGTGATCACGATGCGCCCGGGATCGACATCCTGCCCGTAAGTTTCACGGTAATGGCGCGAGATACGCTGACGCAGCGGGAGAATACCGACCGCGGCAGTGTAATCGATTTTCCCGACATCGAGCGCCGCGCGCGCAGCCGCGATCGCCGTCTGCGGCGCGGGAGCCGCGGGCTGTCCCACCTCCATGTGAATCACGTGGCCGCCCTCGGCCTCGATTCTGGCGGCGGCCGCCATCACATCCATCACCATGAACGGCGGAACATTGCCGCGGCTGGAGGGCGTCAAAAGGCTTTTTGCCTTGTCTCTGAGCGTCATATCGAGCATGAAATCTGCTATTCCCGGAAACTGCGGCATGCAAGGAAAGCATGCGGCACCGTGCCGTTGTACCGCCGCATTCGGCGTCTTGTTAGATTGTGATTTTAGCACCCTACAGGCCGCCGCTCCATTGCCAAGCTCGCTGACCAAGCCATGACAAATGCCCTCTTGACCGCGCCAGCCGTCCGCTCGCCGATCCGCGCCGTCCTGCGGCGCGCGACCGCGGTGGTCACCACGGCGGCGCTGCTCGTCGGGTCATGGCCCGTGCATGCGCAGCAAGGGGGGCCACCTCTCCTGCGCGATGCCGAAACCGAGCAACTCCTGCGCGACTACACGCGTCCGATTCTGCGCGCGGCGGGTCTCGAAAAACAGAACATTCAGGTCGTCATTATCAACGATCCGGCATTCAATGCCTTCGTCGCCGACGGACGCCGCATTTTCGTGAACTACGGGGCATTGCGCGAATCCGATACGCCGAACCAGATCATCGGCGTGCTGGCCCACGAAACGGGACACCTTGCCGGCGGACATCTTGCAAAACTGCGCGAGCAGATTTCCCGTGCTCAGACCCAGTTGATCATCGCCATGTTGCTTGGCTTGGGCGCCGCCGTCGCGGGCGCGCGCTCAGGTGCTGGAAACGCCGGTGCTGCGGCAGTCGCAGCACCTCAGGCCGCGATCATGCGCACCATGCTCTCCTACCAGAGGCAGCAGGAAGAAAACGCGGACAGGGCCGGCGTGAAATTTCTCAACGCCACCGGCCAGTCGTCCAGGGGAATGTACGAGACGTTCAAGCGGTTCTCCGAACAGGGGCTGTACGCGTCCCGCGGCGCCGATCCCTACAATCAGTCGCATCCGATGCCGGCAGAACGCGTCAGGGCTTTGGAAGAACTGGCGAGATCGAGCCCGTACTGGGACAAGAAAGACGATCCGGCGTTGCAGCTCCGTCACGACATGATGCGCGCCAAGGTGTCCGGCTTCATGGAACGTGCGGATACAGTGTACCGCCGCTATCCCTCATCAAACGACAGCCTGCCCGCACGCTACGCCCGTGCCATCGCCACCTATCGTCACGGCGACCTGCGCAACGCCCTCTCGCAGATCGATGGCTTGATCAAAGTCCAGCCCAACAACCCTTACTTTTACGAGTTGAAGGGCCAGGCGCTGCTTGAGGGAGCCAAGCCCAATGAGGCCATCGCCCCGCTTCGCAGGGCGGTGCAGCTCTCCAACAACGCACCGCTCATCGAGATGTTACTTGGCCAATCCTTGGTGGCATCCGAGAATAAGGCCTACGCTGAGGAGGCCATCAAGATTCTGCGCGCAGCGCTGATACGGGAGCCCGAAGCGGCGCTCGGATACACGCAGCTCGCGATGGCTTACGGCCGCAAGGGCGACTATGCGGAAGCCGATCTCGCCTCGGCCCAGGCAGCCTATCTGCGCGGAGACCAGAAAACGGCGCGAGACCTCGCCTCGCGCGCAAAGACGCGGTTTGCCATCGGCACCCCCGGCTGGGTCAAGGCCGATGATATCGTTAATACGAAGCCGATAAAGAATTGAACGGTCCACACAGTCACGAAGGAACACTCATGGTCTCGCTCCGCTCTCTTGCTCCATACGCCTTCGCACTGGTGCTGGGTCTGCCCGCCGTGTCGCATGCGCAGTCGTTCAGCGACGCGCAGAAGAGCGAGATTCAAAAAATCATCAAGGACTACTTGGTAGCCAATCCCGAACTGCTCGAAGAAATGTCAGCCGAGTTGCAGAAGCGGCAAGCCGTGGCGGAAGCGGAAAAGCATCGCGCCGCCGTCAAGCGTAATACCGACCTGATTTTCAATTCTCCGCGCGGAGTCGTTGTCGGCAACCGCGAAGGCGACGTCAATTTCGTCGAGTTTTTCGACTACAATTGCGGTTACTGCAAACACGCGATGGCCGACATGCTCACCCTGATGAAGTCGGATCCGAAGCTGCGCGTCGTACTGAAGGAATTCCCGGTACTCGGACCAAGCTCGGTCGAGGCCGCCCAGGTTGCGATCGCCCTGCGAATGCAGGACCCGACCGGCAAGAAGTATCTCGACTTCCATCAGAAGCTGCTGAACGGACGCGGGCAGGCTGACAAGGCACGCGCCATGGCTGCGGCGAAGGAAGCAGGCGCCGATATGGCCAAACTCGAAAAGGACATGACCAGCCCCGAGATCAGCGCGACGCTCAATGAGAACTTCAAGCTCGCCGAGGATATGGGTCTCAACGGAACCCCGAGCTACGTGATCGGCAAGGATGTCGTGGTCGGCGCAGTTGGGGCTGAGGGACTTGCCAAGAGGATTTCCGAAGCCCGCTGCGGCAAGGCGACCTGCTAGGCCCGGTTGCCCCGGGTCGGAGCGTTCGCCCAAGACATCGTTAAGATTGGTTAACCAGTAATTTCAGGGCCTTCTATCGGGATTTTCAGGTGATATCTAAATGATTTGGCGGGGGATGGCGAAGCCGATCAGGCTTCCCTCCCGGCTCCATGTTGCCTATAAACCGCCCCACGCTGCGCGCACCCGCATTATTTCGCCGACATTGCTGGATTTGGTTTTCGGATGGCAAAGACGATTTACGTGCTCAACGGGCCGAACCTCAATCTGCTCGGTACCCGCGAGCCGGAGACCTATGGCCATCACACACTCGCCGATGTGGAGAAGCTCTGCCACGACAGCGCCGCCCGCTATGGCCTGGTCGCTGATTGCCGCCAATCAAACCGCGAAGGCGAACTGATCGATTTCGTGCATGAGGCCGGTGCGAAGAAAGCCGCCGGCATCATCATCAACGCTGGCGGATACTCGCACACGTCGATCGCACTCCATGATGCATTGGTCGCAGTCAAACTCCCGACTGTTGAAGTTCACGTCTCCAACATCTATGCGCGTGAGCGCTTCCGTCACCACTCCTTCGTTGCGTCTGCTGCCGTGGCAACACTGTGCGGCTTCGGAATCGACGGCTATCGCCTCGCAATCAGCGGCCTTGCCGCGAAGATCGGCGTCAAGGCGCAAGCCTGATACGTCTGCCTGTCATTTACTGAGAAAGCTCCGGATTACACATGGCCTCCTCGCCGAAAGACCCATCTGCTCCCAAGGAAAAGCCGGCCGATGAGCGCGAACTCATTCGCGAACTGGCGATGCTGCTCGATGAAACCAATCTCACGGAAATCGAGATCGAGCGCGCTGGATTGCGCCTGCGGGTCGCGCGCAATATCAGCATCGCTGCACCTGTTTCCTACCAGCCCGCGCCTGCTGCTGCCTCGGCTTCCGCGCCTGCACCTGTCGTGGCCGCGGCCGCACCCGCCGACATTTCAAAGCACCCCGGCGCCGTGCCGTCGCCGATGGTCGGCACGGCTTATCGCGCCTCCGAACCCGGCGCGAAGCCGTTCATCGATGTCGGCAGCAAGGTGAAGGTTGGCGACACGCTCATCATCATCGAAGCGATGAAGACGATGAACCAGATCCCATCGACGCGCGCGGGCACTGTCACGCAAATCCTCGTCGAAGACGGCCAGCCGGTCGAATTCGGCGAACCGCTCGTCATTATTGAATAATCCCACTGTCAGGCGCTGCGATGTTCGACAAGATCCTGATTGCCAATCGCGGCGAGATTGCATTGCGCGTGTTGCGCGCTTGCAAGGAACTCGGCATCGCGACCGTCGCAGTTCACTCAACCGCCGATGCGAACGCCATGCATGTCCGTCTTGCGGATGAAAGTGTCTGCATCGGACCGCCGCCCGCGAAGGACAGCTATCTGAACGTACCGGCCCTGCTCGCGGCATGTGAGATCACCGGCGCCGACGCTGTCCATCCCGGCTACGGCTTCCTCTCTGAGAATGCTCGCTTCGCCGAAATTCTCGCCGATCACAATCTGCATTTCATCGGTCCGAAGGCGGAACACATCCGCCTGATGGGCGACAAGATCGAGGCCAAGAAAACTGCCAAGCGGCTCGGCATTCCTGTTGTGCCCGGCTCGGACGGTGGGGTCGGTCCCGGCGACGATGCCATGGCCATCGCCAGGAAGATCGGTTTTCCGGTTCTGGTGAAGGCGGCGGCCGGCGGCGGCGGCCGCGGCATGAAAGTCGCGCAGACCGAGGCCGATCTGATGCTGGCGCTGTCCACCGCGAGCAATGAAGCCAAGGCGGCGTTCGGCGACGGCTCGGTCTATCTTGAAAAATATCTCGGCAAGCCTCGTCACATCGAAATCCAGATCCTCGGCGACGGCCGCGGCGGCGCGATCCATCTCGGCGAGCGCGACTGTTCGCTGCAACGCCGCCACCAGAAGGTTTGGGAGGAAGGCCCCTCGCCGATCCTGAACGCCGCCGCGCGCGCGAAGATTGGCGAGACCTGTGCAAAGGCGATGCGCGAGATGCAGTATCTCGGCGTCGGCACCATCGAATTCCTCTACGAGGATGGCGAGTTCTACTTCATCGAAATGAACACGCGTATTCAGGTCGAGCATCCCGTGACCGAGATGATCACCGGGATCGATCTGGTCATCGAGCAAATCCGCGTAGCCGCCGGCGGCGATCTGCCATGCGCGCAGGAAGACATCGTCATCAACGGTCATGCCATCGAGTGCCGGGTCAACGCCGAGAACCCGGTGTCCTTCCGGCCCTCGCCGGGCAAGATCATGCAGTATCACCCGCCAGGCGGACTCGGGGTCCGGATCGATTCAGCCGTGTATCAAGGCTACGTCATCCCGCCCTATTACGACTCGCTGGTCGGCAAGCTTATCGTCCACGGCAAGACCCGCGGCGAGTGCCTGATGCGCTTGCGTCGCGCTCTGGACGAGATGGTGGTGGACGGCGTCGAAACCACGCTGCCGTTGTTCCGTGGGCTGGTGCGCGAGCCCAGCATTATCGACGGCGACTACCACATCCACTGGCTCGAACATTACCTGGCAGCCGGCGACACCAAGTCATCCTGAACTGCCGCTCCCTGTCCTTGCAGGTCAATCAGGACCCCGGTCCACCGGCATGGCCAGCGCACCGTGTCGCGGCTGAAGAACGCCGCACAACCGCAGGTCAAACGAGCTGTCGGCACTGCTTGACGGTCGCGGAAGGCCGCGCAACCTGCTATGATTGCGCATGAGCTCGCGCGACGCCGCATCGTCCGAAATTACGCCGAGTGTTTTGCTACGCGCTTACGCCTGCGGCATTTTCCCGATGTCCGAAAGCGCCGATGACCCCACGATTTTCTGGGTCGAGCCCGAGAAACGCGGCATCATTCCGCTGGACGGCTTCCGCATCGCATCGCGCCTTGCGCGCACGGTTAGATCCGATGTCTTCCGCGTCACCGTCAACACAGCTTTCAAGCAGACCATCGCCGGGTGCGCCGCACCGCAGCCGGGCCGTGACGATACGTGGATCAATGGCCGCATCCGCGACCTTTACACGTCGCTGCACCAGATCGGTCATTGCCACAGCATCGAAGCCTGGCACAGCGATCAACTCGTGGGCGGGCTTTATGGCGTCAGTCTCGGCCGCGCGTTCTTCGGGGAGAGCATGTTTCACACCGAACGCGATGCCTCGAAGGTCGCGCTTGTCCATCTCGTGGCTCGCCTTGTCGCCGGCGGCTTCGTGCTGCTCGATACGCAATTCGTGACGGATCATCTGCGCACCTTCGGCGCGGTCGAAGTCCCGCGGCGCAGGTACCGCGCCATGCTCGATGAAGCAGTCACCGGACAAGCCGACTTCTTCGCGCTCCCTGCAAGCCGGCCTGTCACCGGTGCTGAAGCGCTGGCGTGCTTGACGCAGAGTTAGCCGGCTTCAGTTGTGCTGAGCCCGCTACTGCCGGAACGGCGGGAATGGATTTGGCGGCGGCAGTGGCCGCTGCACGGCCGGTTGCTTCGCCGGCCGCTTGGGCTGCTGCTGGGGCGGCGGAACTGGCGCTGCTTTTGGCGCTTCCTGCTGAGCCACCGTTGCGGATGGACCTTTGCAGTCGGTCAGCCAGATATCGTAGATCGGATGCTCGACGCCGTGCAGACCCGGGCTGGCTGCGAACATCCAGCCGGAGAAAATCCGCTTTACCTCGCCCTGCAGCGTGATTTCGTCGACCTCGACAAAGGCGTCGGTGTTGGCAGCTTCAGTCGACGGTCGCGTATAACAGGCCTGCGGCTTGACGCGCAGCGCGCCGAACTGGACAGTCTCTCCGATGTCGGCGTCAAACTTGATGATGCGGCCGGTGATCTTGTCGAGGCCCGCGAAAACAGCCTGCTTGTTGACGATCTTTTGCCCCGGAGGTTCAGTCACGACTTCATCGCCCGGTTGCAGCGTCGCGGCTGAAGGCGGCGCGCTGCGTGGCTGCTTCTGACCCGGCGGAAGGCCTGGCAATGGATTGACCGCAGCATTCGGCGTACCCTGTCCGGGCACCGCGGGCTGACCTGGAGCAGCCGCCGTTCCCGGTGGTGGTGGCAATGGCTGGGTCTGAACGGTGCCGGGCGGCGGCACACCTTGCCCCGGCAACTGACGATTGGGTGTCGGGAGCAGACGGCCTTGCGGAGGAAGATCAGGCACCTCCTCCTCTTCGGGTTCCTGAACGGGCTCGCCGCGCTGCTGCACATTGGCCGGCGGACGCGGCCTGTCGGAAAAGATATTGCCGATCTGCGCATGGACGGGCGTCGCCGCCAGTATCAACGGGACTGCGCTCAAGGCTGCGAAAGAGAATGTTGTGATGGTTCGGAACATCTTGCGCAGCTTTACAGGAACCCGGTGCCGCAGGGTGCGAAGCGATTTCCGGAAAACATCGTGCCCCACACCTGTCGGAACGATCACATTCAAGATCATAAACTGATCCGGCCCCAGTGTTCGATTCAACCGAATCGTGTCCGCGCCATTCTACAGAAAATGGGCCGCGCGCAGATTATCGGTTAACACGCCGAATACGGCGGGGAAAGGGCGGGCAATTCACACCACCTGCCAAACCAGTGTACTTGTATACGCGCCGTTACTGTCCCGGGGTCCAGGACTGATAGTCGCCCGTAGCTTTCGGCCGACGACCGGCAGCGAGCGTCGAGCCCGACGGGCGGTAGGCAGCAGGCGTACCGGTCATGTTCGGCTTGTGCGGCTTTTCCCACTCGCGCGGCTTGTAATCGATCTCGGTCGGAGGCGTGTCCACGGTGTGATGCAGCCATCCATGCCACGCGGGTGGCACGCGGGTCGCTTCGGCGTATCCGTTGTAGATCACCCACCGGCGTTCAAATCCCAGCGTCGGATCGATCTTGCCGCCGCGGGTGCGGTAGTAGGTGTTGCCACCCTCATCCTGTCCGACCACCTCGCCAAATCGCCGGGTCCAGAGCAGCGTGCCGAAGGTCGTGCCGCTCCACCACGTGAAAAAGCGCAGGAAAAACAGCTTCATGGCGAGAATCCGAAGTGGGCGCGCAAGGGTGCGCGATGGCCGTTTGATGCCATTCAGCACACCAATTGTCCAGTGCTAACAGCAACTTGGTGCAAAGCATGAACCTCCGGCGGACGTCGGCGTTGACACCCCTCACTGACCAACCCGCCGAAATCCTCACGATGATCGATGTCATCAAATACAGTTATGCGGAGAGTCTGAACACGCTCTGGCTACTGCCGAACTGGCTGACGGCGTCGGTACTCGTAATCGATGGAGTTATGGTCGCGTTGATTGCAACGCCGTGTTTGGCGGCGGATGGTGGTGCCGCTGAGTTACTTCATCGAAAAGCCATTCCAGAACTGGACCCGCGAAACCTCCGCACTGATCGGCTCGGTGTTCCTGCACGTCGATTACATCGTGCCGGTGGAGAAGCTCCGCGAACGGCCGATGGACGCGGCCCGCGCCTCGCCGCTCTGAGGCGGTCGCCTTGTGATGCTTCAAGTCAGCGACGCCACCAAGGATAACACGGTTGAACTGCGTGCGTTGCCAAGCGCGCGAAGCGCCCCTGCGGCGTGGGATCTGCGCTGTGAGGAGCGCGAGAAATTGATCGCCTACTTGCAGGAAGACTATCCCGGTGCATTGCCACGCCAGCGTCAGGAATTCGTGCCGCGCAACGAACCGGATCGAACTCCGCTGTCACCTCGTGCGCTGGTATCGCATCACCGTGCAGGGCGAGGGTTCATCATGAGGAACACCATTTCGGCGCAATCCGTTCATGCTGCATTGGGTCAGCTCGTGCGAACGTGAACCTCAAACTTTGGAAAGCACGGAACATCTCACGTTCGCTTCCATTCTTTCATGAAGTTCACCCGGAGTTCGAACACATGATCAATCTCAAAGCAATCAGCGCTGCCGCGCTTCTGGCAGTTACGCCTGTCCTCGTCGCAACGACCGCAGATGCGCGGCCGGAAGGACGTAGCGGTGGCGCTGCATTCCACGCCGGTGGCGGAGGCGGTGGTTTCCGTGGCGGCGGCTTCGCGGCGCGTCCAGGTTTTGGTGGCGCGGCCGTGGCGCGACCCAGCTTCAGCGGTACTCCGCGTGTCGGCAGTAGCGGCGTTCGTTTCTCGGGGCCGCCCTCAACCGTGTTCGGAAACCATGCGATCTCAGGACGTCCCGTCGCCCAACTCGGAGGTGGCGGTCAGTGGAGCGGAAATCGGCATTGGCACGGGCGCAGGCATTGGCGCGCTCCAGGGTACGGCTTCGGGGCTAGCTTGGCGCTCGGTGCAATAGGCTCATCGTATTATTACAACGACCCGTCCTACTACGATGACACCTACGCTTACGCGCCGGAGACCTATGTCGACGACGGACAGTATGCTGCCGCGCCAACGGCTGACGGCGACGCGGCTTACTGCGCCCAGCGCTACCGATCCTACGACCCGGCGTCAGGCACATACCTGAACTACGACGGTAACCGCTATCCCTGCCCGTAAGCAGTCGCGCGATACCTGACTTCCGGCCTTTGGGGCGGTGTTCCGGAAATGGAACCGCCCCAGAAGCGCCTGAATCCAAACCAACATTGCTCTCTGCTGCATGGAGCCGCGCATTCCGCGTAGCCCCCGATGCAGAGTGATCGATGCGGGCTTTGGAGTGAGGAAGATGATCACCTTTAGGAATGGATGCGCGATCGCAGCCGTTGCGCTGGCGCTTCCGGTGGCTGCGATGTCATCCAGCCATGCTGCCCCGCTGGCGCCGAGCCAGCCTCTCGCGGCTGCCCATGCGGGCACCGATAGTTCGCTCGTGACTCAAGTTCAGTGGCGGCGACGCGGATATTATCACGGCGGCGGCGCTGGCCTCGGGATCGGACTTGCCGCCGGCGCTCTCATCGGTGGCGCAATCGCGGCTGGCTCAAACCCTTACTACTACGGCCCGGGATATGGCTACGGTTACGGCGGTCCGGCGTACTATCCCGCACCGGCCCCTGTAGTGGTCGCGCCCGGCTATGGTGATGCGGAAGCCTACTGCATGCGGCGTTACCGCTCCTACGATCCGGCATCGGGCACGTATCTCAACTACGACGGCAACCGCTACCCCTGCCCGTAAGTTCGACAAACATCTAATTTCGAGAACGGCGATGCATTGCATCGCCGTTTTTCTTTGTATCGATGCTGGATCAACGGAGCGACGGAGCGCCTAGAACGAAACTTTCACGCCGCCCCTGCCGGTGATGGTTTGGCTTTGGTCGGACATCGCAGTGAACTCGGCTGCGCCAAATACCGAAACACCGGTAGCGTTACGCCAGTCGAAGCCGGCCCCCGCATAGAAGCCGACGATGCTGCCCTTGCCCGGCGTTGCGAAGGCGAGGCTCTGCCCAAGCAAGATGGTGCTGACATTGCTGTCGCCGACGCGCTGCAAGGCAATCAGGCCTGCGGTGCCACTCAACTGAAGCTGCTCGGTCGGCGTTGCGTTTGTCGTATGCGTCAGCTTCAGCTCGCCGCGCTCCTCGAAATTGTGCGAGGTGCGTGAAGCCACCGTCAAATTCGTACTCGCCCCGCTTTCCTGATAACCGACAAAACCGGCAGCAAGATAGCGCACACGCGCGGATGGAGTCAGCGTCAGGTTATAGCCGAGCGATTGCTTGAGGCCGTAGGCGATTTCAGGACTGACGAACCAGCCGTTGTACTTGCCCGCGGCGTATTCATAGCCTGGCACAAGATTGTTGGCGATCGTGCGCTTCACATCGTTGCTGCTGTAACCGCCGAGCAACGAGAAATCCAGGAACGCGCGGCCCATCGCATAGCGGCCGTAAAGACCGCCGAACAAGATATCGCTCGAGGTATCGCCGGAATGCAGATCGATGGTCGACCTGATCGCGCCGCCGCCGATAAAACCGCCGAGGCGCAGGCCGGGCTGCACCGTCTTGTCGAGGCCAAGCACGCCGCCATAAAAGTTGCTCACCGAGCGCAGCGTCGGCGCATCGGCCTGCTGAATGCGCTGGCCGCCAAAGCCTTGCGCCCAGATGCTTGTGCCATCGGCCGCAGTGAAGCTTGGATTACTCAACAGCACGCGGTCATTGCTGGCATAGGCCAGCGCCGGAATCCCGGAGAAAGCGTCGTTGGCCATATCGCGCGCGACATTGCCGGACGGAGCGAAGCCGATAGCCGCCGACCCGCTGCCGCCGATCGGCGCTGGATTGGTAAGGCGGCTCGTCACCAGCGAGGTGATCGTGCGCGTGACATCGACCATGTTGCGGTCTGCGTTGGCGAAGGACGTCGGGTCGAGAATGGCGACCGTGTTGCCGCTGACGACATAAGGCGCGCCGCCGGTGACGTTCACGACCGCGCCGGTATCAGTCAGGCCGCCAGTGGTGCATCCGCAACCGCTACCTCCGAATGTCAGCACGGATGAGATGTCATGGCCGCTCAGGATATTGACTTTGGTGCCGACCGAGAATGGATCGGACGTGTCGCCGTTGAGAATGATCTCTCCGACAATGCGGGAGCCAGGCAGGATGTTCAGCGTTGTTGGCGTTGCGGGATCGAACTGGGCGAGATTGATGGCCAATCCACCGCTCGAGGTTCCATCGACCAAACCCGCGTTTGTAAAACTGGCCATGCCGATCACACCAGCAATTACATCGACCGTGCCGTAAATGCTGCCGGCATTCAACGCGGATGCATCGCCGTTGCCTCCTGCGACGCCAGCGGCCGTCACAACAGGGCCTATGACGGTGCCGTAGTTTGCAGTGATCGCGTTGCCGTCGCCTCCGGCCATACCGCTCCCGGTAAAAATGCCTCCATTCACGAAGCCGATGTTCACCGTTGTTGCGTTGCCTCCATCAATGGCGCCGCTAAAGATTCCCGGTCCAAAGCCCGCGTTCGCGATGCGTCCGGAATTAATAGTGATTGCGTTGCCGCCATCGAAGGTCTGAGTAATAATCGTATCGACTATGCCGGAATTGATACTGGTTGCGGTGCCTGCGCCAGAACCCAGACCGCCATTGCTTGTGACCGTGGTCAGACCGTCAATGACAATACCAGAATTGGTGGTCGTGGCGTTTCCGCCGCCATCTGCCGTGGTGCCAATCACGCTCGCCACGAAGCCCGAATTGATCGACGTCGCCGACCCGCCGACCAGCGCCGAGCCGGGTACGGTGGAAGTGGTAATCGCGAAAGCGCTTCCGGAGTTGTTGGTCAGCGCATTGCCGCCATCCTGCGCGGCTGTCGTGATGCCCTGAACAACCGTTCCGGAGTTCGTCGAGGTCGCATTGCCCGCGCCGGTCAACGTGCTGATGTATGTCCCGATGATCCCCGAATTGTTCGACGTCGCGTTGCCGAGGCCGCTGGCTGAGGTGTCCAGCATGTCGGCATTGATGCCGGAATTCGTCGCAGTGACGTTGCCATCGACGCTGGTCGTTGTGATTCCGTTGCTCGCGCCGGAACTTGTGATCGTCAGATTGAACGTACCGAGCTGATCCTGAAGGAACGGAACGGCTGTCGTCCCGGTATTGGTGCAGGCGACATCGCTCGCGCCGAGCGTCCCGACGCAGGCAAATTGTGCATGTGCGTCCGTCGATGGCAGAGTCACAGCGGCGATGATCGCAGCCATGATCGCGATCACAGGGAATCGCATCGCACGCGCTATCCGCACGCGCGTCTCCAACGCCCGGTCCGCAACAATCGACGCCACGCCCAACCCCATTCCCTCGGCAGCATGGTCAGCCGCCGATAGCCCACCGGGAACCTAACAGGCTCAGGTTCCAGGGGCTGTTACATTTGGGATACAGCGTTGATTTATGACGTATTAACAGGCGCTTTCTGCGCGCATTGAGACACCGCCGTCTCAGGATCGTGACGCCAGAACGACGCCTGCAATGGTGAATCCGAGCGCCGCGATCTTGGCCACGCCGAGCGGCTCGCCGAGCGCTGCGGCAGACGCCAGCACGCCAATGACCGGCACCAGCAGCGTCCCGATGGCGGCGACCGACGCTGGCAATCGTTGTAACGCAGCAAACCAGCAGGCGTAAGCCACGCAGAACTGGATCACGATCGAATAGCCGAACAAGGTCCAGCCAAGCGACGACAGCGCCATGAAGTGCGGCTGTTCAAGCATGAGACCCGCAAGCCCCACCGGCAGACACCCGATCAGGATCTGCCAGACTGCCGAGGTCAGTGGTGGCAGTCCGAGCGGCCAGCGTTTGCCGAACACCGTGCCCAGCGCAAACAGGAACGCACCGGACAACGCCAAGACAATGCCCGGCAGCTTGGCGTAGCTTGCAGCAATACCTCCGCCGCCCATCAGCGCGATGAGCCCGGCGATGGCCATCGCCATGGCGGCCACGCGCAGCAGCGAAATCCGTTCGCCGAGAAGCGGCCACGCCAGCGCCGAGGCCCAGACTGGCATTGTATAGGCCATGACCGCAGCTTCGCTCGCCGGCAGATACACCAGCGCCAGACCCATCAGCGCCATCCATGCCGTCACGTTGAGCAACGACAGCAGCACAAGCCGCGGCCACGTCGCACGTGGCACCCGCAGCGGCTGACGAAACGCCAATGCCAGCAGCGCCAGCAGCGCGGCGCCGATGATGCCCGACAGGCCGCGCACCGAGAGCGGCGGCAATTCCATCAACAGTTGTTTGGTGACGGGCCAGTTCAATCCCCAGCCGACCGATGTCGCGACCAGCAGCAGGTAGCCGATCGTTCGCGTTCGCCGTTCTGCTGCGGCTCGCGCTTCGAGCGACATTTCGATCAGCGCTTCGGGTGGCGTGCGGCTATCCACAGGTTTGGTCCTTCGACTCAAAATTCCACACCATGTGGATGACGGGGAGAAAGACCACGCGCACGGCACGCGATCCACCCGAAATCCGCAAAATACGCGCATACCAAAGACGCGATTTTGGAGGCTCGCGACAAAGCTTGGAGGAACTCACAAGGAGGTGAGATTTCGGCTTCCGAATCCACAAGGACTCACCGATACTTCCCGCAATGCGAACCGATCCGGCGATGCATCATCCCGCTGGAAATCCGCATTTTCCACCATATTTAGTATTTGATTCAGGTTTCGACACTAATCCTTGACGTGCCGGATGGAGTCGGCCTAGCTTTAGGATTGTCCGGCGCGGGGGTTTTCAGTCCCGCCGGGCACCTCCCGAAAAGGGTCGAGAAGGCAGCTCCGTCAGACCGGTCGAGGTCACGGGACGTGGATTTGTCTGCTCTTTTTTCGGAACCGGACGGCAATCCGGGCAAAGGCGAAACCGCGGCAAGCCGTGGTGCAAAAGGCGAGTTTGGGGCGTTCGGGCAAGGCTGGTTTTGGGGACCGTACCTTGCCCACCAGAGTTAACAGGCCGCGGCTTCGGACTCGAATACGGGACGACGTGAACGGCAGAAAACGGCGAACGAACCGGTTCGCAAATTGAAATCTCCGGCTTACCGTCAGGGACGGGAGCGCCGGTAAAAGACGGGGCACTACAATGCGCATCGAACGCCGCTACACCAAAGCCGATCAGTCACCCTACGCCGCCATCGATTTCAGGCTGACGACAAGTGAGATCCGTAACCCCGACGGCTCGGTGGTGTTCCGCCTTGAGAATGTCGAGGTGCCGGAGTTCTGGTCGCAGGTTGCCTCCGACGTTCTTGCGCAAAAGTATTTCCGTAAAGCCGGCGTCGCCTCGCGCCTGAAAAAGGTCGAGGAAGAAACCGTTCCCTCGTGGCTGTGGCGCTCGGTGCCGGACACCGAGGCCCTCGCCGCCCTCCCCGAATCCGAGCGCATCGGCGGCGAGCATTCCGCCAAGCAGGTGTTCGATCGCCTCGCCGGCTGCTGGACCTACTGGGGCTGGAAGGGTTCGTACTTCTCGTCGGAAGAAGACGCCCGCGCGTTCTACGACGAATTGCGCTTCATGCTGGCCAAGCAGATGGTCGCGCCGAACTCGCCGCAGTGGTTCAACACCGGACTGCACTGGGCCTACGGCGTCGATGGTCCCGGCCAGGGCCACTATTATGTGGACTGGAAGACCGGCAAGCTGACCAAATCCAAATCGTCCTACGAGCATCCGCAGCCACATGCCTGCTTCATTCAGGGGGTCGATGACGACCTCGTCAACGAAGGCGGCATCATGGACCTGTGGGTCCGCGAAGCGCGCCTGTTCAAGTACGGCTCCGGCACCGGCTCCAACTTCTCACGCCTGCGCGGCGAGGGTGAAAAGCTCTCCGGCGGCGGCCGCTCTTCGGGCCTGATGTCGTTCCTCAAGATCGGCGACCGCGCGGCGGGCGCGATCAAGTCCGGCGGCACCACGCGCCGCGCGGCCAAGATGGTGGTTGTCGATGCCGACCATCCGGATATCGAGACCTATATCGACTGGAAGGTGAAGGAGGAGCAGAAAGTCGCGGCCCTCGTCACCGGCTCCAAGATCAACCAGAAGCACCTCAAGGCCATCATGAAGGCCTGCGTGAACTGCGAAGGTTCGGGCGACGACTGCTTCGATCCCGAGAAGAACCCGGCGCTTCGCCGCGAGATCAAGTTCGCGCGCCGCGCCATGGTGCAGGACAATCTCATCAAGCGCGTGATGCAGTTCGCCAAGCAGGGCTACACCGACATCTCGTTCGACACCTATGACACCGACTGGGATTCGGAAGCGTATCTCACCGTCGCCGGCCAGAACTCGAACAACTCCGTCTCGCTGAAGGACGACTTCCTGCGCGCGGTGGAAACCGATGGAACATGGGATCTGATCGGCCGCACCAACAAGAAGGTGACCAAGACGCTCAAGGCCCGCGACCTGTGGGAGAAGATCGGTTACGCCGCCTGGGCGTCGGCCGATCCCGGCCTGCACTACAACACCACCATGAACGACTGGCACACCTGCAAGGCCAGCGGCGACATCCGCGCGTCCAATCCGTGCTCGGAATACATGTTCCTCGACGACACGGCGTGCAACCTTGCGTCGGCTAACCTGCTCACGTTTTACGACACGCAGACCCGCCGCTTCGACATCGAAGCCTATGAGCATCTGTGCCGGTTGTGGACCGTCGTGCTCGAAATCTCGGTGATGATGGCGCAGTTCCCGTCCAAGCCGATCGCTGAACTCTCCTACGAATATCGCACGCTCGGCCTCGGTTACGCCAACATCGGCGGCCTCCTGATGACCATGGGCCTCTCCTACGACTCCAAGGAAGGCCGCGCACTCTGCGGCGCGCTGACCGCGGTGATGACCGGCACCAGCTACGCGACCTCCGCCGAAATGGCGAAGGAGCTTGGCCCCTTCCCCGGCTACAAGAAGAACGCCGCGCACATGCTGCGTGTGATCCGCAACCATCGCCGCGCGGCGCACGGCGAATCCCGCGGCTATGAAGCGCTCGCCGTCAATCCCGTGCCGCTCGATCACGCGAGCTGCCCGCAGGGCGACATCGTCACCCGCGCGAAGGCCGTCTGGGATCAGGCGCTCGAACTCGGCGAACAACATGGCTACCGCAACGCGCAGACCACGGTGGTCGCGCCGACCGGCACCATCGGCCTTGTGATGGATTGCGACACCACCGGCATCGAGCCTGACTTCGCACTGGTGAAATTCAAGAAGCTCGCTGGCGGCGGCTACTGGAAGATCATCAACCGCGCCGTTCCGGAAGCGCTGCGCGCCCTCGGCTACCCCGAGAACGAGATCGCCGAGATCGAGGCTTATGCCGTCGGCCACGGCTCGCTCTCCAACGCGCCGGGCATCAACGCCTCGACCCTTCGCGCCAAGGGCTTCACCGACGAAGCGCTGAAGAAGGCCGAAGCCGCGCTACCGACCGCCTTCGACATCAAGTTCGCCTTCAACAAGTGGACCTTCGGCGAAGACTTCCTGCGCGACACGCTCAAGCTCGATCCCGAAGCCATCGCGGCTCCTGGCTTCGACCTGCTCACCGCGCTCGGATTCACCAGGCGCGAGATCGAAGCCGCCAACATCCACATCTGCGGCGCGATGACCGTGGAAGGCGCGCCGCACCTGAAGGCCGAGCACTACGCGGTATTCGATTGCGCCAATCCCTGCGGCAAGATCGGCAAGCGCTATCTCTCGGTGGAAAGCCACATCCGCATGATGGCGGCGTCGCAGCCCTTCATCTCGGGTGCGATTTCCAAAACCATCAACATGCCGAACGACGCTACGGTGGAGGACTGCAAGTCCGCCTATCTGCTGTCGTGGAAGCTGGCGCTCAAGGCCAACGCGCTCTACCGCGACGGCTCGAAGCTCTCGCAGCCGCTGAACTCGCAGCTCATCGCCGATGATGACGAAGAGGACGACGCGATCGAGGCGTTCTACGACAAGCCGATGGCGGCGCGCACCACCCAGGTCTCGGAGAAGATCGTCGAGAAGCTGGTCGAGCGCATTGTTGTGATGCGCGAACGCGAGAAGATGCCGGATCGCCGCAAGGGCTACACCCAGAAGGCCGTGGTCGGCGGGCACAAGGTATATCTGCGCACCGGCGAATACGACGACGGCCGCCTCGGCGAGATCTTCATCGACATGCACAAGGAAGGCGCGGCGCTGCGCTCCTTCATCAACAACTTCGCCATCGCCGTTTCGCTCGGTCTGCAATACGGCGTGCCGCTGGAAGAGTATGTCGACGCCTTCACCTTCACCCGCTTCGAGCCCGCGGGCCCGGTGCAGGGCAACGACTCGATCAAGTTCGCGACCTCGATCCTCGACTACGTGTTCCGCGAACTCGCCGTGTCGTACCAGTCGCGCTTCGATCTCGCCCATGTCGATCCGAGCGAGACCAACTTCGACGCGCTCGGCAAGGGCGTCGAGGAAGGCAAGTCGCCGGATGCGTCGCACTCCTCGAAGTACCTGTCGAAGGGCCTCACCCGCTCGCGCACCGACAAGCTCGTCGTCATGCAGGGCGGTGCTGTCGAAGCGCAGGCGTCTAGCAACGTCACGTCGATTGCGGCCGCAGGCGCAACCGCTTCTCATCCCTCCCCCCTTGGTGGGGAGGGTGGCGCGCGCAGCGCGCCGGGTGGGGGGGCAAGCGCCCTCACCGCTCTCAAGGCAGAGCCCGAGCGTGAACTGTCGCCCACCGAAAAGCTGGAGCAGCAGAACTGGAGCAAGTCTGGTTCAGCCGCAGCAGCCACGGCTCAGGCCGCACCGAGCAAGGCCGAGCGCCGCGCGGAAGCCAAGGCCCGTGGCTATGAAGGCGACATGTGTACGGAGTGCAGCAACTTCACGCTGGTGCGCAATGGCACGTGCATGAAGTGCGATACGTGCGGCAGCACGACGGGGTGTTCGTGAGGATTTCGACAAAATAAAAGGCCGCTCGAAAGAGCGGCCTTACTTCATTCAGTACAAATTTTATCAACGAGACGGGGTTGTTATCAAAGATTCCGAAGATTCGCTTTCGAAGTTCTCTGCATCGTGTGAAAGCGGTCTGCGTTGAGCGATCCACCTTGCCAAGTGCTCGTGATGTTGACGCAACAATTCAGCGTTAGCGCGCTCGATTTCCTCGACCGTACGTCGAATTGGTATTAGGCCCGCCATCTGCTCCTCCGTATTCAAGCATTGATAACAGAAAGCTTATATCTGGATAACCCATGCCCGATTCTTTCCAGAAGATAAAACAGCCCGAACTGGTATTCGGCTTTGTATGCCCTATCGGCGCCGATTTAATGCCCGCGATTAACGCATTTCGGCTTTATTTTCAGCGCCGCAACTACAAAGTAGTCGAGATCAAAGTTACCGATGTATTCAACGTACTGCAGAAGTACTTTGTTCCCGAACAGCCACTCGACAAATCGACGCTACACCGCCGTTATGTCACGTACATTGGCTATGGCAATCAAGTTCGTGCAAAATTCGGAGACGCAGCACTGGCATCCCTCGCCATAAGGCGAATAATGGCGAAACGGGTTAAATTGCCAAAATCGGACGAACAGTACAGTAAGACTGTATATCTGATTCATCAATTCAAGCGCAAAGAGGAAATCGATATCTTGCGCTCAGTGTATGGAAGACTGTTCTTCCAAATCTCAATCTATTCGCGCCGCGGAGCGAGAGTTGACTATCTCTCAAGAAAATTCGCCAACAGCGACCACATGACCGGCCCACTCAAGTACCGCCATCTTGCCGAGTCACTGGTTCAAGATGACGAGAACGAAGTTGGAAAGATACACGGGCAACGCGTTGCAAAAATATTTCACGATGCTGATTTCATCGCCAATTTGGACGTCGACACTGACCTGCTCCCCTGAATCGCCCCCGATTATAAGTTAGGGTTCTGTTCTCCAATCGAGGAGACGGACGATGCGTAAG